>ONRD01000043.1 GCA_900320185.1 uncultured Bacteroidales bacterium
GCTAACACGCCTCGAAAAGATAAGGGCTTCATTATTAGCGTATTACAAATTGGCAGCGTGTGAAGGTAGCCCGAAATCAGGTCCACTTAACACGCTCGCAGAACCTAAAATGTTGATTAGTAGTCGTTTCCGGAAGCGAAGCGTGTGAGCTATTTGAAAACTGTAGTGCGCTGACTCGCCTTGAAATAGGTTCACCGAATCCGTGAGTTGGAGGGGGGCTTCGTGCAAAGGCCCTCCTCTCCGACCTGATGTTGCCTACCAGGCAACTATCGCGCAGTTCGGGACCATCGATATCGCATGATATGCAGCTTCTCCGCCGGTGGTTTCAGTCGTCCTCGGCGGGTGAGTGGTTGTTCTCGGTGGGTGAGTGGTTGTTCTCGGCGGGTGAGTGATTGTTCTCAGCCGGTGGTGTCAGTCGTCCTCGGCGGGTGAGTGGTTGTTCTCAGCCGGTGGTGTCAGTCGTCCTCGGCGGGTGAGTGGTTGTTCTCAGCCGGTGGTGTCCTGTCGGCCTCGTCTGGTGCAGCTGTTGTTCTCCACAGAAGGTGTCAGTCGGCCTTATTCATTGTCAATTATTCTGCAATAATGTGCGATTCTTCTTTTTTTCTTTTTTGTGGCAAACTAATTGCAGTTCAAATGGGCGAATAGTTTTTTCATAGGTTAAGTTTTAGGTTAGAATTGGAACACCACCTGCAGGGATGCAAGTGGGGTGTCCGCCGCCTGCCCGGCACGGCGTCCCGCCGCCTTTCCGGCACGGCGCCCGCACCTGTCCGGCGCGGCGTCCTGGCTTCTATTCTGCGGCGGGTGCGTCCTTGAGCTCGTTGAGGTCCTTGTCGAGGATTATCTTCTTTATCACGACGTCATTGAGGGGACGGTTGCGGTTGTTCACGGGCACCTTGGCTATCCTGTTGATGATCTCGATTCCCTCTACGGTCTGTCCGAAGACCGTGTAGCTGCCGTCCAGCGGGACGCAGGCCCCTGTGTCCTGGACGAGGTAGAACTGCGAACCCGAAGACTCTTTCATGGGGTTGGCCACGTCGCTCATCCTAGCTGCTGCGAGGGCACCTTTGATGTGCTTGTATTCAGGTACGAACTCTGCGGGGATGGTGTAGCCGGGACCGCCCTGGCCGATGAGTTCCTGGGCGCGACGTGAGGTGTCGCGGGAGTAGGGGTCGCCGCCCTGGATCATGAATCCGTCGATCACCCGGTGGAATATGAGGCCGTCGTAGAAGCCTGTCAGGGCGAGCTTCGCAAAATTCTCGCGATGTTTCGGCGTACCCTTGTAGAGCTTGACCTTGATCGTTCCGAGGTTTGTCACGATGTCGAAGACCGGCTCTTCTGGCAGCCTGGCGATAGTCGCCATTGCCTGGGCTTCCTTCGTCTTCATCTCGGCCGCCTTGGCGATGGAGTCCTGGCGGGCCTGTTCAATGGCCAGGGAGTCGGCCTTTGCCTTCTCGGCGGCCTTCTGGGCTGCGTTGTTGCAGCCTGAAAGCATCAGCGCAGTCGCGGCTGCGATGATGGAAATCCTGATAATCGTATTCTTCATGGCTTTAAAAGTTTTTCCTGTAATTGTAGCCGAGGATGTCGAAGATCCTGAATGCTTCGGCTTCCATGGCCTTGGTGAAGCGGACGTAGTCCTTGTCGGAAGGCTTGCACCACTGCACTTCGCTGAGGGCAGTCAGCCTGGGAAGGAGCATGTACTCAAGGTAATCGTTCGTGGCTATGTACTCGGTCCAAAGGTTGGCCTGCACGCCGAGGATGTGTTTCTGCTGGTTTGCGTCCAGTCCCTCGAGCGGTTCGTAGGAGTAGACTTTCTCCAGGGGCAGGCTGCCGCCGATGGCCAGGGGTTCCTTCGCGATCGACGGTTCTTCGCACTGGTAGTAGTCGAAGTAGCAGTAGGTGTTTGGGGTCATGATCACGTCGAATCCCTTCGCCGAAGCTTCGATTCCGCCTTTGACACCTCTCCAGGACATCACCGTCGCACCTTCGGCAAGGTCTCCCTCGAGGATCTCGTCCCAACCGATGATCTTGCGCCCGTGTTCGTTGAGGAACTTCTGCACACGCGCGGTGACGTAGCTCTGCAGGTACTGCTCGGCAGAATGCTTGTCGTCACCCTTGATGCCGAGTTCCTTGATCCTTGCCTGGCAGTCGGGGCACTTCTCCCACTCCTTCTTGGGGCACTCGTCGCCGCCGATGTGGAGATATTCAGAGGGGAATATGTCCATCAGTTCGGTGAACATGTCCTCCAGGAAGGTGAACATCGCCTCCTTGCCGGGGCAGAGTACCTGGTCCGACACGCCCCATCTTGTCCAGACTTCGTAGGGACCGCCCGTGCATCCGAGTTCGGGATACGAGGCCAGGGCTCCGAGCATGTGCCCGGGCAGGTCTATCTCCGGGATGACGGTGATTCCCTTCGCGGCTGCGTAGGCAACGATCTCCTTCATCTGCTCCTGGGTGTAGTAGCCGCCGTAGCGGACTCCGTCGTTGGAGTCCCACTGCTTGCCGACCATGGTCCCGTTGCGGAAGGCTCCTGTCTCGGTGAGGCGTGGATATTTCTTGATCTCGACCCTCCATCCCTGGTCGTCGGTAAGGTGCCAGTGGAACCGGTTGAGCTTGAATATGGCCATGACGTCGAGGTACTTCTTGACTTCTTCGACGGAGAAGAAGTGCCTTGCGCAGTCCAGATGCATGCCCCTGTAGGAGAAGCGGGGCTTGTCCTTGATCGTCACGCAGGGGATCCTGAAGCGCTGGGAGCCGTCTATGTCGTTCCCGAATATGCTCGGGTCCATCAGCTGCTTGAGGGTCTCGAGCGAGTAGAGGAAGCCGTTGTAGGCCGATGCCTTGACAATGCAGCTTTTCTTTGTTACCTCTATCGAATACTCCTCAGGCCCCATGGATGCGTCCTTCAGGAACACGAATCCCTTGATCCTGGAGTTGCGTTCCATTGATGCCTTCAGCCCGAAGGGCGAAGCGAAGGAGCAGGTCCTGCCGCTGACCAGTGTGATATGGTCCGCAAGTGACTTGATCTGCCTCTGGCTCTTCTGGTCGATGGCCTGGTCGCAGTTGAAAGTGGCTCCGGCTGCCTTGAACTGCCCTTTCCCGATCTCTACGGACTGGGGGTACGGGATCACGTTGATCTCGACTGTTTTGTCCTTCGCCGCAAGCGGAAGGGGAGCGAGCATCATCGCGAGCGTGAGCGTGCAGATTAATCTGTTCATGTCGTTGTCTTTTTGATTTGCCAAGTTACGAATATTTTCAATATAGTATCAGCCCCAGGATGCCCCCGGCGAAAATAAGCGGTATGGGCCCCACCTTGAAGAACAGGGAGGCAACCGCTGCCGCCGCGAAGATCAGCCAGCTGAAGACGTCGCAGAAGTTTTCCTTCACCACGCTTACTTCGAATGAGGACAGCAGGGGAGTCCCGGCCCAGGTCGTCTTGAACATCAGGATCAAGGCGGCGGCCCCGATCAGGCCTACTACGGCCGGCCGCAGCCAGCCCATCACACCTTCGAAGACCTTGTTCCCCTTCACCTTGTCGTAGAAGCGGACGATGGTGAGAACGATCAGGAAGGAAGGCAGCATGACGGCAAGGGTGGCCGTCATGGAACCGAATATCCCAAGCATGTGGCCTGCGCCGGCTTGCTGCATCACTTCATAGCCTACATAAGTCGCGCAGTTGATGCCGACTGGACCGGGCGTCATCTGCGAGATGGCGACTATGTCGGTGAACGCGCTTTCCGTCAGCCATCCATGGGTCACGACGACCTGGGTCTGGATGAGGGAAAGCATGGCGTAGCCTCCTCCGAAGGTGAACATCCCGATGATGAAGAAGACTTGGAACAACTGGGCAAGCAGCTGGATTTCAGTTCCTGCCATGGCTCCTCCTTTCTTTGTAAAGGGTTATGGCGACAGCCAGCACGATGAGCACCAGCAGGATGTAGATCGGCGAGTACCCCAGGAATGCGACCATGAGCAAGGTGGCGAGGCTGATCGCCCATGCCCACCATGTCCGGTTGTTCTTCCTTGCCATGTTGATCATCGGCACTGCGATCAGGGAAACCACCACCGGGCGGATGCCTTTGAATATGCGTATGACTACCGGGTTGTCCTGGTAGCCCTTGAACAGCATCGCTATCAGCAGGATGGTAAGGAATGCAGGAAGCACGGACCCGAGGGTGGCGGCTATGCTGCCTTTCACGCCCCTGAGCCTGTGCCCTGCGAATATCGACATGTTGACGGCCAGCACGCCCGGCGCGGATTGCGCGAGCGCTATTATGTCCGGCAGCTCCTCTTCGGAGAGCCAGCCGCGTTTGACCAGTTCATCCTTGATTAGAGGTATCATCGCATACCCTCCGCCGATGGTGAAGGCCCCTATCTTCGCGAAGGTGGCGAATATCTGCCAGAGAGTAGCCACCAGCGCGTCAGTCAGCCGTGTAGACGAAATTGAAGCGTCCGCCGGGAGCGCAGTCTCCGTTGACGTAGAAGTCCAGGATGTTGCCTTCCTCCTGCATGTTGTCGCTCCACTTGAACTCGAAGTCCAGGGCTCCGGTCATGCCGAGGTCCTTCCGGGCGACCTTGATTTCCATCATGTTGCCCTTGACCGCATATTCGAAAGTGCCGCTGTCCTTCCACTCCCAGGTGGTTCCGGTGCACTTGGAGATTATTCCTGCGGTGTCGCTTGTAGGGTTCTTGTAGTTGAGGATGAAGTCGTAGCCTTTCCAGCCGGTCTTGATGTCGCGGTCGGTGTTGACCAGGAGCCTCATCCAGGCCTTCTCGCTCCTGGGGGTGAGGGAGGCGGCAGTCTCGACGTAGAAGTAGACATATTCATCATCCCTGGCCACCCTGCAGTCGACGATGTCGTTGCGGCCGGTGTTGTTGGTGTAGATGACTCCGCTCTTGGAGTGCTGGAGATGGTTCCTGTGGAGGGTGTTGCCCTTGTAATGCTTGAAGTCCGGCGACACTTCGCTCCATCCTTCGAACGCTCCGACTTTGACGGTTTTCTTGTCCGAGACGTAGGGGTACTTGCTGATACCCTTGAAACGCCTTACATTCCTGACAAGCTGGTAGTAATAGACGTCGCCGTAGTCGCCCCATTCCGCCACGGGCTCGAGGTCGCGGCTGTGCTCGTAGTCATATTCATCGGGGAAGGCGAAAGGCTTGTAGGGGTTGTTCGGGGGCCAGTTCGGCTGCCTTCCGGCAATCCACTCGTTCCATCCGGTGATCCACACGACGGTGGGATTGACGGTCAGGGCCCTTTCCCACTGCTCCTGGAAGTTGTATCCCTGCAAGTAAGCCATCTCGGAGTCGTCGAATCCGTTCTTGTCCGTGTAGCTCCTTCCGAAGGCTCCGGGTGCATTGAAGGCGTAGCAGTGCTTGCCGTTCTCCTTGGTCGCGTTCTGGGCGACTCCGACGGGCATCTGCTCATGGTTGTGGTATTCATGCTGGGGGAAGCACTCCAGCCATCCCCACTGGTCGTCCCTGGAGGGTCCGTTGATGTAGTCGGGCTGGCCGGGCCTGAATTCGAACAGCTTCTTGATGGCCTGGTCGGTCTCGCTCGAAGTAAGGTTGTCCGGATAGGCCATGATGACGGGCTTTCCCTTAATCATGTACCAGAGGTTCTTGTAAGTGTGGTTCTTGTAGATGTCGTTGTAGAGCTGCCTGAGCGATATGAGGGAATCTTCGGTGGGTCCGAAAGGCAGGAGGAAGGCGATCTTCGGGACATTCACTCCGTCTTTCTGGGCCTGGTTCCAAACCTTCATCAGCGCCCTGGTTGCGTCCATCCATGTGAAATGCCCGTTGGTGCAGTCGAAGAACACCGCATCCACACCGGCATCGGCCAGCATCTCGGCATGCTTGCGGAGCACCCATTCGTCGGTGGCCCTGTAGTAGCCGAACAAAGGTTCCGCCCAGAAGCAGGGCTGAAGTTGCTGCCCCCAGACCGGGTCGTTGACGTTGGCGGGGTTCTGCATGCATTCGGGATGGTTCTTTATGACCTGGCTGATGTTCACTACCCAGGGGTAGTTCATCTGGCTCTCGCAGTGCCAGGTCCAGTAGAACATGGCAACTGTCTTCCCGCTCCTCATCGATTTGTTGGGAGCTTCGTCTTCTCCGATATTCTTGTAGGCGCTGGATGCCGAAATCTTCAGCGGCATCTCCCTGCCCAGCTCGTCGATTGCGGCCCAGGTGTCGGGGGTGGCGACTTCGACCTTCTTGGTCACCTCGGGAGTTTCTTCCCCTCCACCCTCTTCATCGATCTCTTTCGTCTGTTTGTTGCAACCTGCGGCAATGACCAGGGCAGAGAGCAACAGCCAATAGATTTTTTTCATTTTTCAACGTCGTTTGGTCAAACATCTTTCAAAGATAGCAATTTTATCGATTAATGTGTATTTTTGTAGGCTATGAAAAAGGTTGCGTCACTGCTCGCGGTCCTTTCCGCGCTTGCCCTGGTCCTCTCCGCATGTCACAAGGAGGACCCTGAAACTCCAGTTCCCGCTCCAAGTCCGAAACCGGCCATGGAACTGAAACTGTCCTCCTTCTCGTTCAAGGCGGAGAAAAATTCCAGGGTCCATGCCGATGCGATAGGTATAATCCAGGACAATGACATCCGCGTGAACCTTCCGGGACTCGAGGACCTCCGAATGCTCATCCCGACTTTCTCGGGGACATATTCCCGGATATATTGCAACGGGAAGGCCCTGGTCTCGGGTACCACCGCCGTGGATTTCAGCGACAAGGTCGAGATACGTCTCTATGACGAAGGTAACAACTCCGTGACGTACAACGTCATCGTCAATTCGCGGAACCTCCTTCCGGTGGTCACGATAGACACGGAAGCGGAGATAACCAGCCGGACCGAGACGGTGAATGGGACCTACAGCGTCACCAACTGCCAGGAATTCGGCTCCGTCCAGGGCAGCGGGCGTTTCCGCGGCAGGGGCAACGCCACGTTCCTGAGCTATCCCAAGAAGGCCTACAAGATGAAGCTCGACGAGCAGACCAGCATACTCGGGCTCCATGCCAACAAGGACTGGGTCCTGCTCGCAGAGTACTGCGACCGTTCATTGCTGAGGAACACCTACCAGTTCGAGATGTCCACTGCCGCCGGGATGGAATGGGTCCCGAAGTACGGCCATGTGGACCTTTATCTGAACGGCTCCTACAACGGCATGTACCTTCTCACCGAGCAGGTGGAACGTGCCAAGAGCAAGGTCCAGATGGAGGACGACGGATTCTTCATCGAGCATGACAACTACTATTCCTGGGAGTCCCTGTATTTCAAGACCACCAGGTACGGGGCGCACTATACTTTCAAGTATCCCAACCCGGACAACGGCAACATCGCCAAGAACGATGCGTCCTACAACTACATCCTCGGTTTCATGAACGAGATGGAAGCGGTCCTGGACGGCGCGGATTTCAAGGACCCCGACAAGGGCTACAGGAAATACCTTGACGCCGAAAGCTTCGCCAAATGGTACCTGGTCATGGAGATCATGGGGAACCATGACCCGAATTTCTACTACGTCCTCCCGACCAGGGGCGCCAAGCTCAAGATGTATCCTACATGGGACGCCGAATGGACCCTTGGCGTCGCATCGGCGGGGACCAACGGGTGGCAGACATATCCGCAGACCCCCATGTACACGGAGACCTCCGAGATGTACCGGACCAGGCGTTATTTCAAGAGACTGTTCAAGGATCCTTATTTCGTGGAACTGGTGTACTCCGAGTGGCAGAAGATGAAGCCCAGGATCCCGGCCGCCAGGGCTAATGTCGAGGCGGAGACGGCGAGGATCAGTTATGGGACTACAGCCAACTTCGACAGGTGGAAGATCCTGGGAGTCAACGGCCTGTCGGTGTGCCTGGTTGCCTTCCCCACATGGAAGCAGGAAGTGGACTATGCGTCAAGCTGGCTGGACAAGAGGATAGCCTGGTTCGACGGGTACATCTCCGACCTCTATGCGAAATCAAAGCAATAAAGGCAAATTCTTCAAAAAAAATTTGCCGGAAAAGAAAAAGTGGTTATCTTTGCAGCCCGTTTCGAAAAGAAGCGGAAGTTCATTGACAATATTGAAAGATTAGTACAACAAAGTACCGAGAACGAAACGAGAGCGTTGATTTCTTTAAGAATTAAGCTGCCGGGATCTGACTAGAGTAATATTAATATACAAAGAAGAGTTTGATCCTGGCTCAGGATGAACGCTAGCGGCAGGCTTAACACATGCA
>ONRD01000002.1 GCA_900320185.1 uncultured Bacteroidales bacterium
TTAGGGGGCCGTTCTTTAGGGATACCTTCACACGCTGCCGTTTTGTAATATGTTAATAATGAGGTGCTTGTCTTTTTAGAGCGTGTTAGCTATTTGAAAGTAAGTTGGCCAGGACACCCCAAGATATTCAGATTCTTCGCTTCGCTCATAATGACAACGTCGCTAAGAATGTCAGCTTCGCTCATAATGACAGTCTCATGTCATTCTGATGCAGGTTCAACCTGCCGATGAATCTCTTTATAGGTCCGATTCTCTCATTGGAGCGGAAAACGAGACTCGAACTCGAGGCTGGGCCTCGGACTGTCTCGCGCCTTCAACGTTACCCCCGTCTTCCTGGCGGAAGGCTGCCCCTCAGGGGCATCGGGGACATATTTACCAGTGTAGCACCCAGCCGAATCGGCGTAATCTACAAAAAAACAACCGGCAACGCTGCCGGCTGTTCCATTCCTTGCGGAGAGATCGGGATTCGAACCCGAGATACCCTTTTGGGGTATACACGCTTTCCAGGCGTGCCTCTTAAGCCACTCGAGCATCTCTCCAATGGCCCATTGTGTTTTTGGGACTGCAAATATAGGAATATTTCTCAAAATCCGAAAAATAATTCTATTCTACTTTGGGGCCTGACCGTTAACGGTGACCTTCGTGCATGTAAACATAGCGCTCAGTCGAGAATGACCAGGGCAGCTGACGGGTGTGAGAAGGTCAGCTTTACGAAGTCGGACGTGGCGCGGTTGAGGCTCGCAGGCCACCAGTTGTCGAAGACCACTCCGGAGGTCTGCCAGGCGAGGCCTTCCGATTTGATGGTGAGGGAATTGTCAGGGCTGAACAGCGAGACCTGCCTGCCTTCTCCCACGAAAAATCCGCATGAATCGGTTATGGCGAATATGGTGGAGTAGTCAGAGACCATGTCCACATAGATGCATCCTTCTGAAGGAATGCCGCAGGCGCCATGTTTCCTGGCATATTCCATCAGCAGTCCCATGTTGCCTATGGTGTGACACTCGCGTTTCCCGGTCGCTGCGACGATGTGGATGGTGTCCACGTCGGGATAGCTGCGGAGGATGTGGTTGAATGCCTTGGTCTGGTCGTTGTCGTCCTGCTCTTCCACTTTTACAAGCAGGCTGGAGAACTCCGATAACTGCCTTGCCGAGACCGAATCCATGTCTCCGACCACGGCGTCGGGCAGCCTGCCTCCCGCAGGGAGCGTTTCAGCATTAGGGAGGTCTCCGACCACGGCGTCTGGCAGCCTGCCCCCAGCAGGGAGCGTTTTCGCTGCGGGGCCTGAACCTTCCTGGGGGAGTGCATCCTGTGCGGGACTGCCGAAGATACTGCTGCGGTTGCGCATGAAGGCTGGGAGGGTATGTCCTTCGGAGGGGAGTGCAGCCTGTGCGGGACTGCCGAAGATACTGCTGCGGTTGCGCATGAAGGCTGAGAGGGCATGTCCGTCACAGCAGACTATGTAGTCTGCCCGGCGGATCAGCTCGCGGGGATATTCCTTCCTGGGGAAGTCTCCTCCACCTATGATGACTGCCGAACTCATGAGTTCCTTGCCTTGAGGATCTCCGCCTTCGAGGTTCCAGGTGTGGCGGAATATGCTTGAGGATCGCGGAAGCCGGCCAGGAAGGCCTTGATGTCCATGCGTTTCTTGCCGGCGGCCTGGACGTCTCCGAGGGCGATCTCTCCGTCGGAAGTACGTATGTGCATGCGGGTCTTGCCGTCGGAAAGGACTGTGCCGGGTTTGGTGCCCGGAGCGGCAAGCTCTTCTTCCTCGGGGACTTTCGACGCTGTGAAAATCTTGAGCTGCATCGAAGGTCCTCCATCGGCGGAGAGTTCGGTGAAGGCGGCGGGATAAGGGCTCAGGCCTCGTATCAGATTGTAGATCTGGGCAGTGGTGTCGTCCCAGTCGATGTGGCACAGTTCACGTGTCAGCTTGGGAGCGGCTTTCAGGACTTCGGATCCCTGGATGAAGCTTCTCTGGACGCGGGTCTCGACGTTGCGTTCAATAAGCCCCTGGGCAGTGGTTACGACCATTTCGGCGCCTATTTCCATCAAGGCGTCGTGGATGTCCCCTGCAGTGTCGTTCTCGCCGATGAGGATGCTCTGGCGCAGGATGATTCCGCCGGTGTCTATCTTCTTGTCTATCATGAAGGTGGTGACTCCGGTCCTGCCTTCGCCGTTGATCAGCGCCCAGTTTATAGGGGCTGCACCGCGGTACTGGGGAAGCAGCGATGCGTGCAGGTTGAATGTCCCGAGCCTTGGCATGCTCCAGACTTCTTCAGGCAGCATCCTGAAGGCGACCACAATGAACATGTCCGCCTTCATCGCCTGGAGCCTTGAAAGGAATTCCGGATCCTTGAGCCTGACGGGCTGGAGCACTGGTATCCCGTGGGAGACCGCGCATTTCTTCACGGCGCTTTCGTTGACCTTCTGGCCTCTTCCGCTGGGTTTGTCGGCAACGGTCACCACTCCCACCACCTTGTAGCCGCTCTTGAGCAGGGCCTCAAGGGGAGCGACGGCGAACTCGGGCGTGCCCATGTAGACTATCCTGGTCTTCCTGAACAGTCCTGCGACTTTGCTCTTGAACTTCCTCCATTTGATCTTCAGGCCTCCTTCGGCGGACAGGTCCTTGTCGTGGGCGGCCTTGGATGTGAGGAATATTCCTATCGGCAGCATGACGGCCGCAGAAGCGAAGGCCCCGACGGCAGGAGGGACCGAACCGTCCCTCGCAAGCTTGACCGCAGTGATGTCCACGATCCAGTACAGGACGAAGAACAGTATCGAGACTATGGCCGACACTCCGATGCCTCCTTTCCTGATCAAGGCGCCGAGCGGGGCTCCGATGAAGAACATTATGAAGCAGGCGAGCGCCTGGCCGTACCGCCTGAGCCATTCGAGGATGGTCCTCCTGAGGATCACCGTGTAGTCGAAGGCTCCGAACTCGTAGCCTTCAACCGTCGACTGAAGCTGCTGGGAGTTGCTGTAGGCCCTCTGGCAGGCGTCCGCCTCATCCTTCTTGTCCCTGAACTTCATGAAGTCCGGATCGTCGAATGCTGTCCTGATCCCGCTGGGAAGGGTGTCGAGCTGGCCGTGGAGGAGGAAGAGGTAGGAGGCGGCCGTGTTCATCAGCTGGGACGCCTTGGCGGAATCCCGCTGGTGGAGTAGCCTGACCTTGTTCTCCCTGAGTTTCTCGAGCGGAAGGGCCTTGACCTGGTCCCCGAACCTGGCGCTGTCGGATTTCTGGAACGCATAGTTCTCCAGGGGAATGACCATCTCCTGCTTGCTGAACCTGATCTTCTGGAGCTCAAGGGTGGTGTCCTGGAAAGTCTTGGTGTTCGTCTCCTGGTAGTTGGTCCCGTTGAACATGTCGATCGTCATGTAGGTCTTGTCCTTGGACAATCTCATGTGGGCTGAGTCCGCCAGGGTGAGCCGGGTGTTGCCTTTCCCCCCATGGTCATACAGCATCACTCCCCTCATGACGCCGTCAGCCCCCATGTCCTCGACCCTGAGGGCGTAGCCGTCGACCCCGTCGTAGAAGGTCCCGGAAGGGATCTTTATCTCATCTTTTGTCTTGCTGATGTCGTCCCTGAGGGTGAATATCTCATTGTAGGCTTTCGGTACCAGGTTGTTGATCACGAAGAAGGTCCCGATGCTGATGAAGAAAGAGGCGACGAGTATCGGAGTGATGATCCTGAGCACGGACAGGCCGGCGGACTTCATCGCGATCAGTTCGCTGCTTTCCCCCATGTTGCCTATCGTCATCACCGAGGCCAGGAGCGTGGCAAGGGGAAGTGCGAGCGGCAGCACCGTGCAACTGCCCCAGAAGAGGAACTCGCCGATTACCTTCGCGTCGAGTCCCTTGCCGACAAGTTCGTCGATGTACACCCAGAGGAACTGCATCATCAGGATGAATATCACCACCAGCAGGATCATCACGAACGGTCCTACGAATGACTTGAGTATGAACTTGTCCAGCGTCTTCATCCCGAGAGTGCCAGTTTATGCGGTGACAGTGTCCACCATCTTCTCCAGGGCTTCCTTCAGGCCGTCGGGGTTGCGGCCTCCTGCGGTAGCGAGGAAGGGCTGTCCGCCTCCTCCGCCCTGGATGAACCTGGCGGCCTCCCTGATGTCCTTCGAGGCGTTGTGCCCGGCGGAGACCAGGTCGCTGGAGTACATCAGCAGGAGCTGCGGCTTGCCTTCGTGGAGGAAGGCGGCGGCCAGGGCGAAGTTCCTGACTTCCTTCTGGAGGATGGTTGCGGCTTCCCTGAAAAGGACAGGGTCGCACGACCTGTCAAACTTGACAATATCTATACCATTGATGTTCTCCGCATGGGCGGCAAGGGACTTTGCCATCGCAGCGGCCTTCTCCCTTGCATATTCCTCAAGCTTCTTCCTTGCGTCTGAATTCTCGGCGACCAGCCTGGCCACGGCGGCGGCAACGTCCGGAACGTTGTTGAATGTCGTCCTGATGGTCTTGAGGGTGTCGGAGACTGTGTCGATCAGGCTCTCAGCGGCCTCTCCGGTCACGGCCTCGATCCTCCTGACTCCGGCGGCGATCGCGGATTCGGAAACTATCCTGAAGAAGCCGATCCTGCCGGTCGAGGCTGCATGGGTGCCGCCGCAGAGCTCCACGGAATCGCCGAACCTGACCACGCGGACCCTGTCTCCGTATTTTTCACCGAACAGGGCGATGGCTCCCATCCCCTTGGCTTCCTCCATCGTGGCGTCCCTTTTCTCCTGGAGGGGATGGTCTTCCCTTATGAGGCGGTTGACCATGTGTTCCACCTCGCGCAGCTGCTCGTCGGTCACCTTTGCGAAGTGCGAGAAGTCGAAGCGGAAGTAGTCCGGGTTGACGAAGGAACCCTTCTGCTCCACATGTGTGCCGAGAACCTGCCTCAGCGCCTGGTGGAGCAGGTGGGTGCAGGAGTGGTTGGCTGCGATGCGCAGCCTCCGCGGGGCGTCGACCTTGAGGAGGAAGGGACCGGTGCAGTCTTCCGGTATCCTTTCGGCAATATGTATGGTGAGGTTGTTTTCCTTGACGGTGTTGAGAATCCGGACCTGCTCCCCGCCGGCGGAGACGATGATGCCGGTGTCTCCAACCTGGCCTCCCATCTCGGCGTAGAACGGAGTCCGGTCGAAGACGAGCTGGAACATCGTCTTGTTCTTCTGCTTGACGGTGCGCTGCTTGAGGAGGCAGGCTCCTGAAGTCTCGGTTGTGTCGTAGCCGGTGAAGGTTACTTCCTCGCCCTCGTGGAAGACGGTCCAGTCGCCGAATTCGTTGGCGGTGGCGTTCCTCGCCCTCTCCTTCTGCTTTCGGAGTTCCTCGTTGAAGCCGTCCATGTCGACCGTGTAGCCGTTTTCGGAGGCGATGAGCCCTGTCAGGTCAATGGGGAACCCGTAGGTGTCGTAGAGGATGAAGGCGTCCACTCCGGGGATCGTCTTCGTCGAGGCGTTCCTGGCGATGTATTCGTCCATCATCCTGATTCCGCGGTCGAGGGTCCTGAGGAATGCCATCTCCTCTTCCCTGACAACGCTTTCAATGAGTTTCTGCTGGGCCGGCAGTTCGGGATAGGCCTCGCCCATGTCCTCTACGAGCTGGGGAATCAGGTTGCAGAGGAACGGCTCGTCGAATCCGAGGAAGGTGTAGCCGTAACGGACCGCGCGGCGGAGGATGCGCCTGATGACGTAGCCGGCCTTGACGTTTGAAGGCAGCTGCCCGTCGGCGATGGAGAATGCGATGGCCCTCACGTGGTCGGCGATGACCCTCATCGCGACTTCGGTCTTCCCGTTCTCGTGGTAAAGATGGCCGCTCAGCTCCTCGATCTTCTTTATGAGTCCCGAGAAGATGTCGGTTTCGTAATTGCTGTCCTTCCCCTGGAGTACCATGCAGAGCCTCTCGAAGCCCATTCCGGTGTCGATGTTCCTGGCCGGCAGCGGCTCAAGGCTTCCGTCCGCCTTGCGGTTGTACTGCATGAACACCAGGTTCCATATTTCTATGACCTGCTCGTTGTCGGTGTTGACGAGGTCCTGTCCGGGCACCTTCGCCCTTTCCTCGTCGGAGCGCAGGTCTATGTGGATCTCGCTGCAGGGGCCGCAGGGACCCGTGTCTCCCATCTCCCAGAAATTGTCGTGCTTGTTGCCAAGGACTATGTGGTCTTCCGGCATCAGTTTCATCCAGGCTTCCCTGGCTTCTTCGTCCATCCCGGTCCCGTCTTCGGCGCTTCCTTCGAAGACGGTGGCATAGAGCCTGGACTTGTCGATCCCGTAAACCTCGGTGAGAAGCTCCCAGGCCCATGCTATGGCCTCGGCCTTGAAGTAGTCTCCGAAACTCCAGTTGCCCAGCATCTCGAACATGGTGTGGTGTCTCCCGTCATGCCCGACTGCTTCGAGGTCATTATGCTTCCCGCTTACCCTGAGGCATTTCTGGGAGTCGGTAGCCCTTTTTGACTTTGGGGTCGAATTGCCCAGGAATATGTCCTTGAACTGGTTCATCCCGGCGTTCGTGAACATCAGGGTCGGGTCGTTCTTCACCACCATCGGGGCGGAAGGCACGACCATGTGTCCTTTAGCCTGGAAGAAGTCCAGGAACTGCTGTCTGATTTCCTTGGATGTTTTCATATTGAGTTTCAATCTTTTCCGTTGGTTTGTCCGAACCTTCTCCGCAAAAAGGCCGCAGGAAGGCACGGAATTGGCAAAATTATAACAAATTTCGCGATTTACCGCAAAAAAGGGTATATTTGTAAACTATGAGGAAGTACGTTCTCAACCCTGAGACCCTGCTTTACGAAATCAAGGAAGCATCCCTGAAGTCCAAGTTCTTCAAGGGATTTCTTTTGCTTGCAGGCAGCCTCGCGCTGGCCTTCCTCTATTTCTGGATCTATACTTCCGTCCTCGGCCTTGATTCTCCGAAGACGGCCTTGCTGAAGGCGGAGGCGACCCGCTGGGACGCCAGGCTGGATGTGATGGACACCCGCCTCGACCATGACGAGGAGGTCCTCTCCACCCTGGAGGCGAGGAACAATGACATCTACCGTTCGGTCTTCGGGATGGACGCCATGCCTTCAGGCGTGCGGCCTGACGGCGAGGGCCTCTCCTCCATGGACGGACTCGAGCCCGACGACAGGCTCAGGGGCGTGCTCCTGAGACTGGATGCGCTAAGCCGCAGGACCTACATCTGCACGACGTCATTCGACGAGGTCGGTGCGGTGGCCTCGAAGGCAGGGGACATGGCGTCATGCATACCTTCCATCCCCCCGATCATCCCGGACCCGGCGAACTACACACTCTCAAGCCTGTTCGGCTCCAGGACCGACCCTTTCACCGGGGAGTCACGGATACACATGGGCGTGGACCTTGCGATGAAGACGGGCAATCCTGTCTATGCAACGGGCGACGGGGTGGTCGAAGCCGTCGACATGGAGTTCTTCGGGTACGGGACCTGCATCACCATAGACCATGGCTTCGGCTTCGAGACGCGTTACGCACACCTCAACTCCGTCAACGTACGCGAGGGGATGAAGGTGAAGAGGGGAGACCTGATAGCAAGGACCGGCCAGTCCGGAAGGGCCAGCGGCCCGCACCTTCACTACGAGGTGATCTACAAGGGGGAGAAGGTCAACCCGCTCAATTATTTCGACCTTTCGATCCCAAAGGAGGACTATCTCGCCCTTGTGGCCGGCGGGAGCGAAGAATCAGGCGACGAATTCAACAAGCACGGGTTCAGCGTGTACAGGAGGCCCGGCAATGATTGAGAGGTACAGGTTCGACAGGACCCGGATGGAGTTCAGGAAGGTCACCCATTCGGCAGGCTACGTGCTTGGAAAGGTCCTGAAATATTTCCTCGTGACGGTTTCGCTGGCCGTTGTCTACTATGCGGTCTTCGCCCTCTTCGTCAGCACGGACTCGGAGCGGGAGCTCAAGGAGCAGAACGCAATGTACAGGAAGGCTTATGAGCGGATGCAGGCAAGGGAGGACCTGATAGAGGACGTCCTTGAAGGCATCCATGTGAAGGATGACGGAATCTACCGCCAGCTTTTCAACGGCGAGGCGCCTGACCTGGAGGGGCTTTATCCCCAGGGCCTTCAGGGTTCCGTGGATACCATCAGGGCTGTCGACATCGTGGCCTACACCAGGAAAAAGGCGGAAAGGCTCGAGGATGCGGGAAAAAGGATAGACGGGAACTTCGCTGAAGTGATGGCCTTCATCGAGGAGGGTGGCGTCCTTCCTCCTCTTTCCAGCCCGCTGGAGGATTTCACCTACCAGAGGACCGGGGCTTCCATAGGACCTAAGATAGATCCTTTCTACAAGGTCAGGATCGACCATGGCGGGCTGGACATGATAGCCCAGCAGGGAGATCCTGTGCTGGCGGCGGCCGAAGGGGTCGTGAGCGAGGTGACCATGGCTTCCAGGGGGCTTGGAAACGTCGTCGGGATCAGCCATGAGGGGGGATATGTGACCCGCTACGCGCACCTCGAGAACGTCCGGGTGGCCAAGGGGCAGAAGGTGGCTGCGGGAAAGCAGATCGCCCAGGTCGGGATGTCGGGGAACTCCTTCGCCCCGCACCTCCACTACGAAGTCTACAGGGATACGGCCAGGCTGGATCCGCTCCACCATTTCTTCGCCTCGGTGACGCCAGACTCGTACATGAAGATGCTGTCCATGTCCCTGAACGCAGGACAGTCGATGGATTAGCAGGAGACTTGCCGGGCAGGATATTCAGTTGACAACCAAGATATTCAATACATTCAAAATGGAAAAGCTATACTACACTATGGGCCAGACCGCCGAGATCCTGGGAGAGAGTACCTCCCTGGTGCGGTTCTGGGCGAACTCATTTTCCAGGTTCATCAATCCGAAGAGGAACGCCAAGGGCAACCGCCTTTTCACCAAGGATGACGTGGAAGTCCTCAAGCAGATCCACCTCCTCGTCAAGGAGCAGGGGCTCACGCTTGAAGGGGCGGCCCGGAAACTTTCGTCCGAAAGGAAGAAAGTGGATGCCCGCGTCAAGACCCTGGACAGCCTGAAGGAGATACGCAGGCAGCTTGTCGAAGTCAGGAAGTCGTTATGAGGGTACGCGACATCGCTGCCGCCGTCGAGGAGTTCGCTCCCCTCGGCATCCAGGAGGGCTGGGACAACAGCGGCCTGTGCGTAGGCTCTCCCGACGATGAAGTCCACGGGGTCCTGCTGGGCTTTGACTGCACTCCGGAGCTGGTCGATGAGGCCATAGGGTGCGGCGCCGACATGGTAGTGACCCACCATCCCCTGATCTTCGGAGGGATCAAGAAGGTCTCCCCGGACGATCCCGTGGGACTGGCCTTGATGAAGGCCGTGAGGGCCGGCGTTGCCGTCTATGCGGCGCACACCAACGCGGACAAGGTCCTCGGCGGCGTCAGCGGGGCGATGGCCAGACGCCTGGGACTTCTGGACATCGAGATCCTGGACAAGGAAGGCGACCTTACCGGCCTTGGCGCCGCCGGCAACCTGCCCGAGCCCATGGACAGCCGTTCTTTCATCGAATATGTGAAGTCGCGCTTCTCCCTGGGAGCAGTCCGTTGCTCGCGCCCCCTGGACAGCCTCGTCCGGCGCGTTGCGATGTGCGGAGGATCCGGAAGCTCCCTCATCGGGAAGGCCATGGAATCGGGTGCGCAGGCCTACATCTGCGGGGATATTTCCTACCACCATTTCTTCACTCCTAATAACTTCATGGTCATGGACATAGGCCATTTCGAGGGAGAAGTGGAGATTGTATCCATTTTATTTTCTCTGTTAAGGAAAAAATTTCCTACCTTTGCAGTCCGTACCAGCTCCAGGCTGGCGGCAAGTAACCCTGTATATTATTTTTAGACAGCTGATATGGCAACCAAGAAAATCAAGAAAGTCGAAACACCGATAGACCAGAGGGAAACCTTCGTCTCCCTCCAGAAGAACTTCGCAGATTCCCCCCTCAGCGTCGAGGAGAAGCTCAAGACCCTCTACGCCCTGCAGGAGGCCGACTCGGCCATTGACAAGATCGTCCAGCTCAGGGGTGAGCTGCCTTCGGAGGTCGAGGCCCTCGAGGAGGAGATCGCTGACCTGAAGGCCAGGCAGGCGCAGTTCACAGCCGTAATAGATGCCTACAACCAGACCATAGCGGACAACAAGCAGAACATCATCGACTGCGACGCCCAGATTGAGAAATACCAGCAGCAGCTCAACGATGTCGCCAACAGCCGCGAGTACGACTCCATCAACAAGGAAATCGAGAACCAGGACCTTCTCCGCCAGATAGCGCAGAAGACCATCATGGACACCAGGGTTGCCATCACTCGCAAGAAGGAGGACATCGAGGTCATCAAGGACAGGATCGCCATCAGGAACGAGGACCTTGCCGCCAAGAAGGAAGAACTGGCCACCATAGTCGAATCCACCGCCAAGGAGGAGAAGAAGCTCGAGGCCGTCCGCGATGAGTGCGCCAAGAAGATCGACGCCCGTACCATGAGCGCATATGACCGTATCCGCGCAAGCGTGCACAACCATCTTGCAGTTGTCTCCGTCTACAACGGCGACTCCTGTGGTGGCTGCTTCAACACAATCACTCCCCAGCGTCTCGTGGACATCGCTTCCAACAGCAAGCTCATCATCTGCGAACACTGCGGCAGGATCATCGTCAATCCGCATTTCGAGTAGGAAACAACAACCCCAAACATGCCTGACCAGCCAAAGTACAAAAGGAAAAAGGCTCAGTCAGTCGATCTGGAAACACTCGGGCTTGAGATGGGAAACAAACCGCCTCAAGCTCTTGATGTCGAAGAGGCTGTCCTTGGAGCCATGCTCATCGAACCTTCATCCGTCGACATGGCGCTTGAAGAGCTTACCGCGAGCAGTTTCTACGATCCCAAGCACAGGATGATCTTCGAAGCCATGTCGGAGCTCGTGACTTCGCATGTCTCCGTGGACATAGTGACTGTCAGCGCCAAACTGCGCGAGAATGGCAACCTGGAGGTAGTCGGAGGCCCTGTAGCCCTTGCGGACCTGTCCGAGAAGGTCGGCGCCGCAGCCCACCTGGAGTATTATGTGAAGATCCTGAAGCAGAAGACGATCCAGAGGGATCTGATCACCGCCGCCGGGGAGATCCTCAGGGATGCCTACGACGACTCCGTCAAGGTGGACTACCTGATCGACACCGCCCAGTCCAAGGTTTACGACGCCATCCAGAGCAACCTCAGGAAGGATGTCCAGGACGTGGGCTCTGTCATCAACGATGCCATGAAGCTGATCGAGAAGAACCAGAAGTCTTCGGGGATGAGCGGAGTGCCTTCAGGTTTCCCGTCACTTGACAGGGTGACCCGCGGATGGCAGCCTTCGGACCTGATAATCCTTGCTGCAAGGCCTTCGGTCGGTAAGACGGCATTCGCCCTCAACCTGGCGAGGAACGCGGCGGTGGACCGCAACATGCCCGTCGCTGTTTTCTCCCTGGAGATGTCTGCCCTCCAGTTGGTCATGCGCCTGATGACTACCGAGTCCGGTTTCAGTGCCGACAAGCTCAAGGGAGGCTCTCCGATCCAGCCCTACGAATGGCCGGAGCTCGAACAAAGGATCGCCGCCCTGTCCAAGGCGCCCCTCTACATCGACGACACCCCGAGCCTTCCCCTGATGGAATTCAGGACGAAGGTAAAGCGTCTGGTCAAGTCCAAGGGGGTGCGTCTCGTCATAGTCGACTACCTCCAGCTGATGCAGGGCCCTGCCGAGCTCCGCGGACTCCGCGAGCAGGAGGTCGCCGCCATATCGAGAACCCTCAAGGCGACCGCCAAGGAACTGAACATCCCTATCATTGCGCTGTCGCAGCTGTCCAGGAACGCCGTCCAGAGGACGGGAGGCACGGGGAAACCCCAGCTCAGCGACCTTCGCGAGTCCGGTTCCATCGAGCAGGATGCCGACATGGTGATATTCATCCATCGTCCGGACTACCTGGGGCTCGGCGAGTCGCCCGACGGGAAGGAAGCGACCCAGATCATAATCGCCAAGCACCGCAACGGCGAAGTGTGCGACATCGAGATGCGTTTCAAGGCCGAGCAGGTCAAGTTCATCGAGCCCGGGGAGAGCCTCACCGCGCAGGCTGAATCGATGGGCACGGAATCTGCAATGAACAGCGAGTTCGACCAAAACACCGAATTCTGATGAAAAGCTACAGACTTTCCTGCCTTCTGGCTTCACTGCTCCTCCTTCCGGCCCTGCCAACCGCTGCACAGAAGTGCGTCCCCCTGAAGGATCGTTCCGAGAACAACCTGGTTTTCAAGGGTGGGGAGAAGATAGTGTTCACCCTGCACTACAAGTGGGGCGTGGTGGATGCCGACGTGGCGACGGCCACGGTCAGGCTTGACACTACGGTGATCAATGGCAAGAAGGTTTTCCACGGATCGCTCCGCGGAAACACCCAGAAGATCTACCAGAAGATATTCACGGTCAAGGAAGATTTCGACACCTGGTTCACGCGGGAAGGGCTCAGGCCCGTCAAGGCGACCAGGAGCTGCAAGGAGGGCAACTATGTCTGTACCAACCTCTACTACTACAGGGACAAATACATCGACGCGAAGATAAACAGTTCGAAGAGGGGCGAGTTTACGGTCAACCTCCCGCTGGATGACTGTACTTATGACATCCCGCTTCTTTTCTACATTATCAGGAACATGGACGACGGCAGCCTCAGGCCGGGCGGCCGCTATCCCATGACCTACGCCTGCGACCACCATGTAAAGACCCTTCAGTTCACCTACATCGGCAAGGAGAACAGGAAGGTCCCCGGGGTCGGGACCGTAAGGTGCCGCAAGTTCGCTTTCGAAGTGGCCAAGGGAGAACTGTTCTCCGGGGATTCGGACCTCTACATCTGGCTCTCCGACGACGGGAATAGGATTCCGGTCTGGTTCTCGGCGCCCCTGAAAGTCGGGCAGGTCCAGGGCAGGCTGAAGTCCTGGGACAACCTGAAGAACCCTTTCTCATCCATCATCAAATAATGGCGTCCAAGGAGATTTCGCACAAAGGTAAGGTCCTTTCCTCATGTGACGGAGTGGTCTCGGTGGAGATTACGTCCTCGTCGGCTTGTGCCTCCTGCCATGCTTCCGGGCTCTGCGGCCTGGGCGAATCGGTGCGGAAGACGGTCGATGTGCGGGACTCCGGACATTACCTGCCGGGCCAGGAGGTGGAAGTCTGCCTTGCCCACAGGATGGGACTCAAGGCCGTGTTCCTTTCCTACGTCATCCCGGTGATCGTTTTAATTGTTTTAATACTATCTTTGTCTGCGGCGGGTGTTTCCGAACTGGCGGCCGGTTTGCTGACCATTGCGGGAATCGCCGTTTACTATATGGTACTCTGGCTTTTCAGGGATTCCCTGAAGAAGGAGTATGTGTTTTACATCAAGAATCAGCTATACGACAGCTTATGACTACAGTAATCTGGACAGTTGCCATCATCACATGCCTGGGACTGCTGCTGGCCTTGCTCCTTTACCTTGTCGCCCAGAGGTTCAAGGTTGAGGAGGATCCGCGCATCGAACAGGTGGAGAAGGCCATGCCCGGTGCCAACTGCGGCGGTTGCGGATTCGCAGGCTGCCATGCGTTCGCGGAATCCGTCGTGAAGGCATCCGGCCTCGACAGCCATTTCTGCCCCGTCGGAGGCAACGAAACCATGAAGGCGGTCGCCGCCATCCTTGGCGTCGAAGTCAAGGAGAAGGCCCCCGAGGTGGCGGTGGTGCGGTGCAACGGGACCTGTGAAGCCAGGCCAAGGACCAATGAATACAATGGAGCCCCTTCCTGCAAGGTGAAGGCTTCCCTCTATGCCGGGGACACCGGCTGCCAGTTCGGTTGCCTCGGTTGCGGAGACTGCGTCGCCGCCTGCAAGTTCGGTGCGATCGCGATGGATCCTGCTACCGGCCTGCCGGTGGTGGACCAGGAGAAGTGTACGGCATGCGGAGCCTGCGCCAAGGCCTGCCCCAAGCATATCATCGAGATCCGGGCGAAGGGACCGCGCGGGATGAGGTTGTTCGTCTCCTGCGTCAACAAGGACAAGGGACCATCCGTCAGGAAGGCTTGTGCATCTGCCTGCATAGGCTGTGGAATATGCGCGAAGACCTGCTCTCACGGTGCGGTCACAGTGGAAGGCAATGTCGCATGGATCGATCCTGCAAAGTGCAAGCTTTGCCGGGAATGCGAGGCGATGTGCCCTACCGGGGCCATCCATGCGGTGAACTTCCCCAAGCCCCTTGACAGGGAAGCTGTCAAGGCCAGGGTGCTCGAACGCCAGAAGAAAGCTCGTGAAAATGCAAAGAAGGAGGAGAACAATGGCTAGAAGGACATTCTCAATAGGAGGCGTGCATCCGGATGATGCGAAGATCTCCCGTGCTTGCAAGTTGGAAGTGCTCCCGACTCCGCCGGTGGTCTGGATCGGCCTGTCACAGCACATAGGCGCTCCCGCGAAGCCCGTGGTGGCTGTCGGGGACAAGGTAAAGGTCGGCCAGCCTGTCGCCGAACCCGGCGGCTTCATGTCTGCATTCATCCATTCTTCCGTCAGCGGGACAGTCAAGTCCATCGGGCCCCGCAAGGACCTGTCCGGCAACGTGCAGACCTACATTGAAATCGAAGTCGAAGGAGACGAGTGGGCCGAGGGTATCGACCGTTCGGACACGCTCGTGACGGATATCCCAGAGGATCCGAAGCTGATAATCGAGAAGATCCGGCTCGGAGGCGTAGTCGGCCTTGGAGGTGCCACCTTCCCCACGCACGTGAAGCTCAGCCCGCCTCCCGGCAAGAAGTGCGAGATGCTGATAATCAACGGATGCGAGTGCGAACCTTACCTTACATCCGACTTCAGGACCCTCCTGGAGAAAGGAGAGCAGGTGGTTGTGGGTACTGCCCTGATCAAACAGGCTCTCGGGGTCGAGAAGGCTACCATCGCCATAGAGGACAACAAGCTTGAAGCGGTCGAGAACATCCATAGGATCCTCAGTACCCTCAAGGCGAAGTCTCCCAAATATTTCGGAATAGAAGTCATGCCCCTCATGAAGAAATATCCGGAAGGAGGGGAGAAGCAGCTCATAGATGCAGTCATGCACCGTCAGGTCAAGTCGGGTGGGCTGCCCATAGATGTCGGAGCCGTTGTCCAGAATGTCTGTACCGCCCTGGCAGTGTACGAGGCCGTGCAGAAGAACAAGCCCTTGATCGACAACTCGGTGACGGTGACCGGAGAATGCTTCCCCCGTCAGGCGAACGTCCTGGTCAGGGTCGGGACACCCCTGCGTTACATCATCGACAGCCTTGGAGGCATGCCCGCGGATGCCGCGAAGGTGGTCAGCGGCGGCCCGATGATGGGGAAGGCGATAGCCAACCTGGATGCTCCCACCCTCAAAGGTACCGGAGCCCTTCTTTTCCTTACCGAGAAGCAGACCCGAAGGATGCCCGAGACCAACTGCATACGTTGCGGAAAGTGCTCGGATGCCTGTCCGATGGGGTTGGAGCCCTTCCTCCTGGTCCGGCTTGCCAGGTCCGGCGACACCGAGTCCCTGGAGAGCAACGCCGTCCAGGACTGCATCATGTGCGGTTGCTGCCTGTATTCCTGCCCTGCAGGGATTCCGCTTCTTGACGAGATCAGTTCCGCAAGGGGCCAGGTTCTTGGAATAATAAAGGCTCGCGCGGCGGCTGCCAAGGCTGCGGCTGAAGCTGTAAAAGCAAAGACTGAGTAGATTATGGACAAATTGTTGGTTTCACCCAATCCGCACCTGCATTCGAAGACCACCACGAAGGTCCTGATGCGGGACGTCGTGATCGCACTGATGCCCGCAGTCATAGTTTCCGTAGTGTTCTACGGGTGGAAGGAACTGCTTGTACTTGCAGTCAGCGTCCTCTCCTGCGTGCTTGTCGAATGGGCGGTCACAAGATACATGCTCAAGAAGCCGTCCACCATCGGCGACCTTTCGGCCGTGGTTACCGGAATCCTCCTGGCGCTCAACCTGCCTTACACCACCCCCTGGTGGATCGTGTTCATCGGCGCGGTCGTCGCGGTGGGTGTCGCGAAGATGACTTTCGGAGGCCTCGGGCAGAATGTTTTCAATCCAGCCCTTGTCGGCCGTGTCTTCCTCCTGATCTCCTTCCCGGCAGCCATGACCCATTGGGAGATTCCCAAGGGCCTCTTCGGAGTCGATGCCGTCAGCGGTGCGACACCCCTGGGATTCATCAATGAAGGCGGAACGGTGGCTGAGTACCTCTCGTCGAGCGGAATGTCGTACTCCCAGATGCTGTTCGCGAACATAGGCGGGTCCGCCGGCGAGGCCTGCGCCCTGGCTATTCTTGCAGGCTTTGTCTATCTGCTTGTCCGCAAGGTCATAAAGCCTTGGATCACGCTTTCCATCCTGGGCACCGTGGTACTGGTCTCCGGGGTGTTCCATCTGGCTGACCCCGCGTCTTTCACGGATCCTCTGTTCAACATCCTGACCGGTGGAATGCTTCTTGGTTCGTGCTTCATGGCAACCGACTATGTGACGAGCCCTATGACAACGAAGGGAGGTATTGTCTTCGGAGTGGGAATCGGTTTCATTACGCTGATGATCAGATATTTCGGATCGTACCCGGAAGGAATGAGCTTCGCTATCCTCATCATGAATTCCACGGTTCCGCTCCTGGACAGGTTGTTCCACAGGAAAAAATACGGGAGGAATTGACATGGCAGCAAAATCGAACCTTACCAACATGGTGGTGTGCCTGTCTCTGGTGTGCCTTGTCTGCTCGGCACTGCTGGGAGGGATGTACACCCTGACCAAGGACCCCATCGCCAAGGCGAACGAGCAGATCCTCAAGGCTACGATCGGGGAGGTGCTTCCCGAGGGAGGCACCCTTTCGGATGCCATGCCCGTCGAGGTGGGCGGCCAGCCTTCGGAGTACTATGTGAGTACCGTGGACGGCAATCCGGCCGCCTATGCAATCAAGTCCTCGGCCATCGGTTTCGGCGGCTCCCTGGTCCTGATGGTCGGTCTCACCCCGGACGGGCGGATATTCAATACATCCGTCCTGTCCCACAGCGAGACTCCCGGACTCGGGGCCAAGTGCAAGACTGACGAGGGTTTCATGGGCCAGTTCAGGGGATTCGACCCCTCGCAGAAGATCCTGTCCGTAAAGAAAGACGGTGGCGACGTAGACGCCATCACCGCCTCTACCATCACATCCAGGGCCTATGCCCTTGCCGTGAAGAACGCCGTCGAGGCTTTTGCAACAATCCAAGGAGAATAGACCATGGGCAACAACAGACTGAAGATTTTGACAAAGGGTTTCTTCAAGGAGAATCCCATATTCGTGCTGCTGCTGGGCATGTGCCCTACGCTGGCTACCACTACATCGGCCGTCAACGGCCTGAGCATGGGCCTTGCTACCCTGTTCGTGCTTGTCCTCTCCAACATAGTGATATCAGCCATAGCACCTGCGGTGCCTGACAAGGTGCATATCCCTGCCTACATCGTCGTGATCGCCACTTTCGTGACGATACTCCAGTTCGCGATGCAGGCCTATACCCCCGAGATGTACAAGACCCTGGGACTGTTCATCCCCCTGATCGTCGTTAACTGCATCGTGCTTGGCCGCGCTGAGGCGTTCGCAAGCAAGAACGGCATACTGGATTCAGCCTTGGACGGTCTTGGGATCGGACTCGGATTCACTCTTTCGCTTACCGTCCTTGGCATGGTCAGGGAGATTCTGGGAAGCGGTTCCGTCTTCGGGTGGAAGTTCCTTCCCGGTGACGGAATGCTGGTCTTCATCATGGCTCCCGGCGCTTTCATCGCCTTGGGCTATCTGATGGTTCTGTTCAACAAGATCGCAAAAAAGGACTAGGCTATGGAATATTTCCTCATAATCATCTCGGCGATATTCGTCAATAACGTAATGCTGGCCCAGTTCCTGGGCACCTGCCCCTTCCTGGGGGTTTCCAACAAGATCTCCACTGCGACTGGGATGGCGGGGGCCGTGGTCTTCGTCATCACCCTGGCCACGCTTGTCACATACCTGATCAACAAGTACCTGCTGGTGGCCTTCGGCCTGGAATTCCTCCAGACCATCGCTTTCATCCTGGTGATCGCAGCCCTGGTCCAGATGGTGGAGATCGTCCTCAAGAAGATAAGCCCTTCCCTCTATCAGGCCCTGGGAATATACCTTCCGCTGATCACCACCAACTGCGCCGTCCTCGGCGTGGCCTTGAGCGTCGTCACCAAGGAGTTCACTTTCGGCGGAGGCGCCGCCCATGCACTCAATCTTGGGGAATCCGTGGTCTATGCCTTTGCGACGGCTGTAGGTTACGGCATGGCCCTTATCCTTTTCGCCGGCCTGCGCGAGCATCTCGAAAGGAATTCCGTCCCGGAGGCTTTCAAGGGGGTGCCTATCGCCCTTGTCACCTGTGGGATCCTTGCGATGGCTTTCATGGGATTCTCCGGTCTTGTATAGTTTTTGCAAGTAAGAGCATCCGATAATTTGTTTCTTAAAATCTGGATTATGAAAAAAACACTTTTGATCATCGCTGCCGTCTTTGGATTCGCCGTGGCCGCTTCAGCCCAGCCTAAGGCCATCGGAGGCCGTATCGGCAACTACGGGATTGACGTAAGCTACGAAAACTATGTGCTTGGCAATGATTTCCTCGAGTTTGAGATCGGCCTTGACAATGGTTTCAGCACCAATGCGTTCCATTTCGACGGAGTCTATAATTTCATGATTGCCCGTCCGGAGTGGACTCCTGTCGGCAGCTGGGGTTTCTATGCAGGACCCGGCGGAAGCGTGATGGTCAGGGACCATGAGGAGAGCACCAACTGTGTCTTCGTAGGTGCCGTAGGAAACGTTGGCCTGGAATACACCTTCGATTTCCCTCTCTCGCTCTCCGTGGACCTTCGCCCTCGCGTCATGTTCGGGGACGGGACAGTCCTGGTCAACGACATATTCACTCTTGGAATAGGTGTCAGGTACGCGTTCTGACGCTTCCTGTCATCCGTCATCCGGGGGGTCGGCTGAAAAGGGCCGACCCTTTTTTTTGTGCACAAGGCTTCGCTGCGGCGGCAGCTTGCCTCTTCGGGGGCTCCGCCCACTGCGTTCGCTCCGGCCCCTTCTACAAAAAAAATAGAGGATGACCTCTAAGTCAACAGACTTTCGAGCCAGTCCCTTTTTTATCGTAAAATTGCTAAATTTGCAATTTATAGGAAGAAGAGGAAGAAAATGGAAGAACCTTTTGGATTCAGTCTTGATGAAGTAGAGGAAATCCTTTTCCATGACAGGAAGATAGACATCGACCGCCTCCCGATGAAGGAGGTCCGGGAATGTTATGAATTCCTGGAAGGATTCGCCTCCAGCAAGGTAATATACGGAATCAACACAGGATTCGGCCCCATGGCCCAATGGAGGGTCGATGACAAGTATCTCAAGGACCTGCAGTACAATATAATCAGGAGCCATTCCACCGGTGCCGGAGAGCCTTTGCCTGACATCTATGTGAAGGCGGCCATGGTCGCCCGTCTCGGCACATTCCTCCAGGCGCGTTCGGGAGTCCATCCCGACCTTGTGGCCCTTCTCGTCGGGATGATCAATGCAGGCATATTCCCTTTCATCCCGCAGCATGGGAGCGTCGGCGCAAGCGGGGACCTCGTCCAGCTTGCGCATCTCGCCCTGGCTATGATCGGTGAAGGGAAAGTCCACTACAAAGGTGAGTGGCGGCCCAGCGCCGAGGTGCTTTCCGAAAACGGTCTGGCGCCTTTCGAAATCCACATCCGGGAAGGATTGTCCATCTCCAACGGGACCTCTTTCATGACCGGGATCGGCATCGTCAACCAGATCCATGCGGAGCGGCTGCTCGACTGGTCGACGCTTGCTTCGGTGATGATGAACGAGATAGCCTCTTCATTCGACGACATGATGGCCGATGAGCTCAATTCAGTGCGCCGGCACCAGGGCCAGCAGGTCATCGCCGGGAGGATGAGGGAGCTTTCCCGTGGGAGCGGGTGCCTCCGCCGCAGGGAACACGACTTGTACGACGGGTCGCATGACAAGGAGAAGGTCTTTGACCACAAGGTCCAGGCCTACTACTCCTTGCGCTGCACCCCCCAGATCCTGGGTCCCGTCCAGGAGACTCTTGCAGCAGCGCGGCGTATTCTTGAGGAGGAGATCAACTCCGCCTGCGACAACCCGATCGTGGATCCCGTGGCCGGGAACGTGTACCACGGAGGCAATTTCCACGGGGACTACGTCTCCCTCGAAGAAGACAAGGTCAAGATCGCGACCGTAAGGATGGTGATGACTGCGGAGAGGCAGCTCAACTATCTCTTCCACGACAGGATCAACGGCATCCTCCCTCCGTTCCTGAATATGGGTACGCTGGGACTCAACTACGGGATGCAGGCCTGCCAGTTCACGGCCACTTCCACTACGGCCGAGTGCCAGACCCTGGCCATGCCGAACTACGTGCACAGCATCCCCAACAACAACGACAACCAGGACATCGTCAGCATGGGCACTAATACCGCCCTCATCACGAAGCGGGTGATCGACAACGCTTTCCAGGTTTTCGCAATCCAGTACATCGCACTTGCACAGGCGGTCGACTGCCTGGGGATAGCCGGTTCGCTTGCTCCGGTTTCGGCCAGGATATATTCGGACATACGTGGCCTCGTGCCATGCTTCATTGAGGACGAGCCTTTCTACGAAAGGATTGCCGCTGTTGAGAAATACCTGAGGGACAACCCTTTGAACCTGAAATAATGAAACTTTTCCCCGAACTCGAGAAGAGATACACAACCAATCCGTACACCGCCAGGGAAGCGCAGCGCATGGCGGAAGTCATCGCTTTCGGACCGATAGTTTTCCAGGCTTCGCGCCTTATGGTGAAGTACGGTATCCTGGAGGCGTTGCGTGCCGCTCCGAACGGGCTGACCATGGAGGAGACCGCAGCTGCGACCGGACTTGACATGTACACAGTCAAGTGCCTGATGGAAGCGGCCCTGTGCATCGGTACGGTCCTGGTGGATCCGGCTACCGACAGGTTTACCGTCTCCAAGGTAGGCTGGTTCCTCCTCAATGACGAAGCCAACAGGGTGAACATGGATTTCAACCACGACGTCAACTACGAAGGCTTTTTCAGGCTTGACGAATCTTTCCGTGAGCACAAGCCTGCCGGCCTCCGGCATTTCGGGGATTGGAAGACCATCTATGAAGGCCTGTCGAGCCTGCCCGAACAGGTGAGGAAAAGCTGGTTCGGGTTCGACCACTTCTACTCGGACAACTCGTTCGAGAGGGCCCTTGAAATAGTTTTCGACCGTCCGGTCAGGAATCTGCTGGATGTCGGAGGCAATACCGGTAAATGGGCCTTGCAGTGCGTCGCCCACGATCCTGCAGTCGAGGTCACCATACTCGACCTTCCCCAGCAGATCTCCCTGATGGAGAAAGAAACCGCCGGCCGTCCCGGGGCCGGGCGCATCCGCGGGAAAGGGATCGACATGCTTGATCCCGAGGCGTCATTCCCCGACGACAGGGAATATGATGTGATCTGGATGAGCCAGTTCCTCGACTGCTTCTCCGAAGAAGAGATCCTGAGCATATTGAGCCGTGCTGCAAGGATAATGGCTCCCTCGTCGAGGCTTTGCATAATGGAGCTGCTCTGGGACCGGCAGAGATTCGAGCCTGCGGCTTTCTGCCTGACAATGACATCCCTGTATTTCACGGCGATGGCGAACGGGAACAGCAAGATGTACTACTCCGAGAACCTGACCTCCTTGATAGAAAAGGCCGGGCTGGCCGTGGAGGAGATAATCGACGGCATAGGGCAGGGACACAATATCCTGGTGTGCAGGAAACGCAAGGACTGATAACTGTAACAGAAAACATATTCAAGCAATGGACAAGGAAACCATAATCACCAAGGTCAACGCATTCCTCGTGGACGAATTCGAGATCGAAGAGGCCGTCCTTTCCGAGGATGCCCTCCTCAAAAAGGACCTGGGAATAGACAGCCTTGACATCGTGGATGTCATCGTGCTGATCGACAAGGAGTTCGGAATCAAGGTCAAAACCGAGGAACTCGGCCGGCTCAAGACTCTGGGCGACCTCTACTCTTTCATAGAAGGGCGTCTGGCGGCCTGAGGAGATGTCAGGGGAAGGCAGGCAGTGGCAGGGCACGACGGACGGCGCATCATGGATGCACCGCGCCCTTATCGTACTGATGGGATTCACCCCGCTCCGGGTGATCTATTTCTTCATGTACTTCGCCATACCTGTCTACATGGTCGCGAACCGCAAGGGTTATCTCTCGATCTACCATTATTTCCGCCGGCGGCTCGGTTACGGCCCTTTGAGGTCGTTCTTCCATGTCATCGCCAACCATGCCTCCTTCGGGAAGGTAGTCGTTGACAGGTTCGGGGCATACGCCGGCAAGAAGTTCAGTATCGAAGTCCCGGACATGGAGCTTTACTCCAGCCTCTCTTCCCGCCCGGAAGGCATGATGCAGGTCAGCTCCCACATAGGGAACGACGAGATGGCCGGCTATTTCCTGAAGGCCTCCAAGCGGATCTATGCGCTGGCATTCGGAGGAGAAGTGTCCTCGGTAACCGAGAACAGGGTGAAAATGTTGAGCTGCAATGATATAACCCTGGTCCCGATCGCCGATGACATGTCCCATCTGGTGGTGCTCAACAATGCTCTCGCAAGCGGCGAGATAGTCAACATACATGGCGACAGGGTCTTCGGATCTTCCAAGACTTTCCGGTGCCAGGTCATGGGGGCTCCGGCGAACCTCCCGGCCGGCCCTTTCATGCTTGCGGCGATGCGTGGGGTCCCTGCAGTCTCGGTCTTCGTCATGAGGACCGGATGCAGGAAGTACAAGGCCCTCCTGTTCCGCCTGGACGAGGGCCTGGAAGGCCTTGAAAGGAACGAGAAGGCCGAGAGGATGGCCAGGGCCTACGCCGCCAGCATTGATTCTGTGCTGGCCCTGTACCCTGACCAATGGTTCAATTTCTATGAATACTGGGATGAATGACAAGGAACTTGCAGCCTTCGATTTCACGAAGGTCGATGTGAAGGGGATCCTCCCTCAGCGTGAGCCCTACCTTATGGTCTCACGCCTTCTGTCATATTCCAACGAAAAGACGGTAGTCGAGTACGTCGTCGCGGATGACTGCGTTTTCTGCGTGGACGGCCACCTTCAGGGCGAGGGTCTGGTGGAGGTCGTCGCACAGGCCTGTGCGGCAAGGATAGGCTTCATCAGCAGGTACATACTCCATCGCCCCGTCAATATAGGCTACGTCTGCGCCTTGAAGGATTTCAGGATATTCCGCACTCCCGCCTCCGGGGAGAGGCTCGTGACCACCATCGAGGTCAAGGCCGATTACGGCTCGATGCAGATGGTCTTCGCCCAGGTCGGCAGTCCGGCGGGGGAGGTGGCCGAAGGTACGATGTCCATCGCCCTGGACGAGGATAGGACAGTGCCCGGGCAGGACCGATGCGTGGTGAAGGTAGCCGACAACATAATATCCCCGCTTGGGACGAGTACCCGGGAAAACTACCGCAGGGTCAAGGCAGGGGAGTCCGCCCTTTCCAGACGGGAGGCCACAGAAGGACTCCCTGAGGCGTATTTCGCATCCCTGATCGATGATTATACCCTTGAGCGGGAATATGCCTCCCGCGGCATCGGCAGCGGATATACAAGGTTCGAGAGAAGGATCATCCTGTCCGTTTCCAAAGCCTTGGAAGGGACCGGCGTGGACCCTGCCGGGCCAGACGTGCTTTTCATCATTTCCTCCACCAAGGGCAACGTCGAGCTTCTGGACGGTGTCCGGGCAGGATCGGTGCCGCCTGGCGAACGCCTGGGAGTCTCAGCCGGTAAGATTGCAGGATTCTTCGGCAACAGGAACACTCCCGTGGTCGTCTCGAATGCCTGTATCTCAGGCCTTTCCGCCCAGATAGCCGCCATGAGGCAGATCCGTTCCGGGAGGTACTCCACCGTGATAGTGTCCGGTTCGGACGTGCAGAGCAGGTTCATAATATCCGGATTCCAGTCCTTCAAGGCGCTTTCCGACGAGGCTTGCAGGCCTTTCGACAAGGACCGCCGGGGACTGAACCTCGGTGAAGCCGCCGCAACCATCATATTCAAGGACGAGGTTCCCCGGCCGGATGACTGGTGCATTGTCAGCGGTGCGGTGCGGAACGACGCAAACCACATTTCCGGCCCTTCCAGGACCGGCGAGGGCAGCTTCAGGGCCCTGAAAGCCGCCCTTGGTGACTTTGACCCCGGCTTGCTGGCGATGGTCTCCGTTCACGGCACTTCCACTCCGTACAATGACGAAATGGAGGCGATCGCGATTGCCAGGGCCGGTCTGGACAAGGTACCTGTGAGCTGCCTGAAGGGAGTCTTCGGCCACACCATGGGAGCGGCCGGGATCCTGGAAACCATCCTTTCCATGGCTTCCGTCGACGACGGTACCGTGCTTGGCACCAGGGGATATTCAGAGTGCGGTGTTTCCCGTCCCCTGATGGTTACTTCCGAGAATGTCCGGACAGACAGGAAGTCTTTCATGAAGCTTCTTTCCGGATTCGGAGGCTGCAACGCCGCGGCATTGTTTGTGAAGGGAGGTGGGAGATGAAAAAGACGGGACATGTACTCGTGGCTTCGGCCTCCGGGACCGTAATGCTGAACGGGAAGACCCTGGAATTCGGCTCCAGGGGGAGCGCCCTCCTTGTGGATATCTACCGCCGGTGCGTCGGCGACTATCCCAAGTTCTTCAAGATGGATCCCTTGTCGAGGCTCGGTTTTGTCGCTTCCGAACTTCTCCTGGGCGAGGAAAAGCCAAGGAAACAGGACTGTGAGGACAGGGCTGTCGTCCTTTTCAACAGGAGCGCTTCGCTCGCCGACGACCTGCTCTACCAGGAAACCATCCAGGATCCGGGCAACTACTATCCGAGTCCTGCGGTCTTCGTCTACACCCTGCCCAACATAGTCACGGGAGAGATAGCCATCCGTAACAAGTACTACGGGGAAACCGCATTCTATGTCTTCGAAGACAATGACGAAGAGGCCTTCATGGCCATCGTGGAACAGTTGTTCCAGGACGGGACCACTACGTCGGCCATCTGCGGGAGGGTCGAGTGCGAGGATGCGGAAACTTTTGAAGCTGAACTATTTATTGTTGAAAAGTAATATGGAAGAATTGATTCTTGAATTGAAGACCAAGATCCTGGAGGCACTCAAGCTCCAGGACATGGCTCCGGAAGACATCGATGCCGACGCCCCCCTGTTCAAGGACGGGCTCGGACTGGATTCGATCGACGCCCTTGAACTCATGCTCCTTCTCGAGAAGAATTACGGCATCAAGCTCAAGAGCCCTGCCGAGGGGAAGGAGATCTTCAAGTCCGTGAGGACCATGGCCGAGTACGTGTCAGCCAACAGGATAAAGTAGATGTGGCACGCAGGGTCGTCATAACCGGTGCCGGAATCATCTCTGCCATCGGGGTGGGGAAGGAAGCGACTGTCCGTTCCATCTTGGAGAGAAGGAGTGGGATAGGACGGCTGCGCCATCTCGTGACGGCCCATTCCGACCTTCCCTGCGGCGAAGCCGCTCTCTCTGACGCAGGCCTCAAGGCTCTTCTCGGAATCCCTCCGGAGGAGGTAGTTGCCCGCACCGCCCTTCTGGGCATAGTAGCGGTCAAGGAGGCCATCGCACAGGCAGGCCTTCCAGAGGACGAAGCCACCGCCCTTGTCGGCGGTACCACCGTTGGCGGGATGGACATTACTGAAAACCATTTCGGCGGGATGACCTCGGGAGATGCCTTCAACGCCCTGATACCTCTCCATACCTGCGGAAGCAGCACCGACCGGATCGCAGGCTGTTTCAAGGGATTCACTTCCGTGACGACCACTTCCACGGCATGCTCCTCGGCGGCCAATTCAATAGCCTTGGGGGCAAACCTTGTCCGCAGCGGCAGGTTCGATTCTGTAGTGGCCGGAGGAAGCGAATGCCTGACCAGGTACCACCTCAACGGATTCAACTCCTTGATGATACTCGACCATGAGCCCTGCCGTCCTTTCGATGCCGGCCGGGCAGGCCTGAACCTTGGGGAAGGAGCCGGTTTCCTCGTGCTCGAGGAGGAAGGGCACGCCTTAAACAGGGGCGCCCGCATCATGGGGGTCCTTGACGGCTGGGGGAATGCCTGCGACGCCTACCACCAGACTGCGTCCTCTCCGGACGGCGAAGGCGCTTTCCTTGCGATGGGAAAGGCCCTGGCCATGGCCGGGCTCGGTCCCGGGGATGTCGACTATGTTAACGCCCATGGGACAGGCACGGTGAACAACGACTCGAGCGAGAGTGCGGCCCTGCGGCGTCTTTTCGGGGAGGCGATCCCTCCGGTTTCATCGACGAAGTCGTTCACCGGGCACACTACGAGCGCTTCCGGAGGCATCGAGGCCGTGATTTGCCTGCTGGCCATGGAGAATGGTTTCATCCCTGCGAACCTTGGCTGGGAAAAGCCTGACGGAGATTGCATCGTGCCTGAACATGAAGGGAAGGAAGGAGTGTCCCTGTCCCATGTCCTCTGCAATTCCTTTGCATTCGGGGGCAACGATTCGTCCCTGCTCCTGTCAAAGTACGAAGGCCATGAGTAAGGATGTCTACATACTTGCCGTATCGCAGATCTCCGTCCAGGAGCCCTTGACCCTCGACTGGCTTGATGACCCGTTGAGGCCTTCCGGGAGGTATGCCCCTTGCCGGGAGCCGGATTTCCGCCCTTTCTTCACCCCCATGCAGGCCAGGAGGATGGGTCCTCTCTTCAAGAGGGCGGCCGCGGTCTCCAGGAAGGTGGTGGAAGAGGCCGGGACAGGCTGCCCCGAAGGAATATTCACCGGGGCGGGACTGGGCTGCATCGCCAACACCTGGGACTTCCTCGAGTCGATGTGCACCGCCGGCGAAGAGGCCTTGTCGCCCACCCTTTTCATGCAGTCCACCCATAACACCGTGGGGTCGATGATCGCCATGGACGCAGGGTGCCATGGGTACAACTGCACATATTCCCAGGACGGGATCTCTTTTGAAAGCGCCATGCTCGATGCCTTCCTCCAGATCTGCGGGGACATGATAGGGAACGCCCTGGCAGGAGTCCATGAGGAACTGCCGGAACGGCTCGCCGCCTTTGTCGGGAAGGGGGCCGGCGGACCCTGTGAATATCCCCTGTCGGAGGGCTCGGCGGCCCTGATGCTGTCCGGTTCGGTCCCGGAAGGGAAGAAGGCCATGTGCAGGCTTTCGGACGTGAGGATACTTCACCGCCCTTCGAACCTTGACGAGGTCGTCTCCGCCTACGGAGCTTCTTCCGTGCTTGGGAACGACTTCTTTTACAGCCTGTTCGGCAGGAGCTTCTGCTCGTCCGGGCTCGGAGCATGCGCCGCTGCCGGCATGGTCGCATCCGGTCGCGTCCCAAGCGTCCTGCTGGTCAATGTGTCCGGTCCTGACGCCGGACTTGTGTTCCTTGAAAAAGCCTGAGAACCATGTGGAGACTACTTTCGCTGTCCGTTGTGCAGAGCCTGCTCCTTTCGGGGGGACAGGTGCTCCTTAAGTTCGCCCTCGAAAAGATGGGTAAGTTCGAGTGGACCTGGAGTTTCTTCGGCCGCCTCCTCGTCAACTGGTGGTTCCTTGGCTGCGGCTTGTGCTATGCGGCCGGGACCGTGCTCTGGATGTACATCCTGAAGAAGTTCCCGTTCAGCATGGCATACCCGATGATCAGCCTCAGCTACGTGTTTGGCATGCTTGCTGCAATATTCATCTTCCATGAAAGCATCCCGGCGGCCAGGTGGATCGGAGTGTTCCTGATCATGTCCGGGTGCGTTCTCATAGCAAGGTAGGTCCATGAAAAGATTCATCATAGTCCAGGCAGTACTTTTCCTGTGTCTCGGCCCCTGCGTCAGCGCCCAGGACCTTCAGGTCCTTTCAGGCGACGCGGCCGGGAAGGCCGTCTCCGCCATCAATGCGGCGAACGCGGGGACAGCCAGCATGCAGGCTGATTTCATGCAGGTGAAGGAGATGTCCATCGTCAAGGAAAGGATGGTCTCGACAGGCAGGATGTACTACCGGGACGGCAGCCTGCGCTGGGAATATCTCACCCCATCCAGGACCGTTTTCATCACGGACAGGGAGCAGCTGAAATCGGACAGGATGTTCAGGAACATCGCAGGCATGATGATGTCCGCATTCATGGGAATACGGCTGGACGATCCGGCTTTCGAGGTTACCCTGTACACTCCCGGCACCGGCTACGTGGCCGACCTGGTGCCCCGTACCCGCGACTTGAAACGGATGTTCAGCAGGATAAGGCTCCATTTCGGGCCGGACAACAGGGTCGGCAGGGTAGAACTTGAGGAGAGCCAGGGCCGTACCGTGATCACCTTCTCGAAAGTCAAGTTCAACCAGAGCCTCGACCCCGGCCTTTTCTTATCCAAGTGAATATGGCACTGTCTGGATCGTTCTTCGAACTTGTTGCCTGCCGTGGGACTGCGGAAGGCTTCGAAGCCACCGTGCGGACCCTTCCGGGGAGCATCGTCTACCGTGCCCATTTCCCCGGATGGCCGGTCACTCCGGGAGCCGTCCAGGTCAGGATGGCCACGGAGATCCTGGGCCTCAGGCTTGGGCGGACGCCGGAACTCTCCTGCATAGAAAACCTCAAGTTCCTCAGCCCGGTGCTTCCGGGAGATGAACTTACATTCGCCTTCAATGGGGATGCCGTCCTGGTGCTCCGTGGGGGTGAAACAGTCTCGAAGATGGTCCTCAGGTACGCCTAGCGCCTTCCGAGCAGCCTGGAAGGGTAACCGTAAAGGACGGCCAGGATGCACAGGACGGTGTTGAGGATGGAAATCCTCAGGAAGTCGAGGAAGGGCCTGAAGTGGGTGACCCTCTCGCCTGCGGGCGGATACCACACCCGTATCCCGACAGGGATCATCTCCACGTTTTTCCAGCACTGGGCTACCAGCATCTCCAGTTCTGCTTCGTAGCGCGATGTAAGGTACCATAGGCTCCCGAGCCGGTCGAGCTGGTAGAGCCTGAACCCGGACTGTGTGTCCGGAAGGCTTACTCCGGTCTGCAGCCTGAACCAGAAATTCGAGAACTTGTTGGCGAAGGTGTTCCCTCCGGGCATGTTTTCCATCCGGAGGTTGCGGCTGCCGATGATCATGGCGTCCGGGTGCTCCCCGGCCACCTCGATGAATGAAGCGACGTCTTCGGGGAAATGCTGGCCGTCTCCGTCCAGGGTTATAGCTTTCTTGAATCCGGCTGCCCTGGCTGCCTTGAACCCTGTCTTGAGGGCCTTCCCCTTGCCTTTGTTCCTACTGTGCCGCAGCAGGGTCACGGGAAGTCCCTCCAGCTGTCCGGCCGGGTTGTCATGGCTTCCGTCGTCGACGACGAACACCGTCCTGCACTGTTTCAGGGCACGTTCCGCCACGTCCCGGACGGTGCGGGCGTTTTCGTAAACCGGAATGATTATGCAGATGTCCTCAGTCATTCAGACGTAAAAATACTCAAAAGCTTCGAATCGGCAAAGCCGGGGGGGCGGATATGCAAACTCTGGTGCCGAATAGTTGGCCGGAGTCTCATTTATGCTTATATTCGCGTACTCTTTTCGGGCATCCGGGGATGACAGGTTTCTTCTTGAAAATCCATGACTTCCTTGCAGGAAGAAAGGCGCTTGCGGGTCTTCTCGCCTCGGCGCTGGTCCTTTCGTGCGGGCTGCTTGCCTCCCGCATGCATTACGAGGAGGACATCTCCAGGTTCCTCCCTTCCGACGAGGAGAGCGCCCGTTATTCGGAGGCCTACGGCGCCATGGGCGAGAAAAACAACATTGCGGTTGTCTTTTCTGCGAAAGAAGGGAGCGGCGCTTCGACCGACGACATCGTTGATGCCATCCACTTTTTCGGAGAGGCCTTTGACCAGGCCGATCCGGAAGGACTGGTGAGCGGAAGGCAGGTCACCGTCGACCAGGATGCAGTCCTTGACATGATGGATGCAGTTTCGTCCTCTTTCCCGTTGTACATGACCGAGGCTGACTACTCCAGGATAGATTCCCTGCTGGCTGTCCCGGGATACGTCGCCTCTGAACTGCAGTCCGACCGGCAGGCATTGATGTTCCCGTCCGGGGACCTGGTAGTGGACTACCTGAGGTCGGACCCTCTGCATCTTTTCTCCCCGGTCCTTGGGAGACTCCGGTCAGGGGCGGGTGGCGGCAGCCATGAGGTTGTCGGGGACTGCCTTTTCACCCGGGACGGGAAAGGCCTTGCCTTCCTTACTTCTCCCTATGGGGCGAGCGAGTCGGGGATGAACTCGAAGGTTGCCCTGGCGGTCGAGCAGGCGTGCCGGAAGGTCGGCGCGGAGTTCCCGGGCGTGGAAGTTTCGGCCGTAGGTTCTCCCTTGATCGCAGCGGGCAACGCGGACAGGATAAAGAAGGACAGCCTGCTTGCTGTCTCCGTGGCCCTGGTCCTGATAGCCCTGCTCCTGTTTCTTGCGTACAAAAGGTTCTCGGACATTGCGTGGATCGGGGTTTCGGTGCTTTTCGGGTGGATAGTCGCCATAGGGCTTATGTCCCTGTTGAGGGATTCCATGTCCATCATCGTGCTGGGAGTAGCCTCCGTCATCATCGGAATTGCCGTAAACTACCCGCTCCACTACGTGGACGGCTTCAAGGCCGGGGTGAGTCCCAGGATGAATCTCAAGGAGATGGTGCACCCTCTCCTTACCGGCAACGTGACTACCATAGCTGCATTCCTGTGCCTGGTGGGCCTGGATGCGGTTGCGATGAAGGATCTCGGTCTGTTCGGCTCCCTCATGCTGGCCGGGACCATAGTGTTCGTCCTGGTCTTCCTTCCTGTGTTTGCCAGGCCGAGGAAAGCCGCTTCCAGGACTGTGGAACTGGGTTCGCTCCTTCCTGACAAGGTCCCCGGAAGCCCGTGGCTGTTCATTGCGGTGGCCCTTGCCACCGTGCTGATGTATTCTTTCAGCAGGAGGACGTCCTTCGATCCTGACATGAGGAACATCAACTACATGACCGCTTCGCAGAAAGAAGGCCTGGAAGTGCTTGAGGGCGGGCTCGTCCCGGATGGAACTTCCCAGATGTTCGCTATCGCGGAAGGCGGCACCATCGAGCAGGCCCTGGAGAGGAACGATTCGCTTCAGGACCGCCTCGCTGCCTTGGGCGGACGGCTTTCGGCAGTAAGGGGGGCCGGCGGCTTCCTGCCCTCCGCATCCCGGCAGGCTGAGAAGGCACGGAGGTGGGAGGATTTCTGGTCGACACGCAGGGAAGCGCTTGTCCGGGAGTTCCTTCCTGAAAGTTCCCGTGCCGGCTTTTCCGACGATGCTTTCAAGCCTTTCCTGGACCTCCTTATGGAAAGGCCTCAGGTTCATCCTCTAGACGGAGATTCGCCGGCCCTGAAGGCTTTCGACGGTACATTCTTCCTTCAGGGAGAGGGGAGTTTCAAGGTGGTCAGCCGCGTCTGTTACAAGGATGCCGCCAGCGGGGGGATAGGCCGGGACGACCTTAAGGCTGCGTTGCGGTCGGAAGGGACCATGGTTTTCGACACTGCCGACATAAGCAACCAGCTGGTCAAGGTCCTGTCCGAGAGTTTCGACAGGATCGCCCTTGTGTGCAGCCTTGTGGTCTTCCTCTTCCTGTGCCTGAGTTTCCGCCGCCTGGAGCTTTCCCTGATATCCTTCCTGCCCCTTGCGGTGAGCTGGTTCTGGATCCTGGGCATCATGGGGTTGCTGGACATCAGGTTCAACATAGTCAACATCATCCTCGCCACCTTCATCTTCGGACAGGGAGACGATTACACCATATTCATCACCGAAGGCTTGATCTATGAATATGCCTATGGCAAGAAGCGGCTCTCCACCTACAAGAACAGCATCTTCCTTTCGGCGCTCATCATGTTCATCGGGATAGGCGCCCTGGTCCTTGCAAGGCATCCCGCCATGAAATCCCTGGGAACCGTCACGGTCATCGGTATGTTCATCGTGGTGATGATGGCATATTACCTTCCGCCCGTCATCTTCCGCGCCCTGACCGAGAAACACGGGGTGAAGAGGGATGTCCCCATAACCTTGAAGCGTCTGCTCCTGTCGGGGTTCGCGCTCACGGCCTTCGTGCTGCTGATGTTCCTCTTAGTCTATCCATGGACCTTCTTCCATTTCCTGGGCAGGGACACAGAGGAAAAAAGGCTTTCCTACCACAGGTTCCTCCAGAAACTGGCAGGATGGCTCTGCCGCCATGTCCCTGGAGTCAGGACCGTCATCCCGGACCTTGGAAAGATATCTTTCGAGAAGCCTGCGGTGATAATCTGCAACCACCAGTCCCACCTCGACCAGATATTCCTGATGCAGCTTACGCCGAAGCTGGTGTTCTTTACCAATGACTGGGTGTGGAACAATCCTCTCTACGGCTATGTGATCCGGAAGGCGGAGTATTATCCGGTCGCCGACGGCCTTGAGAAGAACCTCGGTAGGATAAAGGACCTTGCGTCCAGGGGATATTCCGTCGTGGTCTTCCCGGAGGGTACCCGTACCCGTGACGGGAGGATCGGCCGCTTCCACAGGGGAGCGTTCTACGTGTCTTCGGAACTGGGGCTGGACCTCCTGCCGGTATTCCTCCACGGAGCCGACCATGTCCTTCCCAAGACCGACTTCATGCTGCGCGAGGGGACGGTCACCATGGAAATCGGCGAAAGGATTCCCCCGGGCGGCGACTACCGTCTCATGACCCGCCAGGTCCACGGGATGTACCTTGAACGCTTCGACCAGATGTGCAGGCGTCTCCAGACGGCGTCATATCTTTCCAAATACGTGATGTACAAGTATTTGTACAAAGGCGCGGGTGTCGAGTCCAGGGCCCGTAAGGCACTTTCCGCCGTCGGCGGGGCGGACTTCCCCGGCACAGTCGGAGCTGGACCGTCGCATTTCGAGATGCATGGCTGCGGCCAGGGGGAATATTCCCTGCTGTACGCCATGATGCATCCCGAGACCGAGGTGGATGCCTATTGCGACGACGAGGATGGCTTCATGCTGGCTTCCTCCTGCTCCAACCTCCCCCCCAACCTTCATTACCATCTCGAGAAATGACCAGGCGGCTGTATCTGTCGGCGATAGCCCTGGCGGCGTGCGTCTGCGCCGCTGCTCAGGAGGTGGTCACCTTCCTGCCCGAGCCTGGAAAGGCTAACGGCGCCGCGGTCGTCGTGTGCCCGGGAGGAAGCTATTACTGGCTCTCAAAGACCGTTGAGGGAACGGAGGTGGGACACGCTCTGGCAGAAGAAGGATTCGCCGCCTTCGTGCTGTATTACCGTACCGCCGGGGTCCCTTATTTCCTTTTCAAGGACCTTGCTTTCCGGCAGCACCATTACCCGGATGCCCTTGATGACCTCAGGCGGACCATCATTTCGGTCCGCTCCAGGGCTGAAGAATATGGGATCGATACTTCCCGCGTAGGGGTCATGGGATTCTCCGCCGGAGGACATCTTGTGCTTGACTGCGGAGAGGATCCGGTAGTCGAGCATGGCATTTCATCCCTTCCGTCCTTCATCGTCCCGGTCTATCCAGTGGTCACCATGTCCGATGACGCGATAGTCCATTCCCGGTCGCGAAGGGCCCTGCTGGGAAGACGTTGGAAAGACCCTGCCCTGCGTGACCGCCTTTCTATGGAAAGACATGCCGGCCCCGGCATGCCGCCGGTCTTCCTTGTGTGCTGCACCGACGATCCTGTGGTGGACTGGAGGAACTCGCTCGTGATGGAAGAGGCCCTTTCGGCAGCGGGAGTCCCCCATGAATGTCATGTCTTCGAGAAGGGAGGCCATGGGTTCGGGATCTCCTCGGGCGATGCTCCATGGTTCCCTATGTTCCTGGAGTGGTTCGGGAGGCTGTAATTTCGGATTCACGTAATAATTGCGTATCTTCGCAAGATACAACCAATCTAGAAATGACACAGGACATAGAGTTCCAGCCGGCGGAATGCATCAAAGCCTTCCAGGAAGAGAAACTCCGGGAAGCGTTGGGGTACCTTGCCTCCAATTCCCCGTATTACAGGAGGATGTTCTCGAGCTGCGGCACCGACATATCAAGGATAAGGCACATCGAGGACCTTGTCAAGATTCCTTTCACGGAAAAGAAAGACCTGCAGATATTCAATGAAGACTTCCTCTGCGTTCCCAGGGACAAGGTCATCGACTACATCACCACTTCCGGCACGCTTGGCGAGCCTGTCACTTTCTGCTGTACGGAGAAGGACCTGCAGCGCCTGGCCTACAATGAGAAGAAGTCTTTCGAATGCGCAGGGCTTGGTCCCGGCAACGTACTGCAGCTGATGACGACCATCGACAAGAGGTTCATGGCCGGACTGGCCTATTTCCTCGGAATCAGGGAATTGGGTGCAGGTATCATCAGGGTCGGGAACGGGGTCCCGGAACTCCAGTGGGACACTATCCAGAGGATAAAGCCGGACGCCATCATGTGTGTGCCTTCTTTCATCCTGCGCCTGATCCAGTATGCCGAAGAGCATGGGATAGATTACAGGAAGTCCAGCATCAGGAAGATCATCGGAATAGGCGAGGGCCTGAGGAACCAGGATTTCTCGCTGAACCTTCTCGGTACCAAGATAAAGGAGAAATGGGACGTAGAACTCTACGCCACCTACTCCTCCACGGAGATGGGCGCCACATTCTCGGAATGCGAGCATGGCTGCGGCGGCCACGTCCATCCGGAACTGATCATAGTCGAAATCATCGGCGATGACAACATGCCTGTACCCGACGGGGAGCCCGGCGAAATAGTAGTGACCACCCTCGGCGTCGAGGGCATGCCCCTCCTGCGTTTCCGCACCGGAGACATCGCGGCAAAGGTTGTGGACAGGTGCGCGTGCGGCAGGTATTCCTACCGCCTCACCCCTCTCGTCGGCAGGAAGAACAACATGATAAAGCTGAAGGGGACCACCCTGTACCCTCCGGCCATCAACGACATCCTCGACAACACGGACTACCTTGCCAACTACGTCGTGTATGTCCAGGACTCCGAGGCCGGGACCGACGACGTGGTCGTGAAAGTCGGGCTGAAGACCGTCCCTGACTTCGATGTCGTGAAGGAACTCAAGGACCGTTTCCGCTCGAGGCTCCGCGTAGCCCCGCGGGTGGAGGTCCTGCCTGCCGAGGAGATTCAGCGGATAAACTTCCCCGCAAAGAGCCGCAAGCCTGTAAAATTCATAGACCTGAGGAAGAAATGACAATGACTCAGAGGAATCCTGACTTCGACGACATACGTCCCTACTATGATGAAGAGATACCTGCTGCAATGCAGCGTATCGCTGACAGTGAGACCTTCCCCCTTCTTGCCTCTTTCGCCTTCCCGGGAAAGAATGTGGAGGACATGCGCTCTCTGGTGAGGAGCATAAAGACCGTAGATGAGTTCCAGACCAGGATAATGTGGTATGTCAACGAGCAGATCCAGAGGAAGACGATGACATCGTTCACGGTTTCCGGAGCCGACATGCTCGACCCTGCGATGCACTATCTGTTCGTCTCCAACCACAGGGACATAATGCTGGACGCTTCGATCCTGCAGAATGTCCTTCATGAGCATGGCTGCGAAACGTCCGAGATTACCTTCGGGGCGAACCTGATGTCCGGACAGCTTGTCATCGACATCGGAAAGTCCAACAAGATGTTCAAGGTTGAAAGGGGAGGAAGCATGAGCATGAAGGAGTTCTACCAGAGTTCCGCCCACTTGTCCGACTACATCCGCTACGTCATTACTTCGCGCGGGCAGTCCGTCTGGATCGCCCAGAGGAACGGCAGGACCAAGGACGGGAACGACGTCACCGACCAGGGCATCGTCAAGATGTTCGGAATGAGCAGGAAGGACGACAAGGTGAAGTCGCTCGCCGAACTCAACATCGTCCCCCTGGCCATTTCCTACGAGTGGGAGACGTGCGATTACATGAAGGCGCTCGAACTCTATCAGTCCCGCCATGAGAAATATGTGAAGAAGCAGGGGGAGGACCTTTCCAGCATCCTGTCCGGCATCACGTCCATGAAAGGCGACGTTCACCTGAGTTTCTGCCCCATGGTCACGGAAAAGGACCTTTCTGTCTTCGATTCGCTTACAAGCATAGAATTCAACAGGGAGGTGGCCCGGCTGATCGATGAGAGGATCCATGCAGGCTACCGGCTGACCCAGAACAACTTCATCGCCCACGACATCCGCTTTGTCAAAAGGGAGTTTGCGGGAAGGAAATACACGAAGGAGCAGGAGGAGAAGTTCCTCACTCACCTCGGCAGGCTTGAACAGTGGGAGGTGGAGGATCCCGACACTCTCAGGGACATCTTCCTCGGCATCTATTCCAACCCTGTCGACAATTGTTACAAAGGATGACATGGAAAGAGTAGTCATAACGGGAATGGGCATCTGGTCATGCCTCGGGACATCCCTGGACGAGGTCCGCGACTCATTGTACAACGGCAGGTCCGGGATTGTGTTTGACCCTGTCAGGAAGGAGCTCGGCTTCAGGTCGGCACTGACCGGACTGGTCCCAGAGCCTCAGCTCAAAGGCGAGCTGAGCCGCTCGCAGAGGGTCTTCATGCCCCAGCAGGCCCAGTTTGCCTACTGCGCGACGAGGGATGCCCTCAAGGATGCCGGCATCGACCAGGACTATCTGGCCTCCCATGACGCCGGCCTCCTTTATGGGAACGATTCATCGGCGGAGCCGGTGGTCCGGTCGATCGATACGATGAGGGCTGAGAAGGACACAACCATGTGCGGTTCAGGAGCGATCTTCCAGTCGATGAATTCCACGGTTACCATGAACCTTGGGTGCATATTCAAGCTCAAGGGAATGAACATGACCGTTTCCGCAGCCTGCGCCAGCGGTTCCCATGCTATAGGGCTCGGCGCCCTGCTTATCAGGGACGGCCTCCAGGATATCGTCGTGTGCGGCGGCGCCCAGGAGGTCAATCCATATGCCGTCGGTTCTTTCGACGGCATCTCGGCCTTCTCTACGCGTGAAGATGAGCCCGAAAGGGCCAGCCGCCCGTTCGACCGCGACAGGGACGGCCTGGTGCCCGGCGGAGGGGCGGCGACCGTGATCCTCGAGAGCTATGAGTCAGCCAAGAGGAGGGGGGCACGCATCCTGGGAGAGGTCCTCGGATACGGGTTCTCCGGCAACGGAGACCACATTTCGAGCCCCAACGTGGACGGACCCAGAAGGTCGCTGGAAATGGCAGTCCACCGTGCGGGCATCCGCAAGGAGGAGATAGGCTACATCAACGCCCATGCCACTTCGACCCATGTAGGCGATTCCAACGAGGCCAAGGCGATAGCTGCTGTGTTCGGGGAAAGGACCGTGCCGGTGACCAGCACCAAGTCACAGACCGGGCACGAGATGTGGATGGCCGGGGCGAGCGAAGTGATCTATTCGATGATCATGATGAAGAACGGGTTCATTGCGCCGAACCTCAATTTCGAGAACCCGGATGAGGACTCGTCGCGGCTTCTGATTCCCGCGGAAAGGCTTTCAAGGAGATTCGATACTTTCCTGTCCAACTCCTTCGGGTTCGGCGGGACCAATTCCACCCTTGTCATACGCAGCATCTAGCGGATGGCTCCCAGGGTTGTAATAGTGGGGGGCGGCCTCGGGGGCCTCGAATGCGGTGTGTTATTGCAGCGCAACGGCTGTGATGTCAGCATAATCGAGAAGAACCAGCAGGCGGGTGGCTGCCTGGGCTCCTTTTCCCGCGGCGGCCTGCGGTTCGACACGGGATTCCACTATGCCGGCAGCCTTGGAAGGGGAGAGGCCCTGTCCGTCCTCCTTGAGTACATGGGAGCCGGCGGCCTTCCATGGCAGAGGCTCGATCCAGACTGTTCCGACGAGGTGGTCATCGACGGGGATTCTTTCCCGATGGCTTCAGGCCACGAGACCTTCGCCGAGAGGCTGGGAGCCTTGTTCCCTTCCGAGCGCAAGTCCCTGGAGGAATATGCTTCCTTGCTGAAGGAAGTGGGAGACGGGATCTTCAAGGCCTTCTGCGGAGGCGGGACCGACCGCCTCTTTTCAACGGGCGCCCAGGAATACCTGGATGCTAAATTCAAGGATCCCCTTCTTAAAAAGGTGCTGTGCGGCGCCTTCATGCGGTATGAGATGACACCGTCCCTCCCATTGTACCCGTTCGCCCAGATCAACGATTCCTTCGTCCGCAGTTCATGGCGGCTATCAGGCGGTGGGGCAGTCCTCTCAGGCAGGCTCGAGGAAGAATTCCTGCGCCTGGGAGGTACCCTGACTGCAGGAACGGCCGTCACCGAGGTCCACGTCTCCGGGGACAGGGCTGACTATGTGGCCGCCGGGCCGGAGAGGTTCGATGCGGACCTGGTGGTATCTGACTTGCACCCTTCCGTTTTCTTCCCTCTGGTCGCACCTGCCTCTTCCCTGAGGAAGACCTACCGTGACAGGATTTCATCCCTGGACAACACTGGCGGGGTATTCACGGCGAACATCGTCCTGAAGCCCGGGAAGGTCCGCTACCTGGACAGGAACATATTCATCCACAGCGGTGGCGACAAGGTGATGGTACATTTCTATCCTGTCCCGCAAGGCTCGATGGCGACCCACCTGGACCTTATCTCCCCGATGCCTTATGTGAGTCCGGACAGTCCAGGCTACGGGGAGGCCAAGCTCTCGATGCTGGAAAGATGCCTCAGCCTTGCCTGCTCGAGGTTACCGGAACTCCGCGATTCCGTGACCGCCGTGTACACGAGCTCGCCCTCTACTTACCAGCGTTTCACCGGCACTCCAGGCGGATCAGCCTTCGGCATCCGGAAGGACTTTACCCGCCCTCTTGAAACCGTCCTTTCCCCAAGGACACCGTTGAGGAACGTCTTCCTTACCGGCCAGAATCTCAATCTCCACGGTATCCTCGGAGTGTCCATGACCTCCGTCCTTACCTGCATGGAGATTCTTGGCCGGGATTCGCTATCTTTGCCAAAACTCCGTTGAACACAATGACTGAATATGCACTCGTTACCGGCGGAAGCCGGGGTATAGGAAGGGCGGTCTGCATCAGGCTGGCCCGCCAGGGTTTCAATGTGATCATCAATTACGTTTCCAACGACGAAGCAGCCGCGCTGACCCTTAGCCAGGTTGAGGAAGCCGGAGGGAAAGGGGAACTCCTCAAGTTCGATGTCTCCGACTGCCAGGCCTGCGCCTCTTCCCTGGGAGCATGGCAGGAGTCCCATCCGGACGCGTTCATCAGCGTCCTGGTCAACAATGCGGGGGTGCGGAAGGACAACCTTCTCCTCTGGATGGAGCAGGAAGACTGGTACAGGGTCATATCTACCGACCTGAACAGCTTCTACAACGTGACACGTCCCCTGCTTCAGCCTATGGTGCTTCACAAGAAGGGCAGGATCATCAACATAGCCTCCCTTTCCGGCCTCAAGGGGCTCCCCGGCCAGACCAACTATTCGGCGGCCAAGGGAGGACTGATCGCTGCGACCAAGGCCCTTGCCCAGGAAGTGGCCCCAAGGAAGGTTACGGTCAACGCCATAGCCCCCGGCTTCATAGACACCGACATGGTCGAGGGGCTCGACGAGGATTCCTTGAAGTCCCAGATTCCAGCCAGGCGCTTCGGGAAGCCGGAGGAAGTAGCCTCGCTGGCAGCCTTCCTGTCGACGGATGAGGCTGCCTACATAACCGGTCAGGTGATTTCCGTGAACGGAGGCCTGTATTGACCCGTCAAAGCCCCGCGAAATAGCCCGGGAAGATCACGCAGGTGATGAGGTAGCCTACCAGGGTGGCCGTCCATGCGCTGATCAGCCCCGGCATCATGAAACTGTGGTTCAGGAGGTACTTCCCGATCCTGGTGGTTCCGGTCCTGTCGAAGTTGACCGTGGCGATGTCGGAAGGGTAGTTGGGGATGAAGAAGTAGCCGTAGACGCTTGGCAGCACACCCAGGAGAACCGGTCCGGGGATTCCAAGGGAATATGCGAGGGGAAGCATCGCCACCACTACCGCTCCCTGTGAATTGATCAGGACGGAAACAAGGAAGAAGACAAGCGCGATCGACCAGGGGTACTGGGAAACCATGCCCGTCAGCATCACTTTCATCTGGTCGAGATAGTTCCCGAAATAGGTGTCTGCAAGCCAGGCGATCCCGTAGATCGCTACTACTGCCACCATGCCTGACTTCCAGACAGCTCCGGAGACGGCATTCTTGAGGTCCACCTTGCACAGCATGATCATGAAGGCCGTTGCCGACAGCATTATGATCTGGATGGCGATGTTCATCTTGGGCAGTTTCGCCAAGGCTTCCTCGCTCAGGACCATCTGGCAGAAGGCAAGTCCCACGATCACGATTATCGCGGCGAGGAAGATGAACACGGCAGTCTTGGCGTTCTTGCCGATGACCTTGTCCAGGGTTGTCGCATCGCTTCCGTAGATGTATTTGTGGATTTTCGGGTCCTGTATCCTCTTCTGGTACTCCGGATCCTTGTCCAGGTCCTTTCCTCTCCTGAAAGATGCCAGGGCGGCGAGGAGCAGCCCCGCCAGGCATGCGGGTATCGTGACCATCAATGTCTGGGGAATGGTCACGCCGTAGCCGTTCGCATTCGAGATGGTGACGAAGGCGACCACGGCGGCGGCTATGGGAGAGCAGGTGATTCCTACCTGCGAGGCGACGGACGCTACTGCGCAGGGCCTTTCCGGACGGATTCCCTTCTTTATCGCGATGTCTACGATGATGGGCATGAGGGTGTAGACCACATGCCCGGTGCCGACGAGGACAGTCAGGAGGAAGGTGCACAGCGGAGCAAGGATGGTTATGCGCTCGGGATGCTTGCGAAGGAGTTTCTCTGCAAGCTGGATCAGCCAGTCCATCCCCCCGGACGCCTGGAGCACTCCGGCGCATGTCACGGCGGCGATGATGATGTAGATGACATCGGTGGGTGGATTGCCGGGTTTCAGGCCGAACCCGAATACCAGGATTGCGAGGCCGATGCCGGAGATGGCTCCAAGGGCCAGGCTGCCGTACCTCGAGCCGACGTACAGGGCTGCCAGTACAATCAGCAGTTGTATGACCATAGTCGTCGTCATGTCTGCGGGGTGTTAGTCGCGTTCGATGGTGGCTTCCCTGTCGGGACCGAGCGAGATGATGGTCACAGGGACTCCGAGGAAGTCTTCGATGAATTTGATGTAGTCCTTGAACTCCTTGGGGAGGTCGCTCTCGCGCCGGATGCCGCTGAGGTCGGTCTTCCAGCCGGGGAACTCGGTGTAGACCGGTTCGAGTCCTTCTCCCGCAAGGTCGAAGGGGACCTCGCAGGTTACTTTGCCGTCCACTTTGTAGGCCGTGCACGCCTTGATGGTGTCGAAACCGTCCAGGCAGTCCGATTTCATCATGATGAGGTCGGTGACTCCGTCCAGCATCACGGTGTATTTCAGGGCGACCAGGTCAAGCCATCCGCAGCGGCGGGGGCGTCCGGTTACGGCTCCGTATTCATGGCCGACCCTGCGGAGCTCTTCTCCGGTCGAGTCGAACAGTTCGGTAGGGAACGGCCCCGAGCCGACGCGAGTGCAGTAGGCCTTGAATATTCCGAAGACTTTGCCGATGCGTGACGGTGCCACTCCCAGGCCGGTGCAGACACCTCCTACAGTGGTGGAGGAGGAAGTGACGAAGGGGTATGAGCCGAAGTCGATGTCGAGCATCGACCCCTGTGCACCTTCGGCCAGGATCGGGGTGCCGCTGGAGAGCAGGCCGTTGACGAAATACTCGCAGTCCACGAGCCTTACCTGCTTGAGGAACTCTATCGCTTCCATCCATTCGGCCTCTCCCTTGCCGGGATCGCAGTCGTAGTCAAGGTCCTTGATCTGCTGGAGGTGGCGGGCCTTGAGGCGCTCGAACCTGTCCTTGAAGTCGGGAGCTAGGATGTCTCCGACCCTGAGGCCATGGCGGCTTATCTTGTCGGTGTAGGTCGGGCCTATCCCTTTCAAGGTCGACCCGATCTTCCCCTTTCCGGCGGCGGCTTCCATCGCTGCGTCGAGAAGCCGGTGCGTGGGGAGGATGAGATGGGCTTTCTTCGAGACCACGAGCTTGCCGACCGCGTCGATGCCCATATTCATGACATTTCCGCATTCTTCCTTGAAAGTGACGGGGTCGAGTACGACTCCGCTTCCTACTATGTTGGTGGAGCCTTCACGGAATATTCCGGAAGGGATGCTTCTCACCACGAAACTTTTCCCTTCGAAGTGGAGGGAATGGCCTGCATTCGGCCCGCCCTGGAAACGCGCGACCGCGGGGTAGCGGCTTGCGAGCACGTCCACAATCTTCCCTTTTCCCTCATCGCCCCACTGGAGGCCGAGGACTACGTCTAGTTTTTCGCTCATATAGGATTGGATTCTATGTTCTTGTCTGTGGTTTCAGAACGGCAGGTCGTCGGTGGGGCCTTCGTCGACATCCGCAACCTGGGCTGTCTGGACTGGTCTCTGTTCAGGTGCCGGCCTCTGGAAGGACTGGGCCGGCTGCTGGGATGCGGGCTGGGCAGCTGCCGCCGGGTTGTCGCTCTTCTTGCCGAGCAGCTGGAGACTGTCCACTATCACTTCTGTCGTGTAGTGCTTCTGGCCTCCCTGGTCGGTCCATGACCTCGTGCGGAGCTTCCCTTCGATGTAGAGCTGGGTTCCTTTCCTGACGAATTTCTCCGCTACGTCGGCGGAGTTCCTCCAGGCGACGATGTTGTGCCATTCGGTGTTCTCGCGAAGTTCTCCATTGCGGTCACGGAAGCGTTCCGTCGTGGCAAGGGTGAACTGGGCTACCTTCGCGCTGCCGGAACCGGCGTTGTTTCCATCAAGGTAACGTACTTCGGGGTCTTTTCCAACGTTACCGATCAGCATTACTTTGTTCAGTGACATGTTACTGTAGTTTAGATATTCTTGAATAAAACTCATCTTCCGGACTTCACTGTCCAAAAGCTATGCAATTTAATGAATATTCCCGAAACTGGAAAGCGAAACCCGTGCTAATTGCAAGAGTCATGTCGCAGGCCGGCTGATAAGCCTGTCGACTTGTAGGTCATCCTCTTTTTCATGGTTGCCTGGAGGTGGTTTGTCGATGGTGGCTGCCGGTTGATGTGGTGGTTGGTTTGGGGTAGTCGGTTTGGGGTAGTTGGGCAGCCGCAAGCAGTATTGTCCTTCGGACCTTCCGCTCCGCTCCATCCCCCCGCTGCGCTTCGCTTGCGGGTACCCGCTTACGGCCGCGGGTGGCCAGGGTCCTCAGAACAACACCGCTTACGGCCTTGCATATCCACTCCTTCCCACTTCTTGCTGTACCTCCCCCCTGCGTTGTATGTTCGACGGGTGGGATCGCAAGCAGTATTGTCCTTCGGACCTTCCGCTCCGCTCCATCCCCCCCGCTGTGCTTCGCTTGCGGGTACCCGCTTGCGGCCGCGGGTGGCCAGGGTCCTCAGGACAACACCGCTTACGGCCTTGCATATCCACTCCTTCCCACTTCTTGCTGCACCTCCCCCTGCGTTGTATGTTAGACGGGTGGGACCGCAAGCAGTATTGTCCTTCGGACCTTCCGCTCCGCTCCATCCCCCCCCGCTGCGCTTCGCTTGCGGGTACCCGCTTACGGCCGCGGGTGCACGGTCAGGGACCATCGACTTGCGTACGGATGGCCTTTTTCAAATAGCTAACACGCTCGATTATAACAATAGATTGTGAATCAAGATGTTAAGTTTTCTGGACGTGTGAAGGTGCCCCCAAAAATCGTCCGCTTAACACGCTTGCAAAACTTAATATATTGATTAGCAGGCGTTTCTGAAATCCAAGCGTGTGAGCTATTTGAAAACTGAATGGTGGGGTGCCGTTTTATCCTGAGATAGGTTCATCGGATTGTGGGTTGATGAGTTGGGACCAATGATCCCTGTCGGCCGACGCCCGTCCGGATGTCAGGGATGTCTCTGCCTCAAGGCTTCGAACAGGAGGATGGCGGCTGACACCGAAACGTTCAGCGAGTCGAGGGAGCCAAGCATCGGGATCCGGATGTGGGCATCGGCGGCATCCCGCCACAGGTTTGTCAAACCGGTGGATTCGGTTCCCATCACAAGGGCGGTCGGCCCTTGCATCGGAGTGTCGTAGTAGAGGACGGAATCCTGGAGCTGAGCGGTCAGGATGCGTATCCCGTTGTCCTTGAGCCAGGCGATGGTTTCCTCGGAGGAAGCCGCTGCAACCTGTCTTGAGAATATGGCGCCGAGGCTTGCCCTTATAAGGTTCGGGTTGTAGAGGTCTGTCCTGGGGTCGCAGACCACGACTGCATCGGCTCCTGCGGCGTCCGCGCTCCTGAGGACGGCACCAAGGTTCCCCGGTTTCTCAACGCTCTCAAGGACCATGACCAGGGGATTCTCCCCCAGGACTATGTCCTTCAGGGTACGTTCACGGTAACGGATTTCGGCCACTATCCCTTCGGTGCCTCCCCTGTAGGCTATCTTAGCGTAGACTTCCTTGCTTACCATGCAGACCTTGCATCCGGTCTTCAGCAATCCTTCAGGGTCGAAGGCGGGACCTTTGCCTGCTTCTCCGCTGCCGAAGGTGTCGTGGTTGAATTTACCTCTGCCGAAGGTGTCGGGGCTGAGTTTACCGCTGCCGAAGGTGTCTTGGCTGAGTTTACCGCCGCCGAAGGTGTCGGGGTTGAATTTACCGCCGCCGAAGGTGTCGGGGCTGAGTTTACCGCTGCCGAATATGTCGGGGCAGATGAAGACCGTGTCCGGGATGAAACCGGCATCCAGGCATTGCCTGAATTCCCGGCGTCCTTCCACTACGAAAAGGCCGCGCTCCGCCCTTTCCCTGGATTTCTCCTGAAGGGCAAGCAATTCCTTGACCTTGGGATTCTGGCCTGAGGTGATTTCTTCTACTCGCATTTCAGTACTTTCTCGGGACGCATTCTGACGGCGTATCCGCGGCGGATAACTCTGCTTCAGCCTCTACTCGCATTTCAGTACTTTCTCGGGACGCATTCTGACGGCGTGTCCGCGGCGGATAACTCCGCTTCAGCCTCTATTCGCATTTCAGTGCTTTCTCGGGACGCATCTGAGGGAAGAACAGAACGTCCTGGATAGTGGTCTGACCGGTCATGAACATCGTCAGGCGGTCGATCCCCATTCCCAGTCCGGAGGTCGGAGGCATCCCGTACTCGAGGGCACGCACGAAATCATAGTCGATGAACATCGCCTCGTCGTCGCCATGGCTCTTGAGGGCGGCCTGTTCCTCGAACCTTTCGAGCTGGTCGATGGGGTCGTTGAGTTCTGAATATGCGTTGGCAAGTTCCTTCCCGCACACGAACAGTTCGAATCGTTCGGTCAGGTCCGGGTTGTCGCGGTGCCTCTTCGTGAGCGGCGACATCGAGACCGGGTAGTCCGTGATGAAGGTTGGTTCGATAAGATGGTCCTCGCAGAAAGTCCCGAAGATGGCGTCGATCAGCTTCCCTTCACCCATCGAAGGATCGAATTCGACGTTGAGTTTCCTGCAGGTGTCCCTCAGGTCGTCGAGCCCCATTCCCGAAAGGTCGACTCCGGCGTATTCCTTGATCGCCTCCAGGATGGGCAGGCGGCGGTAGCCGGCCTTGAAGTCTATTTCGTTCTCTCCGATCTTCACCTTGGTGGTGCCGTGGAGCTTGAGGGCTATCTTTTCAAGCATCTTCTCGACGAAGTCCATCATCCAGATGTAGTCCTTGTAGGCGACGTAGATCTCCATGCAGGTGAACTCCGGGTTGTGGGTCTTGTCCATGCCTTCGTTGCGGAAGTCCTTGGCGAATTCGTAGACGCCGTCGTAGCCGCCGACGATGAGCCTCTTGAGGTAGAGCTCGTTCGCGATCCTCATGTAGAGGTCTATGTCGAGGGCGTTGTGGTGGGTGATGAAGGGACGAGCTGTAGCTCCTCCCGGAATCGACTGTAGGATAGGGGTTTCCACTTCAAGACATCCCGCCTCGTTGAAATATTCCCTCATCGTGGCGATGATCTGCGCCCTCTTGACGAAAACGTCCCGAACTGAAGGGTTGACGATAAGGTCTACGTACCTCTGTCGGTAGCGGAGTTCCGGATCGGTGAATCCGTCATAGACCTTGCCTTCGGCATCGGTCTTGACGATGGGGAGTACCCTGAGGGACTTGCTCAGCACGGTAAGGGACTTTGCGTGTACGCTAAGCTGGCCTGTCTGGGTGATGAAGGCGTAACCCTTGATCCCCACGATGTCCCCGATGTCGAGGAGTTTCTTCCAAACGGTGTTGTACATGGTCTTGTCCTCGCCGGGGCAGATCTCGTCCCTCTTGACATAGATCTGGATCCTTCCGGTGGAGTCCTGGATCTCTCCGAACGAGGCGGCTCCCATGATCCTCCTGGACATTATGCGGCCTGCTATGCAGACATCCGCGAAATTGCCCTTTTCGGGATCGAATCCGTCGGCGATGGACTTTGCCGTCGCGTTGACCGGGTAGAGGGGAGCCGGGTATGGATTGATTCCGAGTTCCTTTAACTTGGCAAGAGACTCTCTCCTGACGATCTCCTGCTCGCTGAGTTCCATGTTAGCCATATCTTAAGATTTTGATTTCAACCAAAAAGGCCGTCACGCGGCCAATTATGCAAAATTACTACTTTTAATTCACATTCTGAAATTAAATGCCTATCTTTGTATATCATGGCAAAAGAGCGCAAATGGATACTCAAGCAGCCGGCCGATCCGGAGAAGGTGGGAAGGCTTTCCGCCGAATTGGGCATTGACCGCGTGCTCTCCGAACTCCTCGTAAAGAGGGGAGTCGAAACCTTCGAACAGGCGCGCTCTTTCTTCCGTCCCAGCCTCTCGGACCTTCACGATCCCTTCCTGATGAATGACATGGATGTGGCTGTGGACAGGGTGCGCAAGGCCATCACATCGGAAGAGAAGATCCTCGTCTACGGTGATTACGACGTGGACGGGACGACCGCCGTCGCCCTGGTATATTCCTTTCTCCGCCGTTATTCCCAGAAGGTGGATTTCTACATCCCCGACCGCTACGACGAAGGCTACGGCCTTTCCTACAAGGGGATAGACTGGGCAGGAGACAACGGTTTCGGCCTGATCATCACCCTGGATTGCGGCATCAAGGCGAACGAGAAGGTTGAATATGCGGCCGCGAAGGGGATGGATGTCATCATCTGCGACCACCATCTCCCGGAGAACGAACTTCCGCCGGCGGTGGCGGTGCTCGACCCGAAGAGGGAGGACAACACCTATCCTTTCGACGACCTTTCAGGCTGCGGTGTCGGATTCAAGCTGGTCCAGGCATATTCCCAGAAGTTCGGGATTCCGTTCGAGACCCTGATACCGCTGCTCGACCTCCTGGTCGTCAGCATCGCGGCCGACCTTGTGTCAATGGTGGGGGAGAACAGGGTACTTGCCCACTTCGGGCTCAAGCAGCTCAACGAGAATCCAAGGAAGGGGCTCCAGGCCATGGCCACCCTCTCCAAACTCGAACCCGGCCACCTGACCATCGACGACATAGTCTTCAAGATCGGTCCCCGCATCAATGCGGCGGGGAGGATGGAGACCGGCAGGCTCGCGGTGGAACTCCTTACCGCTTCGGACGACCATGTGGCCATCGACATCGGCGAGCAGATCAACGACAACAACAACGAACGCAAGAACATCGACCGTGAGATCACGCAGGAAGCCCTGGAAATGGTCCAGAAAGGCACTGCACTCTCTTCGGGCAACGCCACGATAGTTTACAATCCTGCCTGGAACAAAGGGGTCGTAGGGATCGTGGCTTCCAGGCTCGTGGAGGCTTTCTACAAGCCTACGATAGTCCTGACAAAGTCCAACGGCTTCATAACCGGATCCGCCCGGAGCGTGGCAGGCTTCGACCTCTACGAGGCCATCGAAAGCTGCGCCGACCTTCTTGAGAATTTCGGCGGCCATGTCTATGCCGCAGGCCTGACCCTCAAGGAGGCGAACCTGGAGAGTTTTGTCCGCCGGGTCGACGCTTTCATCGGGGACAAGATAACCGAAGACATGCTGACTCCCGTCACCCAGATAGACGCCAGGCTGGAGTTCAGCCAGATCACGCCCAAGTTTTTCAGGGTGCTCAAGCAGTTCCAGCCCTTCGGTCCCGGGAACGGCAATCCTGTCTTCCTGACGGAAAATGTCTCTGACGGGGGAAACGGCAGGAAAGTAGGCGCCGGGGGCGTCCACATGAAACTCGACCTGATCGACGAAGCCCAGCCTTTCCACCAGATACCGGCGATAGCCTTCAACATGGCGGGTTTCTACGACTACATCAAGGCCGGCAATCCCTTTGACATCTGCTATTCCATAGTAGAGAACTACTACCGGGGTAATTCAACCCTCCAGCTCCGGATCAAGGACATAAAGGAGCGTGAGGAGTTCATATAGGAAACTTCACCCAATGGATATGACCAGGTTTGTAAGGTTTTTGACGGGGGTCTCTTTCTCCCTGTTTTTTTCATGCGTCCTGCTCAGCGCCCAGGAGAGGGATTACAAGTTCGCTTACTGGGGGCATCCCGACCAGATGGTCCTCGCCCAGGCGCAGTTCATGTTCGACCAGGTCGACAAGGCCCTTGACGCCTGTCCTCCCGTTCCGGAGCGTTCCGGTGTCGAACCCGAGGGGAAAGACGCCTCCAGGCTCCTCCTTCGAAGGAGTACCCTCCTGAACCTCGACGCTGTCATCCACCAGTTTGCAAGGCCTGACACACTTTCATCCCTGCTGGGTTTCATGGATTCGCGTATAGGAAAGGTAGCTGCCGATCTCCGCAGGCCCATGAAGAAGGGGATGAAGGTCTACAAGCTGTACAACGCTTCGTTCATATTCAGGACCCGCTCGGTCACGATAGCATTCGACCTCAACACGAGGAACGGCACCCTTTCTTCCCCTTCGGCCATCAAGCCGGTGGTGGACGGGTGCGATGCCCTCTTCATTTCCCACAACCACTCCGACCATTTCGACAACAAGGTGGTGAATCTCTTCCTGGATTCAGGGAAGCAGGTCTTCGCCCCTGAGGGCTACAGGCCCGACGATTCCAGGATAACCCACATAAGGCATGACGGATGCTATCGGTTCACTGCCGTCCTCGGTGGGAAGGAGGTGCCGGTAACAGTGTTCCCCGGCCATCAGGACGACCTCCAGAACAATGTCTACGTGGTGCACCTCCCCGGAGGCTTCAAGGTAGCCCACCTTGGCGACCAGACTTGGGAACCTTCCGAACTCGAATGGATTTCCAAGGTCAAGGACGAGGAGCCGGGGATAGACGTCATGACCCTGAACGGCTGGACCAAGGAAGCCGATGCCTTTGTCCGGGGTTTCTCTCCAAGGCTGGTCGTGTCGTCCCACGAAAACGAACTCGCCCACAGCGTCGACCACAGGGAGGGCTATTGGATGACGATCCATCGCTTCGGGAACCTGTACAGGCTCCCGGTGCCTTTCGTGGTGATGGCCTGGGGTGAAAGTTACTCTGTAAGATAGTTTTCCGCATGAAAAAGTACGGTCTCATAGGTGATCCTGTGAAGGGTTCCCTCAGTCCCGCCCTCTTCAAGGCTGCCTATGGAGGGAAGTATCCTTACGATCTCGTTGAAGGCGGCGACTTCGAGGTGTCCTGGCAAAGGTTCCTCGACGGATATTCAGCCATCAATGTCACGGCTCCGTTCAAGGAACTGGCCTATGGGAGGCTGCTTGAACTGGCAAAGGCGCAGCCCGGGAAGGTAACCCTGTCCGGTCCTGCCGGAAGGATGGGGGCCACCAACCTGGTGGTGAAGGACAAAGACGGCCTCGCGGCTTACAATTCAGACTTCACCGGGATAGTCGTCTCCGTCGTCGAAGCCTTCTTCCCGGGCATCACCGAGGAGTTCATCAGGGAGTACGGGGAGTCCTTCTACATAAAGGTCCACCAGTTCTTCCGCAGGAATCTGGAGAAGCTGTTCAAGGAGGAGCCGGTCGCCCTGGTCGTAGGGTGCGGAGGAGCCGGCAAGGCTGCGGCGGTAGCTGCCGCCGAGCTCGGATTCGCGACCGCAGTCATGAACCGTACGCATGCGAAGGCTGTGGCTTTCGCCTCCGAGCATCCTGAATATGCATTCGTCGCAGATCCCTTCTCCGATTTCAAGGACGCCGTCAAGGAGTGCAATCTGTTGATCTATACCCTTCCGGTGGCTGTCCCGCAGCTTCAGGAGCTGTCGGCGGACGATTTCGTCAGCGATTCCGGAATCCGCAAGGTCGTGCTGGAAGCCAATTACCGTAATCCCTCCTTCGATGAAGCGGCCCTGTTCAAGCTGGCTTCCGCCGATGCGGTTTATGTCCCTGGAAAAAGGTGGCTGCTGATGCAGGCGATAACCGGTTATCCCATGATGACCGGGCAGGTTCCGGACATTGAAGCCATGTCCTCGGTCTTCGGATGACCTACTGAAGTGTCATCAGGATGTCGACGGCCGTCTCCTCGACGGATTTCCCGTCGATGTCGATGATGTGGTGGGCAGTGGCTTCGTAGACCGGTACGCGTTCCGCCAGCAGCCTTGACAGTCTTGCCCGCTGGTCCTTCCCTTCCGGAAGGAGGGGACGGCTTCCGGGTTCTTTCCTGATGTTGGCAAGGAGGGTCTCCTCACGTCCGCGGAGGTAGAAGCATTCTGTCTTCCTGCGTATCATCCTGGCGCAGGCCTCGTTGGTCAGGGTGCCTCCTCCGAGGGAGAGGAGGGTCTTCGAACCGAGCATCTCGCCGGTCATGAAAATATCCTCGAGGGCATGCTGTTCCATCTGCCTGAAGCTTCCTTCGCCTGAGTTCTCGAAAATCTCCGGGATGCTCCTTCCTGTCATGGCCTCGATGTAGGAATCAAGGTCTATGAATTCGTAGCCCCCGAGCATCGGAAGCAAGGCCTTTCCGACGCTTGTCTTCCCGCTTCCCATGAAGCCGGCAAGTGAGATGCAATCTTTCATTAGAACAGCGTTGGTTCTTCGATTTCCCCTATGTCTGGAATGTCGTCGATGTCAGGCAGCTTAGCCCCCTCGATGGGTTCGATGATGTCGATAGGTCCCTCTTCGGGTTCAGTGCCGCCTGCCTCCGCGGGACCGGCGTCGGGTGTCTCTTCATCCTCCGGTTTCTGGAGGGGTTCGATGAACCGGACGTCCTTCAAGTCGTACTGGTGGCATTTCTTCCCCTTCGCGGTGTATCCCTTCTTGGCTATGTACTCTTCCGCGTCGACGTTCTCCGGATCCCGGTGCTCATATTTCTTCCCGAATATGACCTGGAACTGCGGATGCCTGTCGTCCGTGATGTCGACCAGATACGATTTGGCCCCCGGAGCTATGAAAGAGGTCGGGGTGTTGTCGCTGAGCACGAAACTGAACCTTTTGACATAGAACGCCTTGGCTGCACCATCATAATAGAGGACGGTGAAGGTCTTGTCAGGGTCGAACTTTTCTATCCGAAGGACGGGGCCCTGGTAGCGGTTCGAGACGTCGAAGGAGGTCGTGTAGAAGGTGCCGTCCTTGAATATTGCGAGGACCTTGTCCTCGGGACCGAATTCCCCGAGGTAGAGTCCCCTCTGCTCATCGTTCAGTTTCTGGATGTCGGCGTCGTACCAGATGTCTTTCCCGCCGATCGTGGACACGCCCTTGCTCTTCAGCTGGATCCTCGAGATGGGATTCTTCGAGACAAGGTTCCCGCGGGAGGTCTTCCCCTTGATGGCGAGGGTGGAAAAATCGTATTCGATCTGGGTTTTCTTCAGCTTCGGCCTGGGACGGAGGTAGATCCTCACGGTTTCGGCTTCACCGTTGTGGTTGACGGTGAACCACAGGATCCTGGAACCTTCGGCACCGGTGGTGATGTCATAGTCCTTGTCCCTGGTGACACTCGTCACCGCAAACCTCTTGGCGTAGGAAAGGGATGACTTGCCGTCCCGGTAGATCACGTTGTAGATTGTCCTGTTGTCGCCCCTGTTGAACACACCGACATAGACGAGGTCCTTCCAGAAAAAGGCCTTGTCCGTCACCTTCGTGATCCTGTATTTCCCGTCCTTGGCGATCACCAGGATCTCGGAAAGGTCGGAGCAGTCGCAGACATATTCACCGCCTTCGTCCTTCTTCATGGCCATTCCGACGAAGCCGGTCTCGTAGTTGGCGTAAAGCTTGGCGTTGTTGCTCACCACCTTGGTCACGGCTATGGTCTCGAATGCCGAGATCTCGGTCTGCCTCTTGAACTGCTTCCCGTATTTGGCCTTGAGGCCCTTGAACCAGTCGATGGTGTAGCGGGTTATGTTCTCGATGTCGTCGCGGACCTTCTCCATCTCCTTTTCGATGGACAGGATCTTCTCGTCCATCGCCTTGGTGTCGAACTTGGAAATCTTGCGTACGGGCTTTTCCACCAGGCGGTTGATGTCCTCCATGACGATCTCGCGCCGAAGGAGGCCCTGGTAGTTCTTCATCTCGGTGAATATGTCCTGGAGCTGGTCTTCCCAGCTCTTCTGGTTCTGCTCGAGTATCTTGTAGACCCTGTTCTCGAAGAATATGCGCTCGAGGGAGTCGTAATGCCATTCGTCCTCGAGCTCTCCCAGCCTTATCTCAAGCTGCCACTTGAGGAGGTCCCTTGTGTGGTTGGTGTCGTAGATGAGGATGTCCTTGACGGAAAGGAACTGAGGCTTGTTGTCGACGATGACGCAGGCGTTCGGCGCGATGTTGGTCTCGCAGTCGGTGAACGCATAGAGGGCGTCGATCGTCTTGTCCGGAGATACGTCGTTGGGAAGGTGGATGACTATCTCGACCTTGTCGGTCGTCATGTCCTCTATCTTCTTGATCTTGATCTTGCCTTTCTCCTTGGCCTTTACGATGGAGTCCTTTATGACTTCGGAGGTCTTGCCGTAGGGGATCTCCGTTATGGCGATGGTGTTCTTGTCGATCTTTTCGATCCTTGCCCTGACCTTCACGCTGCCGCCCCTGGCTCCATCCTTGTAGTTGCTGCAGTCGGCTGAACCTCCGGTGGGGAAATCCGGGTAGATCGTGAAATCCTTTCCCTCGAGGATGGCCACGGAGGCGTCCAGGAGTTCGTTGAAGTTGTGGGGGAGGATCTTGGATGCCATGCCCACGGCGATGCCCTCGGTCCCTTGTGCAAGGAGGAGAGGGAAGCGAACCGGGAGCTCGGTAGGTTCCTGGTTGCGCCCGTCGTAGGATGTCATCCAGTGGGTGATCTTCGGGTCGAAGACAACTTCCTTGGCGAATTTGCTTAGCCGGGCTTCGATGTACCTGGGCGCCGCGTTGGAATCACCGGTCAGGATGTTTCCCCAGTTTCCCTGGCAGTCTATCAGCAGACCCTTCTGGCCAAGCTGTACGAGGGCTCCCAGGATCGACTGGTCGCCATGGGGATGGTACTGCATGGCCTGTCCGACTATGTTGGCCACCTTGGTGAGGCTGCCGTCGTCCATCTTGTACATTGCGTGCAGTACCCGTCTCTGTACCGGTTTCAGGCCGTCCACGATGTGAGGTACGGCCCTCTGGAGGATGACATAGGAAGAATAGTCCAGGAACCAGTCCTTGAACATGCCGGACAGCTTGTACTTCTTGCTGTCCGACCCAAGGAGCTTCTCGTACCGGCCTCCCTTTCCTGCATCTCCGTCCTCCGGAACGATTTCCTGTTCCTCTTCTTCAAAGGATTCCTCTTCCGGAGTCCTTGCATCGTCCCACTCTTCGTCTTTTGCCATAACGTGTCTCTCTCTTCCGTTCTTTCTTCGTGTCCTTTACTCTTCGTAGCCGAAACGCCTCAGTTCCCTCCTGTTCTCGCGCCACTCGGGATCCACCTTTACGAAAAGGCTCAGGAAGACCTTCTTCTGGAAGAAGTCCTCCATCTCGATCCTGGCCTCGGTGCCGGTCTTCTTCAGGGCCGAGCCGGCCTTGCCGATGATTATGCCCTTCTGGGAATCCCTCATCACGTTGATCACGGCTCCTATCTCGTACCTGTCCTTCCCTTCCTTGAAGGATTCCACCACCACTTCGCAGCTGTAGGGAATCTCCTGGGAATAGTTCTCCAGGATCCTGCCCCGTATTATCTCGGAGGCGAAGAACCTGAGGTTCCTGTCGGTAAACTGGTCCTTGTCGAACCATGGTGGCGAGACGGGAAGCCTGCTGACCACCGCTCCGAGTACGCTTTCAAGGTTGAACCTCTCCTTTGCGGACACCGGAATGACTTCAGCCCAGGGGAGCATTTCCTGCCAGTAGGAAATCAGCCCGGTGACCTTTTCCTGGTCGGAGAGGTCTATCTTGTTGAGCACCACCACGACCGGACAGTCCAGTTTCTTGAGCTTCGAAAGATACTCCTCGTTCTTGTCGCTCTTCTCCACGACGTCCGTCACGTAGAGGATGATGTCGGCGTCTCCGATTGCAGCATCCACGAATTTCATCATGTCTTCCTGCAGCCGGTAGCTGGGTTTCAGCATCCCCGGAGTGTCGGAGTACACTATCTGGTAGTCGTCGGTGTTGACTATCCCCATTATCCTGTGGCGGGTAGTCTGCGCCTTGGCGGTCACGATAGACAGCTTCTCGCCCACGAGAGCGTTCATCAACGTGGACTTGCCGACATTGGGATTGCCGATGATGTTGACGAATCCTGCCCTGTGCTCCTTGTGTTTCCCGTTCTCAGACATAGGCGCCCATCTTGAGGACGTTGACCTCGCCTTCGCTCAGGTAGCGCCATTCGCCCTTCTTGAGGCCCTTCTTCGTGAGGCCGGCGAAATAGACCCTGTCAAGGGCTTTCACATCGTAGCCGAGGGACTCGAAGATCCTGCGCACTATGCGGTTCTTGCCGGAATGTATCTCGATGCCGAGCCTCCTGTGGTCTTCGGCGTCGATGTATTCAAGTTCGTCAGCCTTGATGTTCCCGTCGGGAAGGTCGAGGCCTTCATTGAGGATCTTCTCCTTGTCGGCTTCGTCGAGGGCCTTGTCGAGGATGACCTGGTATATCTTCTTCTTGTTGAAGGAAGGATGTGTGAGCTGTTCGGCGATCTCGCCGTCGTTGGTGAACATCAGCACGCCGGTGGTGTTCTTGTCCAGCCTTCCGACCGGGAACACCCTGACTGTGCAGTGCTTCAGGAGGTCCATGACGGTCTTTTCGGCGTGAGGGTCGCTGGCGGAGGTGACGAAGCCCTTCGGCTTGTTCATCACGATGTAGACCTTCTCCTCACCTTTAAGCCTCTCTCCGTTGAAACGCACGTCGTCGTGCAGGACATTGACCTTGGTGCCCAGTTCCGTGACGACGACTCCGTTGACGGTCACCACGCCCGCCTGGATGAAATTGTCGGCCTCCCTGCGGGAGCAGACACCGGAGTTGGCGATGAACTTGTTCAGGCGGATCTCCTCCTTGATGGGGGTGGGGACCATGTCGTTGTCGCTGAACTCGGGATTGTCGACCTGAGGCTTCCTGGAGAGCATCTGGTAGATGCCTTCTTCGCTGGCGGCGGTGAAGTGCGGCTCGTTCTTCCTGTAGGGCTTCCTTCCACCGGCGGCCTTCGGTCCGCGCTGCCTGAAGTCCGGAGTACGGGCATTCCCCGAAGACGGCCTCCTGCTGAAAGTCCTCCTCGGAGCCCCTTCGTCTTCAACATGCCCGCCGTTCCCGTAGGTGGGGCGGCCTTGGCCGTATTGCTTTCTCTGCCCGCCTTCCGACTCGTAACCGTGGCTCCTGTTGCGGCTGTATGACGGCCTTCTCTGGCCATAGGAGGTGCGGTCGTCGTGGAACGTCCTGTCGGTATGGCCGTAGGACGGGCGGCCCTGGCCGGATGGCTTCCTCCCTTCATAGCCGCCGTGGTTGTCGCTGAAGCTCCGGCGCTGCCCGTAGCCACGCTCTCCATCCTTGTCGTGGGACTGGCTCCTTCCCTGGGAGGCCTCCCTCCTGTAGCCGTATTCATCGGAACGCTGGAAGTCCCCGCGCTGGTAATCCCCGCGCTGGTAGTCCCCGCGATTGCTCCTGTTGTAGTTCCTTCTGGAATCGAAGGATTTGTATTCTCCGCTCGCCGAAGACGATGCGGCAGGCCCGGCGTTGCGCCTTGGCCTCAGTTTCCTTCCTTCTGCCGAATAACCGGACTGATGGTTGTTCCTTGCGTAATCCCTACGCTCTCCGTGGTTCTCCTGACCACCTGAATGGTTTTCTTCCATGATTGTTGTTGGCTCACGCCAAGATTGTTTAGTTGATTGAAAATGATTTATTTAAGCTTGAATATGTAAGTTATCGTCCCTTCCTGCAGCACCGGCGCATCGGCCGACTGGTTGAAATGGGTCTTCATCGCAGCGGCCCTTGCGGCGTTCCACAAGGCGCTGTTTGTCACGGTCGTTCCCTGGGCGCCGGGCTTGGCCTCGGTGACATTGCCGTACTGGTCAACCTTGATGGCCACCACCACGGTGCCTTCGTCCTGCCCGTTCCCGTTGGGCTTGGGCAGGGCTCCAAGGACGTTGCGCCCTTTGACGCGCGCGTTGGCCGTGCCTTCCGTCTTCCCGACGGTGGCGTTTCCCTTCGGCTGGCCAGCCTTGAACTCGGCGGACGGATTCTTTGCTCCATGGGGCGCAAGCGAAGAGTCTTTCTTGCTCATTCCCGGGAAAAGCGCGTTCTTGTTTATCTCTTCCTTCGGAGCCGGGACCTCCACGTCTCCGTGACTGTCCGGTTTCGCCTCCGCGGTCTTGTTGGGTTTTTCGGACTTGACCGGCGACTTGCTCTGCTGGACTATCTCGACCTCCTTGCTGAGGTCGATCTCTTCGGCCTCCGGCTGCTTCCCTGCATCGGAGCGCTTGACTTCCGGGACGGGCTCCTCTTCGAAGTCGATCAGGAAAGCCTGCTCCTGCGGCGGAGGATAAAGGTACTTCATCCCCGTGAAGGCGCAGCACAGGAAGATGACGAGATGCACCCCGACCGTCAGCACGATGCCGGTCACGTCAGAGGTCTTCGCATCCTTGTCTCTCTCACGAAGGTATGGTTTCATAGTCCTTTGGGTCTGAAATTATTCCGGTGAAGTTGCAAGAATTACCTTGTAGTGGTTCCTTTTTGCGATGTTCATTACGGCCACCACTTCCTTGACCGGTACGCTTTCGTCCGTGTAGATTGAGAAAGTCGGGTCGTCGTCGCTCTGGAGTAGTCCCACCAGTCCGTCTTCGAGAGCCGCGAATTCGGTCGGGGTCTCGTCTCCGTTCAGGTGGAATGTGTAGGTGTCATTGCCCCAGTCCTTGATGGACACGCTGACCGTCGCCTTCGCCGACACCTGTCCCGTGCTCTTGGGAAGCAGGAGCTTCAGGGCGTTGGGATTGATGAGCGTCGATGTGATCAGGAAGAAGATCAGCAGCAGGAACACAAGGTCGGTCATCGAAGACATCGCTGTCTCCGAAAGTACCTTTGTAGTTCTTTTGAATGCCATTTTGTCAGTTCTCCTCTTCGTTGTCCGCAGGTTCGTGCAGGAGGTCCATGAATTCCACGGTGGCGTTCTCCATCTTGAACACCAGGTTGGATATCTGGGCGGTGAGATAGTTGTAGGCGAAATATGCCAGGATACCCACGATCAGACCGCCGACGGTGGTGACCATGGCTTCGTAGATGCCTCCGGAAAGGAGGGAGATGTCGACGTTGTTGCCTGCATTGGCCATGTTGAAGAAGGCCCTGACCATACCGAGCACGGTACCGAGGAATCCAAGCATCGGAGCGCCTCCGGCTATGGTGGCAAGTGCCGGGAGACCCTTCTCGAGCCTTGCGATTTCAACGTTGCCCATGTTCTCGACGGCTGTCTGGATGTCGGAGAGCGGCCTCCCTATCCTTTCGATTCCTTTCTCCACGAGGCGCGCCACCGGGGAGTCGTACTTCTGGCACAGGGATACCGCGGACTTGGTCTTCCCTTCGTGGATGTAGTCGCGGATGTCCCTCATGAAGTTCTTGTCGACCTGCTGGGCCTTGTGGATCATCCACCACTTCTTGCCGAAGATGTAGATGGCTACGATTGAAAGGACGAGCAGGACGACCATCACCCATCCACCCTTGGTGGCCAGCTCGATCATTGAAAGTGATTTTTCCTGCACTTGGGGAGCGGCTGTCTGGACAGCCTGGGCCGCGGTCTGCGCGAGCGAGTCCGGGACGGCGGCCTGTAAAAGATGGAACAACATAATTATTGCGTACGTTTGATTTTATCCAATTGTGTCAACTTGCAAAAATAAGCAAAAAAAACGACATAACCTCAATATTTGACGGCGGTCAGGAAAAGAGCCTTGCCAGGAACGGATTCCCCTGCGTCAGAGCGGGTTCCGCCATTGACAAGGGCCTCGGTCCATTCCACTTCGCGCCTTCCCCTGCCTATCTCGAGCAGGGTTCCGACGACTGCACGGACCATGTTCCTGAGGAAGCGGTCGGCCCGGATGGTGAACACGAGGTAGTCGTCTTCTCCGGCCGGGTAGCCCATCTGCGAGACGTGTGTCGGGACATAGGTCTCCCACAGCGCCATGGAAACTTCGCAGATCGATGTGCGGTTGTCGCTGCCGGTCTTCTCGAAACTGGAAAAATCGTGCCGCCCCAGAAGCGACCGGGCTGCGAGGTTCATCCTGCCGATGTCCACCGGGAAGGTCCAGAGCAGTGAATATGAGTCCATGAAAGGGTCTTTCTTCCTGTGCACGAAATACTTGTATTCACGCATCCTGGCGTCGAACCGGGCATGGAATCCAGGGGCCGCCGGGACGATCCCGTGGACCCTTATCCCATGGGGTAAAATGGCATTTATTTTGTAGCCAAGGGCCGAGGCGTCAAGGTCCTGGACCGAAGAGTCGAAGTGCGCCGTGTAATTGACCGCATTCACCTTCGAATCCGTCCTGCCCGCCCCTGTAACCGAGATTTCTTCCTTCAAGAGGACTGTCAGGGCTTCCTGCAGGCACTCTTGAACGGTCGGTGCGCCGTTTTGGACCTGCCAGCCGCAGAAGGAGGAGCCGTCATAGGAGAGGATGATCTTGTAGCGCATTGTGGAAAGATTGATGATGCAAAATTAATTAATAATTGATTAATGGAAACCGTTAACATCAAAGAATTGAATGACAGGATCCAGCAGGAAAGTTCATTCGTGGACCTTCTTTCCCTTGAGATGGGGAAGGTGATCGTAGGGCAGAAGCACCTTGTGGAGAACCTCCTCATCGGACTGCTGGCAAACGGGCACATCCTCCTCGAAGGAGTCCCCGGCCTTGCCAAGACCCTGGCGATCAGCACGCTCTCCCAGGCCGTCGATGCAAGGTTCAGCCGTATCCAGTTCACTCCAGACCTCCTTCCCGCCGACCTCGTGGGTACCATGATATATTCCCAGAAGGACGAAAGATTCGAGGTCCACAAGGGCCCTGTCTTCGCCAACTTCGTCCTGGCCGACGAGATAAACAGGAGTCCCGCCAAGGTGCAGTCAGCCTTGCTCGAGGCCATGCAGGAGCGCCAGGTCACTATCGGCGACGAGACTTTCCCCCTCCCCGAGCCGTTCCTCGTGATGGCCACGCAGAACCCTATCGAGCAGGAAGGCACCTATCCTCTCCCGGAGGCGCAGGTGGACCGTTTCATGCTCAAGGTGGTCGTCGGCTATCCCGGCAAGGACGAGGAGAAGCAGATAATCCGCATGAACAATTCCGGAGAATTCCCGAAGGCTTCCCCCGTCATCTCTCCGGAGGATATAATCCGCGCACGCAAGGTCGTCAGGGACGTCTACATGGACGAGAAGATCGAGCGCTACATCGTCGACATAGTCTATGCGACCAGGACTCCCGCCGACTACGGCCTCGGCAAGATCAAGGACCTGGTTTCCTATGGCGCCTCCCCCCGTGCCAGCATCAGCCTTGCCGCCGCTGCGAAGGCATATGCCTTCATCCGCAGGAGGGGCTACGTGATTCCGGAAGACGTGAGGGCTGTGTGCAATGAAGTCATGCGCCACAGGATCGGCCTCACCTACGAGGCGGAAGCGGAAAACGTGACCACGGAACAGGTCATAGCCGAGGTCATCAATGCCGTCAACGTTCCATAGCCAGGGAATATGCCTACCGTCTCCTCAGCAAACGAACTGCTCCGCAAGGTAAGGAAGATAGAGATCCGTACCAAGGCCCTCTCGCACCAGATCTTCGCGGGAGAGTACCATAGTGCCTTCAAGGGCAGGGGAATGGCTTTCAGCGAAGTCCGCGAGTACCAGTACGGCGACGATCCCCGTTCCATGGACTGGAACGTGACCGCACGCCTGAGGGCTCCCTACGTGAAGGTCTATGAAGAGGAAAGGGAGATGACTGTGGTACTCCTCATCGACATCAGCCGTTCGGGACAGTTCGGTACGAAGGGCATGACCAAGCGTGACATGATAGCCGAGATAGCCGCGGTGCTTTCATTCTCGGCCATCATCAACAACGACAAGGTCGGCGCCCTCTTCTTCAGCGACAAGGTCGAGGAATTCATCCCTCCGAAGAAAGGCCGCAGCCATCTCCTGCACATAATAAGGGAGATCATCGAACTGAAGCCCAAGTCCGGAGGCACCGATGTCGGGGAGGCGCTCCGCTACCTGACGAACGCGATGAAGAAGAAATGCACCGCCTTCGTCCTTTCGGACATGCTGGATGTGAAAGACGACTGCACCCCAAGGTACGAGGATGCCCTCAAAGTGGCCAGGAACCGCCACGACGTGTCGGTGATCAGGGTCTACGACCCCAGGGAACAGGCGATCCCGTCTGTCGGCCTGGTGCGTGTCAGGGATTCGGAGACCGGGGAGAGCGCATGGGTCGACACTTCTTCAAGGAAGGTGCGCAGCATGTACTCCAAGTGGTTCGAGGAGGTGCTGGCCAATGAAAGGAAACTGTTCAACCGCTATCAGATAGACTCCGTCGACATAGGTACCGACCAGGACTATGTCAAGGGCCTCATGGCTTTTTTCTCCAGGAAGTAGGTGATGAAGAAACTGCTTTACATAGTCTTCCTTTCCTCCGTACTGGTCCCGGCCGTCCTGTCCGGGAGCCCGGGCGATGGTCCAAAGGGGATGCTCATCCAGCTTGAGGATTCTTTCCTGGAACCCCTCCAGCCCAGGGATTCGGCCCTCATCGGGGACCAGTTCAAGTACGGGTTCCACCTCAAGAATGTCGCAGAGGGCACTCCATTCGCCCTTCCCGACTTCTCGAAAGGATTCATGGACAGCGTGGAAATCGTGTCTCCGTGGCTGGCCGACACCGTCGCGGTCCATGGCCGTGGCAAGGAGCCGAAGTCTTATGACATAGATGCCTACGTCGTCATCACCTCCTTCGAGGAGGGGTTGTACCAACTGCGGCCCCTCGCCCTTGTCAGGGGCTCCTCCGCAGGCAGGGTGGACACCTTGGTGTTCAGCCCGCGGGAGCTTCAGGTCTTCACCATCCCCGTCGACACCACCACTTTCCAGGTCCATGACATAAAGGGGCAGGTCCGGTATCCCGTGACGCTGGCGGAAATCCTTCCGTACATCGCCGCCGTCTGGCTCCTTGCGCTGGTGGCCATACTTGTCTGGGCAGTGGCAGGCTCCCTGAAGAAGAAGGAGAAGGGGACTGTCCGGAACGACCCTCCCCACATCGTCGCGCTGAGGCGGCTGGAACGCTACCGTGGCAGCAGATACTGGGCTCCCGAGAAGCAGAAGGAGTTCTATTCCGGGATCACCGATGCCGTCAGGGAGTACATAAAGGCCCGCTATGGGATCGGGGCCCCCGAGATGACAAGTGCCGAGATGCTCGACCAGCTCAAACGTACTGATGTGCCTGCGGATTGCTTCGTGGAAATGGAGACTTTGTTCACGACCGCCGATTTCGTGAAGTTCGCCAAGGCAAGCGCCTCCGACGAGGAGAATGCGGCAGCCCTTCCGGCGGCTGTCAGGTTCGTCACCACGACCTACCAGTCCATGCTTGAGGAGGAAGGAAGCGGCGGAGCCGACGCTGATAAGGATGGAGGAACCGAGTGATGTATTTCGAATATCCCGCCCTCCTGTGGCTGCTGCTTGTACCGGCAATCCTCGCAGGAATCTACATATTCAAGGAAGTCAAGGGGATGCGCCCGCATCTGAGGGTGTCGACCGCCACTCCGTGGAAAGCGGCCGGAAACCCTTTGATGAACGTCCTCGTCCACGTCCCCGCCGTCCTCAGGATAGCGGCCCTTTCCCTTCTCGTGCTGGCCATCGCCCGTCCGCGTTCGTCCTCCAAGGTGGAGAAAGTGGATTCAGAGGGGATTGACATCATGTTCGCAATGGACGTTTCCACCAGCATGCTGGCGAGGGATTTCACTCCCGACAGGATAAGCGCGGCCAAGGACGTGGCGATCGAGTTCATCGCCCAGCGCCCTTCCGACAGGATGGGCATAGTCGTGTTTGCGGGCGAAAGTTACACCCAGTGCCCACTGACGACCGACCGTTCCACCCTCATCAACCTGATGAAGGAGATCAGCACCGACTACATCGAGGACGGCACCGCCATCGGTAGCGGTCTTGCCACGGCGGTGGCCAGGCTCAAGGATTCAGATGCGAAGAGCCGCGTCGTGGTACTTCTTACCGACGGGGTCAACAACAGCGGCGAGGTCGGTCCGGAGACTGCTGCTGACATTGCCAGGACCTACGGGATCAGGGTGTACACCATCGGAGTCGGTGCCAACGGCGAGGCGCCCTATCCGGTGATGACCCCATGGGGGATGCAGCTACAGAACATGAAGGTGGAGATTGACGAGAAACTTCTCGGGAACATAGCCTCCAAGACGGGCGGACGCTATTTCCGTGCCACCGACAACACGAAACTTGCGGAGATATATTCCGAGATCGACAAGATGGAGAAGACCCGGACCACCATCGACAGTTTCCCGGTTTACCAGGAACTCTTTGGCGGCTATGCGCTGGCAGCCTTGCTCTGCCTCCTTCTTGAGGTATTGTTGAAATATTTGGTATTGAGGAGATTGCCGTGATTATTTTCGCTAAAGCCCATTATCTGCTGCTGTTGCTGCTGATTCCTTTCTTCTTCATCGCCGTCGCGGTGAGGCTGAGGATCAGGCGCAACCGTATCCGCAAGCTCGGGGACGAACTCCTGGTGGATGACCTGATGCCGTCATGGTCCAGGACGAAGGTCTGGGTCCGCACCGCCTTGTATTCACTTGCCTTCCTCTTCCTGGTCATAGGCCTGGCACGTCCCCAGATAGGGGCCAAGCTGTCGGAGCGAAAGCTCAAGGGTGCCGAGATCATGATCGCCCTGGACGTCTCCAATTCCATGCGCGCCCGGGACTACAGTCCGGACCGGCTGGAAAGGGCCAAACTTGCCATCTCAAGGATCACCGACAAACTCAAGGACGACAGGATAGGGCTGGTGATATTCGCCGGCAGCACGTTCGTCCAGCTTCCCGTCACCACCGACTATGTCAGCGCGAAGATGTTCCTGAACTCCATCACCACCGAATCGGTGCCCGTCCAGGGTACCGCCATAGGAGATGCGATCGGGACGGCGGTAAGGAGTTTCAGTTCCCAGAGCGCCAACAGCAGGGCGATAATCGTCATCACCGACGGGGAGAACCATGAGGACGATGCGGTGGAGGCTGCCAAGGCCGCTGCCGAACAGGGCATCCGGGTCTTTACGATCGGAGTCGGATCCGCAGAAGGCCAGCCCATCCCCATGCCCGACGGCCTGCTGAAGGACAAGGAAGGCAACATAGTGGTGACCAGGCTCGACGAGGAGGCCCTCAAGGAGATCGCAAGCGCCGGGAACGGAGCCTATGTCCATGCCGGCACTGACGAATTCGGGCTGGAACCGGTCTATGACGAGATAAAGAAGCTGGATGCCGAGGAACTCAGTTCCGTGGTGTTCGAGGAATATGACGAACAATTCATGTACTTCCTGGCCCTTGCCCTGGTGTTCTTCGTCGCGGAGATGCTGGTCGGCGAGCGAAAGCCGCGCAGGCACTTGTTCGAAAAAGTTCAGAGATTATGAGAAGGTTCCATGGATATGCAGTGGCACTGCTGCTGTCGTTATGCTCCCTTGACGCCGGGGCGCAGGCGGACCGCAAGGAAGTCCGTGCCGGCAACCGTGAATTCGACAAGGAGCATTGGCAGCAGGCCGAGATCGATTACCGCAGGGCCCTGGTCAAGGACAGCACCTCGATAGCTGCCAGTTACAACCTTGCCTCCACCCTCTACAGGCAGGGACTCTACGATGAGGCCGGCGGATCCTTGGACAAGGTCAAGGAAGCAGCCTCGGTTTCCCGCTACGGCGCCGACTATTTCTACAACCTCGGTAACATTGCATGCATGAAGAAAGACTGGGGAGCGGCGGTCGAAGCGTACAGGCAGTCCCTCCTCAGGAATCCAGGCGACATGGATGCCAAGGAGAATTATGCCTATGCCAAGCAGATGCTGAAGAACCAGGGCGGAGGAGGCGGAGGACAGCAGGACCAGCAGAACCAGCAGAATCAGCAGAATCAGCAGAACCAGGACCAGCAGAACCAGCAGGACCAGCAGAACCAGGATCAGAATCAAGACCAGAACCAGCAGAATCAGGACCAGGGAGAGGGCAAGAGCCAGGGGGAACCCAAGGTCTCTCCGCAGCAGGCCCAGCAGATGCTGAAGGCGATCCAGGCCCGGGAGAAGGAAACCCAGGACAAGGTCAACCGTGAGAAAGCCGCGGCCTTGAAGTCAAGACAGAAGGAAAAGAATTGGTAAACATTTGGATATGAAAAGACTGCTCAGCATAGTGTTGCTCTTCGCCGCAGTTGCGGCGGCATCAGCACAGACCTCGATCAAGGTCGAGGTCCCTAATGTCGTGGCGATGGACGAGCAGTTCGGGGTGACGTTCATCGTTGACGGCGAGAAGACTCCGCAGGACATGTCATGGTCTTGCGGCGACAGCTTCCAGCTTGTGTGGGGGCCTCAGAAAGGGACCACTACCAGCATCGAGATAATCAACGGGAAGAGGACGTCGTCCCACAAGACTACTTTCTACTATATCCTGAGGCCCCTCAAGCCTGGGACCTTCCAGCTTCCGGCGGCGAGCGCTACGGTGGACGGGGAGAGGATAACATCCAGCCCGGTGTCGGTGCAGGTGGTCACCGACGGGGCGACGTCCGCTTCCCAGTCACAGGGGAACGGAGGCGGAGGCCAGCAGGAACCGTCGTCATCCTCACGTGGGAAGGAGGCTGCCTCGTCAGCCGATGCCTCCGAGGTCTTCATGAGGCTTTCCCTGAACAAGTCCGATGTGGTGATAGGGGAGCCCGTCACCGCCACCCTGAAGCTTTACACCAGGGGTGACATAGCTGGGTTCGAGAATGTCAAGTTCCCTTCTTTCAATGGTTTCTGGAGCCAGGAGACATATTCACCGACCAACATCGAGTTCAAGCGTGAAAGCCTTGGCGACAAGATCTACAATTCCGCGGTGCTGCGGTCCTACGTGCTCATCCCCCAGCAGGCAGGTACGCTTTCCATCGACCCGGCGGAGATGGTCTGCCTCGTCAACGTCCGCGTTCCCGGGACTTCGTCAGGCAGCATATTCGACAGCTTTTTCCAGGATGAGTACAGGACCATGAGGAAGAGGGTCTCCACTTCTTCCGCCAAGGTCAGGGTATCCGCCCTACCGGCAGGTCAGCCGGCCTCCTTCGGCGGCGGGGTCGGCAGTTTCGGCATCTCTTCGAGACTCTCCTCGCAGGACCTCAAGACCAACGAGGCTGCCTCGATGACCGTGACGGTGTCGGGACGCGGCAATGTCTCCCTACTGGAAGAGCCCAAAGTCTCCTTTCCTCCGGATTTCGAGGTCTATGACACCAAGGTCACCGAGAACACCGACAAGTCCACGGGACGCACATCCGGAAGCAAGTCCTTCGAGTTTCCGTTCATCCCCAGGAGCGCCGGAGAATTCACCATCGAACCGGTGGAGTATTCCTACTATGACGTTTCCGCCGGGAAGTATGTCACCCTGAGGACCGAGCCGGTCCATGTCAAAGTGGCCAAGGGCAAGTCTTCTGGCGGAGCCTCTCCTTCATCCGTCGTCACTCCCGGGGTGGAACGGAAGGAGGTCAAGAACCTTTCCGACGACATCAGGTACATTTCCTCCAAGGCGGGGAAGTTGTCGGACAAGGGATCCTTCTTCGTGGGTTCCCCTCTCTTCCTGGCACTGCTGGGACTCCTGGTCGCCGCCGCCCTGGCAGCCTACTTCATATTCCGCAAGGCTGCGGCGATGAAGGCCGATGTCGCCGGCTCCAAGAACCGCAAGGCTACCGCGATGGCCCGGAAGCGGCTTCGTCTTGCAGAGGACTTCCTCGGGAAGGATCTGTACACAGCTTATTACGAGGAGCTTCACAAGGCGCTTCTCGGGTACGTTTCCGACAAACTGAACATGGACATGACCCAGATGAGCAAGGAAAATATAGCCGCCGCCCTCACTGCCGGCGGTGTCGACTCCCTCACAGCCGAGGCCTTCAATTCCCTCTTGGATGAATGTGAGTTCGCAAGGTATTCCCCGGACTCGGGCAACGAGGTCATGAAGGGGCATTTCGACAAGGCCGTCGACGTCATCTCTTCCATCGACTCGGCCCTGAAGGCTGGTTCCCGGCGCAAGGGCGGACATGCAGGGCTGCTGGCCGTATTCCTCTTCCTGGGCGTTGCCTTCAATGTCTCGGCCCAGGACGGCGCTCCTTCCGTCACCCTGACGGTGGGGGACACCCTTTCCGCCGTACCTTCCGCATCCCGGGACACTTCCGTGTCGGCCCCCCAGGCCGGGACGCTTGACCCGGAAATCCTGTGGGAGAGAGGCATCGAGGCATATTCGGAAGGGAACTTCGCCCTGGCTTCGGAATGCTGGCTTTCCATAGTTGAATCGGGCAAGGAGTCTCCTTCCCTCTATTACAACATAGGCAATGCCTTCTTCAGGCTCGGGAATTATCCCAAGGCCATCCTCCATTACGAGAAGGCCTTGAAACTCGACCCTTCGTATTCCGATGCCAGGAACAATCTCGAATTCTCCCAGGGTTTCGTCCAGGACAGGATCGAACCGGTCCCTGAGTTCATCCTCAAAAGCCTTGCACGCAAGCTTTGCTACCGGGCGGGGTCGGGTACCTGGGCCGTCGCTTTCCTTGTCCTGCTGGCAATCGCCCTGGCAATGGCTTTGCTCTTCGCCCTGGGCTCGACGTCGGCAAGGCGCAGGACCGGGTTCTTCACCGGCCTGGCCGCCCTCGTCCTCAGCCTTTGCGCACTTGGCTTCTCCCTCTGGCAGAAGTCCGACTACGTCAACTCGGACGGGGCGATAGTGATGTCACCGGTCGCTTCGGTGAAGGCTTCCCCTTCGGACAATGCGGCCAAGAGCCTCTTCCTCATCCACGAAGGAACCAAAGTGAAAATCCTCGACGAGGTCGGCCAGTGGAAGAACATCTCCCTTGCCGACGGGCGTCAAGGATGGGTTGAATCAAAGGACCTTGAAAAGATCTGAGGACTTGCCTCCGGAAGTCTAGAGGGTCTGTCCTCCGATGAATTCCCTGATTATCGAAGTAGGCGGAATCGCCTCGATTTCAGAAGGCTGAAGGGCCACGATGTAGTCCAGGAACTTCAGGAGCCTGACCGTCTCGGTGTATGCCGGGGAGGTCGGGGAAATCCTCCTCAGGAGAGGTTCCGCATAGTATTTCAGCAACGGAAGCTCGAAGATGAGGGCGGAGTTGAAGAGGGCGTCCGCGTTTTCCTGGAAGGGGAATATGTTCTTGCTCTCACCCCTCCTGACACTGTTCCACCGCAGGATGGTCTGTTCGGGGGTTATTCCCCTTACCCTGTTGTCCCTCACCATCCTTCGCAGGAGACGGTTGTCCGAAGTGGAAAGGTTGACGTTCTCGTCGATGTTGAGGGAGGTAAGTGCCGAAGCATAGACCCTGAATATCTTGGACTGGTCGACGGCGGAAGTCATCTCCGGATTGAGGGCGTGTATCCCTTCCATTATCAGGATGTCCTTGTCTTCCAGCTGCAGCTTGTTCCCGGAGAACACCCTGCGGCCGCCCTTGAAATCGTATTTCGGGATTTCAACCTCCTTTCCCTCAAGAAGTTCGTTGAGCTGCTGGTTGAGGAAATCCAGGTCCATGGCATGCAGCGACTCGAAGTCCAGTTTCCCGTCCTCGTCCACCGGAGTCTTGTCCCGGTCCACGAAGTAGTTGTCCAGTTCTATGACTTTCGGGTTCAGGCCGATGACCTTGCACTGCAGGGCTATGCGCAGGGACGAAGAAGTCTTGCCGCTCGAAGAAGGGCCCGCTATCATGACGATACGTTTGTGGCTGTCCCTTATCATGTCGGCGATCCGGGCGTAGCTGCGCTCGTGGAGGGCTTCGGCGAGGTTGATGATCCTGACGGCCTTGCCTTCCTTGACGGCGGAGTTGAGGGAACCGACGCTCTCTATGTTGATGATCGAGCACCAGTCTGAATATTCCTTCAGGGTGGCGGCGATCTTGGCCTGCCGCTTCAGCGGCATGACCTTGGAGAAGTCGGTCATCATGGGGCCGTGGAGGCAGAACCCGTCTCCTACGGGAGAGATGTCGAAGGTCTTCAGGTAGCCCGTCGAGGGAATCAGCGGACCGTGGAACGTGTCAGCCTTCCCGTCCAGGTAGTAGACGCTGCAGATGAAATTCCCCACGCTCTCCTGGAGTTCGGCCTTCATGGGCTGGTTGTTATCCCTGAAGATCTGGATTGCATCCTCCACGAAGACTTTTTCCCTCCGGAACGGAAGGTCCCTGGCGATTATCTCCTTCATCTTCTTCCGGATCGCATCCAGCTCGTCGTCCTTGATGAAATAGATGTTCGGCTTGCCGTCATCGTTCTTCACCTTCTCGTGGATTTCGCAATACAGGCCGCTGGGAAGCGAATGGCATACGGCCAGCACCTTGTCCGGGTACAGCTCCCTGACGGTGTTCTGGAGGACGAAGCACAGGGAGCGGAGATAGCAGCGCCTTCCGTCCGGGTGGTTGAACCCGATGAATTCCACCTGGTGGAAGAGCATGGGCTTGTATTCCAGTTCCTTGAGTTTGTTGTCGACAAGGGCGGCGATGACATCGAGCCGCTGTCCTGTCTTTTCGTCCATGACTGTCTTGCACCACTTCTTCGACAGGCTGCCAAGGGTGGTCCCCAGTTCTACCTTATGGTTCTTACCGTCGTTCTTGCAGAAAATCGATACGCCGCTGTTTTCCATCATTGTCCCTTTCTGTTGTTTTATTTCCAATATCATGCAAAGATACTCAAAATGCCGGCATGCAGGCCCTTTAAAAAAAAGAATTTCTGTTTTTTAGGGCGCGTTTTCGTTTCTTTGGGCTTTTTACGTTCAACATGGCCACCTTTGCGTAAAAACTTGTGCAGCATGCTGATCAACATCCATTGCGCCAAATGCCTCGGGATCGAGGCGGTGGAGGTGACGGTCGAGGTGGATATCACGAACGGCCTGGGAATACATCTTGTCGGTCTTGCCGACGTGGCAGTGAAGGAGAGTCTCCTGCGTACGGTTACGGCGATCCAGACGCTCGGGTTCAGGATTCCCGGGAGGAAAATAGTGATCAACCTGGCCCCTGCGGACATGCAGAAAAGCGGAAGCGGCTATGACCTTCCCATCGCGCTGGGCATACTGGCTGCTTCCGCACAGACGGATCTTCCGGGCATAGGGAAGTACGTGGTGATGGGGGAACTCGGCCTGGACGGCTCGGTCCGGGACGTTCCGGGTGCCCTCCCGATCGCCGACATGGCCATGAACCACGGGTATTCAGGCTGCATCCTTCCCGCAAGGTCCGCCCTGGAGGCTACCGAGTACCGTAACCTCTCCGTGTTCGCGGTGGAAAGCCTTGGCGACGTCCTCCGGATACTCCAGGAGCAGGAAGACTGCTCGGACCTGCTGGTCTGGAACACGGCCCTTTACAAAGAGATCTCCCACGGCCGGGGAAGGGGTGGCCCGGCCTTCGTGCAGCACGGGATGGACATCTCGGAGATCATCGGGCAGGAAGGAGCCAAGAGAGGGGTCGAGATCGCGGCTGCGGGAGGGCATAACCTTATCATGGTCGGGCCGCCGGGCAGCGGGAAAAGTTCCCTGGCGAAGGCGATGGCCGGCATCCTCCCGCCGATGACAACCCAGGAGGCCCTGGTCACCAGCAAGATCTATTCGGTGGCCGGCTTGAAGGGGACTGAGACAGGACTCATCCGCATCCGCCCGTTCCGCTCTCCCCACTACAGCGCGACCCTGACGGCGATAATCGGCGGCGGGACTGGGTCTGACATCCGGCCCGGCGAAATAACCCTTGCACACAACGGGATACTCTTCCTTGACGAGTATGGGCAGATCCCCAAATCTGTGCTGGAAGCGCTCAGGGGACCGATGGAGGACAGGAAGGTTACCATCTCTCGGCTTCGCTGCAAACTTGTCTACCCTTCATCGTTCATGCTCGTGGCCGCCTCGAACCCGTGCCCTTGCGGTTATTATGGGGAAGGGGACCGCTGCCGCTGCACGAGCGCGCAGCGTGCCGCCTACCTGTCAAAGCTCTCCGGCCCGATGATGGACAGAATCGACATACAGATCCTCCTTCGTCCGGTCGATACGGGAAAACTTGTCGGCAGGAAGAAGGGTGAGAGGGGAGAGGAGGTCGCCAAAAGGGTCATGGAAGCCCGCAGAAGGCAAGAAAAAAGGTTCGCTTCGGAAGAAGGGACGTTCACCAATGCGGAGATGACGGGCAGCATGCTCGAGAAGTACTGCCCCCTGGACCGGAACTGCCGCTCAGTGATGGAGAAGCTTATCGAGAAGATGGGGCTTTCCGCCAGGGCATATTCAAGGATACTCAAGGTCGCGAGGACGATAGCGGACCTTTCCGGTACCGAGGACATCCTGCCGGCCCATCTCATGGAGGCGGCTTCTTTCAGGTTCCTGGACCGTCATGATGCAATCTGAAGGGTCGCGCCGTGGCCTGGCATTGCCTGCGAGGTTCAGTCTTCCCAGAAGACCGTGCGTGATTCATCCGGGTTCACCCTGATCCCGACTTTCAGGGCCTCTTCCGGGAGCAGGCCGCCGATGTTCTCGGGCCACTCGATGATGCAGTAGCATCCGCTGTCCAGGTAGTCGTACAAGCCGATGTCCAAGGCTTCCTCCGGCTTGCCGATCCTGTAGAAATCGAAATGGAAAAGGGATTCTCCCGCTCCGGTCCTGTATTCATTGACGATTGCAAAGGTAGGGGAACTGACAGCGTCTCCTTCCACTCCGAGGCGGCGGCAGAGAGCTGCTGTGAAAGTGGTCTTGCCCGCACCCATGGGCGCGAAGAAGGCGATTATCCTGCTGCCGGAGGTCTCCCTGAGGAATTCCCCTGCGGCATTGTCGAGGTCCTCGAGGCCCCGTATGGTGATTTCGTGCTTCATCCTATGGAATTATCTTAGCCAAGCCTCCGGGTTCTGGGGGTTCTGCCCTGCCCAGATCTGGAAATGCAGCTGGGTGGTCCCGTCCATGGTGTCCACGGTGCCGATGGTCTGGCCTGTCTTCACCTTGTCCCCCTTCTTGACATTGTAGCTGGCGAGCTTGCAGTAGAAGGAGAAATAGTTGCCGTGCTGGACAAGCACGCATTTGTTGTAGCCGGGGACGACGATTATGCTCTTGACCTCTCCGTCGAAGACGGCCTTGACCGCGGAGCCCTGCGGCAGCGCGATGTTGATGCCGTTGTTGGGCAGCTTGACGTTCGAGTAGACAGGATCGTTGATTTGTCCGAAGTGGTCCACGACAGGTCCTTCCGCAGGCCATGGAAGCTTGCCTTTGTTGGCCTCGAATTTCTTGGCGAGGGTGTAGTCGATCGGCTTGGCGGACTTGGAAGGAGCCGAAGCAGGTGCCTTCGCCGCCGATTCGTTCCCGGCCTTGCCGGCGGCTGAGCCCTTGGCGGAGGCTGCCTCTGCGGCCTTGCGGGCCTGCTCGGCCCTCCGTTCTTCTTCGAGGGCTTCCCTGATGATACGTTTTATCTCGGCGTTCAGGGCTGCGACCTCCTTCTGCTTCCGGGTCAGGTCCTGCTGGTACTTCTTCTTGTCCTTGCTCAGGCTGGCCAGGGTTCTCTGGGAGTCTTTCTCTTCATCCTGGAGTTTCGCCATCTCGCTCAACCTCTGGCTCCGGATGGCCTCGGCGTCCTTTTTCATGGCTTCGAGTTCGAGGGCTTCCTTCTCGAGTGCCTGCTGGGTCTCCTTCACCTTGACGGCCTGGGCATTCATCTGCTTGGACATGTCCCTCAGGTAGCCGTATCGCCGGAAAGCCTGCCCGAGATTGTCGCTTGCGAGTATGTACATGTACCATACTTTGGGGTCGCGGTTGCGGTAGGCTCCCCTGACAAGGCCGTTGAAATGCTCCTCGAGGGTGTCCAGCCTGGCTTTCAGGAGCCTGATCTCGTTCTCCTTGGAGGCTATCGATCCTGTGTAGGCAGTGATCTGCTTCTCGCTCTCGGCGATGAGTTCCTTCCTGGAAGACACCTTCTTGCGGATGAGGGACAGATGGTTCATCTCGTTCCTGCTCTTCGAGGCGTTTTCCTTGATCTGCCTGTCCAGGATCTCGATTTCCTTCTGGAGCTTTGCCCTCCTGGCCTCCTGCGCCTTCGTGTCCTGGGAATATGCGTGAGCGGCGCCCACCCAGCACAGGATCGCCAGGATGAGCGCGAGTCTCGAGATGAATATTCCTTTAAAAGTTCCCATCCTTTATTCTGATGTTGCTTCCCTTGCTTCCCTGGACTCGGCCTGCGAACGGTAAACCTTCGCCAGGTCGGTCTCTCCCAAGGCGTCCAGCACCGTGGCGAAATGCCTCAGGCAGGTAGGGTCTTCCCTCCCGCCGTAGAGCATCGCGTGCTTGAAATACGTCCTGGCGTCCTTGTCCTTCCCCTGCAGGTGGAGTATCCATCCGTAGGTATCGAGGTATGTCGGGTTGTCCGGTTCCTTCTCTATGGTCTTCCGGCTCATCGCGGCAGCCTTCTTCAGGTTCTTTTTCTGCATGGCCAGGTACCAGGCGTAATTGTTCAGGACAGGGACGTAGCCGGGATCGATCTTCAGCGCCTGGTCGTAGGCCTTGAACGCCTCCTTGACCTTTCCCATCTCATAATATGCGTCCCCCAAGGTTGCGAGGGCCGGCTTGGTCCTCGCGGTGTCGGAAGCGAACCTGCCGAGGATTTCATTGCAGTTGGCGATTATCCCCTCGTAGTCCTTCATCTGGTAGCAGGCATATGTCTTGAGGTCGAGGATGCCTGGATCGCCCGGCATGTACCCGAGCACGCTGTCGCACAGTTCGGTGATCCCTGTCCAGTCCTTGCGTTCGGAGAGGAACTGGGCGCAGGTAGACACGGCGTTGAGGCTCCTGGGGTTCGCCTTCAGGTTGCGTCGGAACAAGGATTCCGACTTTACCTTCCGGTCGGTGGCGTAGTAATAGCTGCCGGCGGTGGAGAGGGCCACGCTGTCCGTCGGGTGGCACGCCACAAGCCTGTCGTGTATGGAATCCAGCTGTGGCCTGCAGTTGTTGATGAACCTCGAGTCGATGCGTGACATCAGCATTCCAAGGTACTGTGCCTTCGTACTTGCCTGGGTGGCTTCATCGGAGATGAACCTTCCGAGGTAGGAGAAGTACTCCGGGTAGTCCTTCCTTATCCTGTAGACCTCCGCGGCGCCGAGCACTGCGGGCATGTAGTCGCCCTGAAGGTCGAGGGCTTCCATGTACCTTGACAGGGCGGAGGTGTCCTTGTACTCCGCCATCTCGTAGTCCCCGATCATGGTCAGTATCGTCGGGGATGAGAATTCGGAATTGTAGTCGAGGAGGGTTTGAAGGGCCTCCTTGGGCTTGTCCTGCCGAAGCAGGATGTTGTAGCGCGTGGAAGTTACCTGCTCGTTCTTTCCGAACACCGTCTCGATCTGGTCCATCGCGGCCAGAGCTTCCTCCGTCCTGTCGTTCTTCAGGTAAAGGTTGACGAGGTTGAAGTAGATCTCGTTCTTCTTCGGGAACTCCCGGAGGAGCTCCTCGTAGGTCGCGATTGTGAGGTCGTCCTCGCCGAGCATCGAACAGGCAAGGGCAAGCCTGTCCTTGTACCAGTAATTCCCCGGATCCAGGGCTGCGGCTTTCTTGAGGGCGTCCCTGGCCTCTTCCAGGTTCCTGGCATACAGGTTGGCAAGGCCAAGGTAATAGAAAGCGGCGTCATTCGCGGGATCGGATGCCGCCAGTTTCTCCAATGAACCGATGGCTTCTTCCAGCCTGCCGTCCTCCATGGCCTGTACGGCGTCCACTAGGATGTTGTCACGCAACAGTTCGGGAACGGCGTTCCTCCTGAAGTCCGCCTTCTTCGTCCGGGGCTGTGAATATGCCTCCCCGGCCAGGAGCAGGACGGCTACGGCCGCCGTGGCTAACAACCGTTTCATTTCCATTTCAGTTTCTCGATTTCCATGCGGGCCGTAAGCCCCATCATGCAAAAATACATTTTTTGCAGACAAATACGAAATCTGTGCCGATTATCACCTTCCGACGGAAGTGCATGGCCGTAAGCGGTATTGTCCTAAAGGACCCTGGCCACCTGCGGCCGTAAGCGTGGAGCCACGACTGCAGTGCAGTGGATGGAAGGAACGGATGTGTGCATGGCCGTAAGCGGTGTTGTCCTAAAGGACCCTGGCCACCCGCGGCCGTAAGCGGGAGGGACCCACACCGCAGGTGTGGGAGGGATGGAGCGAAGCGGAAGGTCCGAAGGACAATACTGCTTACGGCGCCCCCCATCACCGACGCCCCCATCACCGACAGCCCAACAACCGACAACCACAAACAACCATAACAAACAAGCGACCATGAAAAAAAAGAGGATGACCTCCAAGTCGACGGACTTGTCAGTCATCCTCCGGAAGTTTTCCGAGGCGGAACCGCCCTAAAGATTCTTGTTGGTCTTCTTCCAGTCCTTGACGGGAGGGATGATGCCGAGTTCGATGATTTCGTCACGCATCTTGCAAAGGTGCTCGTAGGATGCGCAGAGGTCCTTCATCTCGGCAGCCGTCCCCTTGGGCTCCTTGTAGCTCACGCCGTTCGCATCGATCACGGTCGGCATGGCCATCATCACATTGCAGAACTTCTCATCGTTGACGTAGGTTCCGGCAGGCCAGGTGAACCTCTTTCCGCCCATTGCGGCGGCGATCATCATCACGGCGTTGTAGGCAGGGCTCTGGAAGGAGCTGCGGCCGCGGAGCTTGATGATGTTGGACCCACCCTGGATGGTGGCGTGCTTTATCTCCTCGAACCTCTTGGCGGAGAGCTTCTTCTTCGAGAGGGGAACTCCGTCGATCTTAACCTTGGAGGCGAAAACAGCCATCGCTTCGCCGTGTCCGCCATAGGTCCTTGCTCCGGTGACCTTGTACTGAGGGACCTTGAACTCGGCTGCGAGTTCGGTCTGCAGGCGGGTCGAGTCAAGGGCTGCAAGCGTGGTTACCTGTGAAGGCTTCAGACCGGAGTGGAGGAGAACCACAAGTCCGGTAAGGTCGGCAGGGTTGAATATTACCACGACATGCTTGACGTCGGGGCAGTACTTGCGGACGTTCTTCCCGAAGTCCTCGGCGATCTGGCAGTTGCCCTTGAGAAGGTCCTCACGGGTCATGCCCTCCTTGCGGGGAGCTCCGCCGGAGGAGATGATGTACTTCGCACCCTTGAAAGCGGTCGCCGCGTCGGTCGTCCAGGTGATGTTGGCACCTTCGAATGCGCAGTGGGCCATTTCGGCGACTACGCCCTTGAGGCCGGGTTCATAGACATCGTAAAGGCAGATGTTAGGAGTAAGCTTGAGCATCATGGCCGTCTGGGCCATGTTTGAACCGATCATACCGGCTGCGCCGACGATGACCAGTTTGTCGTTTGTTAAGAATCCCATAAGATATGTATGTGTTTAACTTATCTTCCGCTTTTCGTGAAAGGACTGCAAAGATAACAATTTCCTGCGTATTTTCTTTGTAAATCAAAATTTGATTATATTTGCAAGGTTAAAGTTTTACACGATCTATGGAACCTCCCAGTTCTGTACTGACAGACGACAATTCCCAATCGGATCAACGGTCTGACGATCCGTTGTCGCACCCTGCTTTACATTGCGGTACTGATTATGCCCGCCGGAACACTCCGGCAGGGGAGTCCTTTCGTTCCTGAAACTCCTGAATACGATAAACCATGGCACTATATCTTAGAAAAGAACTAGAAAAATCAAAGTCGGTGATCGGTGTTTGGCAGATCACCGAGACCGAGGAAGAACTTGTCCGCCTGGGCTCCGTGCCGTCGGACGAGATGGAGGAGATTTCCTTCATAAAGAACGACTCCATGCGCAAGCAGAGACTTGCTGTCAGGGCCCTGCTCTGCGAACTCTTCGGCGAGAAAGTATACCTGAGCCATCATGACAATGGCAAGCCTTACCTCGAAAACAGCGTCACCAACATCAGCATCACCCACACGCAGAAGTATGTCGCCGTCATCCTCAATGACAACGAGGACGTGGGAATCGACATAGAGTCCCTCGCGCGGGACTTTTCCGCCGTCGAGCAGAAAGCCCTTTCGGAGGACGAGATCGAGGACCTGGACGAGGACCGCAAGAACGAGCAGCTCGCGATCTACTGGTGCGCCAAGGAGGCCATATTCAAGAGGATTTCTGCCTACAACGTGGACTTCGCCGAGCAGATCGAGGTGGAACGTTTCCGCCCCAGGGGAGAGGGGGAGCTGGATGCGACCTTCATCCACAAGGACGGCTACGAGGAAGAGTTCGAACTCGAGTACATGACGTTCGACAACCACGTGCTGGTCTGGGTGGTCGGCTGATCCGCCGGGCCTGCAGGATGCCCGCAGTGATTGGACATTTTTTAAATATTCTATATTATGTCAGGTGGAACCATAGCAATTATCGTCATCGTAGCCATCCTTGTGATCGCAGTAGGCTACATCTGGTCGACGCAGCGCAGCCTCGTCGCCTTGGACGAGAAGATGAAGAATGCCTTCGGCCAGATCAACGTCCAGCTCAAGACAAGGTGGGACGCCGTGACCAACCTGGTCGAAATGACAAAGCAGTACACCAAGCATGAGCATGACACCCTCACGGACGTCATCGCGCAGCGCAGGAACGACAACGCTACTCCCGAACAGATGGCCGACCAGGAGAACGCCATCCAGACTGTCCTGTCCAGGCTCAACGCCGTGGCCGAGGCCTATCCTGACCTCAAGGCGAACGACATGTTCAAGGACACCATGGCCGGAATCCGCCAGTACGAAGAGAACGTCCGGCTCAGCAGGATGGTCTACAATGACTCCGTCACGAAGATGAACATGATGGTCCGTCAGTTCCCGTCGTCCCTGGTGGCCTCCATGCTTCATTTCACTACCCATGACCTGCTTCCGGAGGATGCTTCGGTGGCGCAGGCTCCTTCCGTTTCGGACATATTCGGCAAATAGGATGAAAGCGCTCAAGGCATTCCTGAGCGTCGTCCTGCTGTCTGTCACGGCCTTCCTGTCCTCCGCCCAGTCTACAAGGGTGGACTCTGTCAGTTTCGATGTTCGGCTGCAGGATGACGGCTCCGCCTTTGTGACGGAGGTGTGGAGCATGTACGCCGGCTCCGAGGGGACGGAGATGTACCAGCCGCACTACTACCTCAGGCAGGGGGATGTCGAGATGGACATCGCCGGCCTCGCCGTCAGTGACGAGACCGGACGGCAGTTCGTCAGCGAAGGGAAGGGCTGGGATACCAACCGCTCCCGGAGGGCGAAGGAAGGCCGCTGCGGCCTCGTCCCCGTAAACGACGGCTATGAAATATGCTGGGGTCTGGGAGCGACCGGACAACGGGAGTACACCGTGACCTACACCCTCACTGGCCTCGTGAAGGCCTACGATGACTGCGACGGTTTCAACTACACCTTCCTCGCTCCTGGACAGGGAGTCCCTCCGCGCAGTTTCTCCCTGCGGATCGTCAAGGCGATGGAGCCCCTTACGGATGAGAACACCGGCATCTGGGGGTTCGGTTCGCACAGCGACCTGTTCTTCCAGGACGGGGAGATCCGGGCCAGGTCTACGGAGGCTTTCCGTTCTTCCAACTATCTTACGCTGGTCGTCCAGTTCGACAAGGGGCTTTTCGAGCCGGCCGTGACTGCCGGCGGCTCCTTCGATGCGGTATTGGACAAAGCCAGGGAAGGCAGTGAATACAAAGAGGACAAGGCCGGCTGGAGGGATTTCCTCCCCATGCTGATGTTCGCCCTCTTCTTCTTGGGGAGCCTGCTGCTGTCGGTTGTGGGGGTGCTTTATTCCGTAATAAGCAGGAAGAGGCTTCGCAGGAAACTGCTGGGCGGGTCGGAGAAGGATGTCGAATGGTTCCGCGGCACGCCTGTGGGCGGAGACTTGAAGAAGGCCTCCAACATCCTTTCCCTGATCTCGGACAAGGACAACAACCAGAACCTGATCTCGGCCTACATAACCCGCCTTTTCTACAAGGGAGCCTTCGAGCTCGTGCCCGATGCCAAGGGGAATCTCCAGCTCAAGGTGAATGAGTTCCCAGAACCGTCCCAGGCGTCGGACAAGGATGACCTGTCGCTCGAGTACCGCATCTACGGCTTCTTCAAGTCGGCCGCAGGCGACGATTCCATCCTTCAGAAAAAGGAGCTTAGGAAATGGGCCTCCAGGAACGGTAAATCGATCTACGGCTGGCAGAAAGACGTACCTGACGGAAGCACCTTGAAGACCCTCGATGCAGGGGAAGTGCGCCAGGTCTATGGATTGAAGAAGTTCCTCAAGGACTTCACCCTCATCCCGGACAGGGGAGTGGTAGAGGTCGCACTCTGGAACGATTACCTGACGTTCGCTTCGCTGTACGGCATCGCCGACCAGGTGTACAAGGACTTCAAGAAGGTCTGTCCGGAGTATTTCGAACTGTCCAGGACCATGCGTCAGTTCCAGTCCGGGACCGACTTCGCACCCGTGGTGATCTGGGATTACATAGGGGATGCGTCGAGGTATTTCAACAATGCCGGAACAGGCTATGCCGGAAGGCATATGGGAAGTTCGAGGCACAGCACTCCATGGACCGGCGGTGGCGGAACCATGTCCTGGGGCGGCGGTGGCGGCTCCTTCGGCGGCGGTTTCGGCGGCGGTGTGAGGTAGGAAGCGCGTCCGGAAAAATTTTGACGTTTCCTGAAAAAGGAATATATTTGCAACCCTTCCGCCTTCCTTGCCCGGGAAGGCTGCAATCGGGGTGTGGCGCAGTTGGCTAGCGCATCTGCTTTGGGAGCAGAGGGTCGTGTGTTCGAGTCACATCACCCCGACCAACCGAAAAGGTCATGATCATCCAGGCAACAGGGATAGAAAAGAGCTTCGGCGACCTCAAAGTCCTGAAAGGCATCGACTTCCAGGCGGACAAGGCCGAGGTGGTGTCCATCATGGGTGCTTCCGGCGCCGGCAAGTCCACCCTGCTCCAGATCCTGGGTACGTTGTCCACTCCTGACGCCGGCACGCTTCAGATCGACGGAACCGACGTCCTTCATCTTTCCGGAAAGGACCTTTCCGCTTTCAGGAACCTCAAGATAGGTTTCGTGTTCCAGTTCCATCACCTCCTCCCGGAATTCACCGCACTGGAAAACGTGATGATTCCCGCCTTGATCGCAAGGAGGTCCGACAAGGATGCCCGCTCGGCCGCCGCCGCCCTCCTCAGGGACATGGGGCTGGAGGAAAGGCTCGGGCACAAGCCTTCGGAACTCTCCGGAGGCGAGCAGCAGAGGGTGGCTATCGCCAGGGCCCTTGTCAACAAGCCCTCCATCGTCTTCGCGGACGAACCTTCCGGCAACCTCGACACCAAGACCAAGTCAGAGATCCATCAGCTGTTCTTCGACCTCAGGGACAATTACGGGCAGACGGTGGTGATAGTGACCCACGACCCCGGACTGTCGGGGATGTGCGACCGGTCCCTTTTCATGCGCGACGGTCTCTTCGTCGACGGCTGATGGGAGTTTTCCGTTTCAAGGGATTCGAGGTGCGGAACGAAGATTCCGCCATGAAGGTCAACACGGACGGCGTCCTGCTGGGAGCCGTCACGGACGTTTTCCCCGAAGACCGCCGCGTCCTTGACGTAGGTACCGGGACAGGAGTGGTCGCCCTGATGGTCTCGCAGAGACTTTCAGCCCTGACGCCGGAATTCTCGGTCCAGGGGCTCGATGTAGACCGTCCGTCTGCCCTTGAAGCCGCCTTCAACTTCGCCGGTTCCCCCTGGAGAGAGCACCTGTCGGCCCATTGCTGCGACTTCCACGGCTGGGACGGTGGTGAATATGACCTCATCGTCTCCAATCCACCCTTTTTCGACAATTCCCTCAAGGCTCCTGACTGCAGGCGCTGCGCCGCGCGCCACACAGGCCTGTCCTACAGGGAGATCCTGCAGTTCTCCGAGACTCACCTGTCTCCTGGAGGGAGGGTGTCCATGATCCTTCCATCCCAAGTCGAAGCCGACCTTCTCAGGTACGGACGGATGTGCGGGTTGGTGCCATGGAAGCTGTTGAGGATAAGGACTGTGGAAACCAAGGACCCATCCAGGCTGATAGTCCAGTTCGCAAGGAAGGGAGCACTTTGCCATGCTCCCGGGGAATTGACCCTCACCGACGGAAAAGGGAGGCGTACTTCCCAGCATGCCTCCCTTTTAACAGATTATCTACTGTAACCAAACTAACCTAAACCATTAACTTATAAATCAATAATCTGTTCTCCCTTCCGGTCGCAGTGCGCCGGCTTGTGCTATTTGTTAAGTCTGTGGATTTGCTGCTTGCGGAAATTCTCCTCTCCGATGTACAACCTGGCGACCTTTTCCGCCGACAGGATCTTAAGGTACTCGTGGGAGTACTTCTCGTCAATCCCACGGTTCTCGTCCCAGGCCTTGAAATACTTTTCCAGGAGGGTGGAGAAGTCTTCCTTGGAAACCTTGCCGCCATCCATTGCGTCTTGAAGGTCCTTGTAGGCCTTCATGACCTTTGTCCAGGCCGCTTTTTTCTCGGCTTCGCACTTGTTGTAGACGGGCCAGAATCTCTCCGCCTCGGCGGAGGTCAAGTCCATGGCGTCGGTAAGGAAGGCTATTTTCTCGGCCTTCATCCTGTCGCGCCAGTCCTTGCCGCCCTTCCTCTGGTTGTCCTGGGCGGATACGGCATTGCCCATGAGAAGGAATGCCAGGGTCAGTGAGAGTATTGCTGCGATCTTCTTCATTCCGTTGTCTGTTTATGCAGGTCAGCCATTGCAAGCTGCTCCGCTGTTGTTCCGGTTTCGATGAGATAGTTGATGATGTCGTCCTCGGAGACACCCTCCGCGGATTCATATTCATAGAAGAGGGATTCCGCCGGCTGGGTGACGGGGATGAGGTCGGAGTAGAACAACTCTCCGTACTCTTCCATAAGCGGATCGGCGTGGCTGTCGCCTGCCGTGTTGGATAAGATGAGTTTCCCGGCGACAAGGGCTGCAAGGAAGCATGCGGCGAGGGCTGCATACGGCTTGACCCGCATCCACAGGGTAGGGGCGATCGCTCCGGAAGACTCCTCGGGAATCCTTCCGAGCCTCTCCTTGAGGGAATCGAAGTAACCGTCAGGAACGCTGAAGGATCCCTTCCCGATGTGTTCGAATATGTCGTTGCCCGTTTTCATTTCAGTCCTTTGACAGTTTATAGGTCATATGGTTTAACGTTTCAGAATTTTTTTTCAAGGTAGGCCTTGAGTTTTTCGACTGCGATGTGGTAGGAGGCCTTCAGCGCCCCCACCGAGGTTCCGAGGATTTCGGACATGTCCTCGTAGGTGAGGTCCTCGAAGTACTTCATCGTGAAGACCAGCCTCTGCTTCTCGGGGAGCCTTGCCACTCCTTTCATCAGTTCCTTCTGCAGTTCGTCTCCATTGAATGACGGATCCTCCTCGATGCGGTTCTCGATCTCCGGGGTCAGGCTCCGGAACTGCAGGGCGGCCCTGACCTTCTGTTTGTGGAGGTGGTTCAAGGTTTCGTTGGTGGCGATCCTGTAGAGCCAGGTGTAGAGGCGTGATTCGCTCCTGAATGACGGCAGGGAGTTCCAGACCTTGATGAATATTTCCTGCATCAGGTCATCCGTGTCCTCATGGGAGCACACGAAACTGCGGACATGCCAGTAAAGCCTCTCGCTGTAGTTCTCGACTATCGCGTTGAATGCCCTTTCCTGCTGTCCTTCCCTGTAGAGGCCTATGATTTCGCTGTCTGTCATCAGTCGTGCGGGAGGTTTGCGTCCGGATCCTTTTTCCCGAATGCAACAATTTTACCAAACTTTCGGACGTCCGCGGATTTTAATTGTCTTTATCGGTTGACTTTAACGGAATCGATCCGGCATGGCGGGCTTGCTGCGGCAGTGGAAAGGGATTCCGGTAAATGTCCGCCGAGGCTGCAGATACTGACCGGAGGATACATTATTCGGATATATCCGGAACATCGTCCCCGATTGTTTACTGTGCTAGAAGAAAATTTCGTATTTTTGCATCTATGAAGAATATCCGGAATTTCTGCATAATCGCCCACATCGACCACGGGAAGAGCACTCTGGCGGACAGGCTCATCGAGTTGACGCAGACCCTGTCCTCAAGGGACATGGAGGCCCAGGTGCTTGACGACATGGACCTGGAGAGGGAGAAAGGCATCACGATAAAGAGCCATGCCATACAGATGGAGTATACTCGCGGAGGGGAGACCTATGTGCTCAACCTCATCGACACTCCCGGGCACGTGGACTTTTCCTACGAGGTCTCCCGTTCCATAGCTTCCTGCGAAGGAGCGCTGCTGGTGGTGGACGCTTCCCAGGGCATCCAGGCGCAGACCATATCCAACCTGTACCTGGCCGTCGACCATGGCCTCGAGATCATCCCCGTGCTGAACAAGATAGACATGGATTCCGCCCAGCCGGAAGTCGTCATAGACCAGATCACCGACCTGCTGGGCTGCAGCCCTGAAGAAGTCTTCAAGGTTTCCGCCCGCACGGGGGAGGGCGTGCCTCCGATCCTGGATGCCATCGTCGACCGCATCCCCGCTCCGAAGGGTGATCCGGAGGCTCCGCTCCAGGCGCTCATATTCGATTCCGTGTTCAATCCGTTCAGGGGCATCATAGCCTATTTCAAGGTGATAAACGGTTCCATCCGGACGGGTGACAAAGTGAAGTTCGTGGCCACCGGGATGACTTACGATGCCGAAGAGATCGGCGTCCTCAAGATGAAACTCTGCCCGACCGGCGTGGTCTCCACCGGAGACGTGGGCTACATCATCTCCGGGATAAAGAGGGCCGTCGAGGTCAAGGTCGGTGACACCATAACCCATGCGGCGGTCCCCTGCGAGACTGCGATCGCCGGATTCGAGGAAGTCAAGCCCATGGTGTTCGCCGGCATGTATCCGGTCCAGGCCGACAAGTTCGAGGAGCTCAGGGCCACCCTTGAGAAGTTCCGTCTCAATGACGCTTCCTTCGTGTACGAGCCGGAATCATCCCTGGCCCTCGGTTTCGGATTCAGGTGCGGCTTCCTCGGGCTTCTCCACCTTGAGATCGTCCAGGAAAGGCTGTTCAGGGAGTTCAACATGGATGTGATCACCACGGTCCCCAATGTGTCCTACAAGGTTTTCACCACGCAGGGTGAGGTCCTGGACGTCCATAATCCGTCCGGCCTCCCTGCACCGACCCTCATCGACCACATCGAAGAGCCTTATATCCGTGCCCAGATAATATCCAAGTCCGATTTCTACGGACCGATCATGAAACTCTGCATGGACAAGAGGGGTACCCTGGTCGGGCAGCACTACATCACTTCCGACAGGGTGGAGCTTACCTATGACATGCCCCTGTCCGAGATAGTTTTCGACTTCTACGACAAGCTCAAGTCCATCTCCAAGGGCTACGCGTCCTTCGACTACCACATCATCGATTTCCGCCCGGCCAGGCTCGTGAAACTGGACATCCTCCTGAACGGGGAACCGGCCGACGCCCTGTCCACCTTGATCCACGAAGACCACGCCTATGATTTCGGACGCAAGATGTGTCTCAAGCTCAAGGAATTGATCCCCAGGCAGCAGTTCGACATCGCCGTCCAGGCTGCCATAGGGGCCAAGATCATAGCCCGTGAAACCGTGCGGCAGGTACGCAAGGATGTGACTGCCAAGTGCTATGGAGGCGATGTCACCAGGAAGAGGAAACTGCTCGAGAAGCAGAAGGAGGGAAAGAAGAGGATGCGCCAGATAGGAACCGTCCAGGTGCCACAGAGCGCTTTCATGGCTGTCCTTAAACTCGACTGACGATGAAGATCGCTGCCATCATATCCGTCACCGACAAGGACGACCGTGCTTCCGGCTGCCTCGAGGAGGTCCAGAGGCAGATCGACTCCATCGAGGCCGAAGGGAAGTATCATTTCTCCATATTCCTCAACAGTGACGGACGTGCTGGGTTCCAGAAGGTCTGGGAGAAGGCTTCCGCCGAAGGGTTCGATTTCTACCTGTGGATAGACTACGACCTTGTCCCAAGGGAGGATGCCATCGGGGTGCTTCTGGAGAATTCAGAATTCCTCCGTCACAAGTCCATCATCACGGCGACTGTCTGCGGGCCGGACAAGGCTCCTGTCTTCGGCGGGCGCAACAAGAGGGGGAAACTTCTCGAACCGGATCCGGTCATCCCGGTGCCGTGCGCTTTCTTCGACATGGATTTCGCCCTTGTCCCCGGGTACGCCTTTTCCTGTCTTGAGAACCCTTCGGACATGTTCCGGGAGAGACAGTTCGACCATGGCTACGGGGCCAGGGCTGCGAAGGCGGGCGTCAAGAGGGTGGTTGCGCCGGGAGTGCTTGCCACATGTTCCGGAAAGGCCGAGCCGAGGCTTCTTCAGGACATAGTCAGGGAGGACTACCACTCCAGGGGCTTCTTCCATGCGCTTCCGCTCGCCATGGCGCTTTACATCAAGGCCTTGTTCACCTCCAGGTCGAAGGACGGATGACATTGGATTCCGTTCTTTTTTTGTTATCTTTACAAGACCGCGGATGATGGCAGCCGCGATAATGCTGGAACTGATAACACTCAAAGAATATGAAACATCCTAGAATCGGTATCCGTCCGACCATAGATGGCCGTCAGGGCGGGGTGCGTGAAAGTTTGGAAGAAAAGACAATGTCTCTGGCCCGCAATGTCGCGGACCTGATCTCCTCTAACCTGAGGTACAGCGACGGCGCTCCGGTGGAATGCGTGATTGCCGACAGCACTATAGGCCGTGTGGCGGAAAGCGCGGCCTGCGCCGAGAAATTCGAGCGTGAAGGAGTCTGGGGTACCGTCTCGGTGACATCCTGCTGGTGCTACGGCTCCGAGACGATGGACATGAACCCCCTCTGGCCCAAGGCCGTCTGGGGCTTCAACGGGACTGAGCGTCCAGGAGCCGTCTATCTCGCCGCCGTCCTTGCCGCCCATGCCCAGAAAGGCCTTCCCGCTTTCGGGATCTACGGCCATGACGTCCAGGACATAGAAGACAATTCCATCCCGGAGGACGTCGCCGTGAAGATCCTGCGGTTCGCCCGCGCAGCGGTAGCCGTCGGCGAGATGAGGGGAGAGTCCTATCTTTCGGTCGGAAGCGTCACGATGGGGATCGCCGGGTCGATAGTGGACTGCGGCTTCTTCCAGAAGTACCTGGGAATGAGGAATGAAAGTGTTGACGAAGTCGAGATACTCCGCCGCATGGACCTTGGGATCTACGACAAGGATGAATACCTCAGGGCCAAGGCCTGGGTCGAGAAATACTGCATGCCCAACGAAGGCTGGGACAAGAACCGTCCCGAGAAGCAGAAGACCCGTTCCGAGAAGGACGAAGACTGGGATTTCGTGGTCAAGATGACCCTTATCGTCATGGATCTCCTTCATGGGAATCCGAAACTCAGGGAGATGGGTTTCAAGGAGGAAGCCCTGGGCCACAACGCCATCGCGGGTGGCTTCCAGGGACAGCGTCAGTGGACTGACTGGAAGCCCAACGGAGATTTCACCGAGACTCTCCTGAACACCAACTTCGACTGGAACGGACGCAGGGAGCCTACCATCCTCGCTACTGAGAATGATTCCCTGAACGGGGCGGCCATGCTTCTGGGACACCTTCTCACGAACCTTCCCCAGATCTTCTCCGACGTGCGTACCTACTGGAGCCCCGAAGCCGTCCGGAGGGTCACCGGCAAGGACCTCACCGGCAAGGCGGCTCCCGGCATCATCCACCTCATCAATTCCGGCGCCACCACCATGGACGGATGCGGCTGCAGCACCGACGCCGACGGAAATCCTTGCATGAAGACCTTCTGGGACATGACAGACAAGGATGAGGCCGATTGCCTGGCCAACTGCTGGTGGATGCCGGCTGACCGCGACTACTTCAGGGGAGGCGGATTCTCCGTCCATTTCGTCTCCAGGGGCGATTTCCCCGCGACCATGATGAGGATCAACATAGTTGACGGACTCGGCCCGGTCCTGCAGATAGCTGAAGGCTGGGTGGTAGGCATCGATCCCGAGATACATGAGGTCCTCGACAGGCGGACCGACCCGACATGGCCGACGACTTGGTTCACGCCGAGGCTGGATCCTTCGAAGGACGCTTTCAAGGATGTCTACAGCGTCATGAACAACTGGGGGGCCAACCACGGAGCCATCTCCTACGGACACATCGGCGCCGACATGATCACCCTGGCTTCGATGCTCAGGATTCCTGTCTGCATGCATAATGTTCCGGACGACAAGATATTCCGTCCCGCAGCCTGGAATGCCTTCGGCATGGACAAGGAGGGTGCGGATTTCCGTGCCTGCGCCAACTTCGGTCCCATTTACAAGTAGACCGTGATGGAGAAGAAGCCTCTGGTGGAGAGGAAGTACCTCTTCACCTTCATCCTGGTCACCACCTTGTTCGCCCTCTGGGGATTTGCGAACGACATCACGAATCCCATGGTGGCCGCCTTCCAGACAGTGATGGAACTGAGCGCCGCCAAGGCTTCGCTCGTGCAGTTCGCTTTCTATGGCGGATATGCCACGATGGCTATACCGGCCGCGCTCTTCATCCGCCGCCACAGCTACAAGAGCGGGATAATCCTTGGCCTGGCGCTGTACGCCGTGGGCGCCTTCCTCTTCATCCCGGCTGCCCAGTTCCAGCAGTTCTCGTTCTTCTGCCTTTCGCTCTACATCCTCACCTTCGGACTGGCCTTCCTGGAAACGACGGCCAATCCCTTCATCCTTTCCCTCGGGACGAAGGAGAATTCTACCAGGAGGCTCAACATGGCCCAGTCCTTCAATCCGGTCGGTTCGCTGCTGGGGATGAGCGTGGCCTCGTTCGTCGTGCTGCCCCAGCTCCTGTCCGACAGGCGGGACGCCCTGGGGAACATTGTGTTCCCGACCCTCCCCGAAGCCGAGAAGGCTGCCATAAGGGTCCACGACCTCTCCGTCATACGCAATCCATATGTGATGATAGGCCTTGTGGTAGTGGCGGTCCTTGTGGTCATGGCCCTTACCAAGGTGCCGGCCACCGAAGCCTCTTCGGACCGGCCGGCCAGTACGAGGCGGAGCCTGTCGAACCTTTGGAAGAACAAGGTCTACAGGGAAGGTGCCCTCGCCCAGATGTTCTACGTCGCCGCCCAGATCATGACCTGGACCTTCATAATCCAGTACGCGGACAATCTCGGGATCAACAAGGCAAGGGCCCAGACTTACAACATCATCGCCATGGGACTCTTCCTCTGCGGGAGGTTCATAGCCACGGCCTTGATGAAGTACGTGGATTCCCGCAAGCTTCTGGCCGTGTTCGCCGTCGGGGCGTCGCTGTGCGCTGCCGGAGCCATACTGATCGTGGGCATGCCGGGCCTCTACTGCCTGATGGGCATCTCGGCCTTCATGTCCCTGATGTTCCCTACGATCTACGGGATAGCCCTTGAAAACGTCGACCGGCAGGACGCCAGCCTCGGCGCCGCCTTCCTGGTGGAAGCAATCGTCGGAGGAGCCATAATGCCTCCCCTGCAGGGTGCCATAATCGATCTGGGAACGGTGTGGGGGCATCCGGCCGTCAACGTGTCCTTCATCCTTCCGCTGGTCTGCTTCCTGGTCGTCCTCGCCTATGCCCTGAGGGCCCGGAAGGCGGTTTCCCTACAGTGACGCGATCGTCCCCAGGCACTGCAGCAGGGCCTGGACGGCAAAGTCGCCGGTACTTACCAGCCAGTCCGGACATATTCCCATTGAACTGAGGGCCACGGTGGCGACCGAAAGGAGCATCACGGCGCTGGTAACGGGCAGCGCTACAAGGTTGGTGATGATGAAATAGCGGGGAAAACTGTGGAAGTAATGCCAGGCGAGCGGGGCGGTTGCCGCCTGGCATGACACGCTCATGACCGCCGCCTTCCAGATCCTCCTGAGCGGGTCTGCCTTCCCCAGCGGCCCTCCTCCCGGTTCCGGGTAGAGGCGTTCGAGTGCAGGGTAGATGAAGAATATCCCTGCCATGGCCAGGTAGGAGAGCTGGAAACCGACGGTGGTTATCGCCGCCGGATTGATGGCCAGCTGGACCGTGAGCGCCCCAAGGAAGACTCCGGAAGGATCCCTCTCCCTGCCGAGGACCTTGCCGGTCTCGTTGATGGATATGAACAGGAATGCCCTTGTTATCGATGGCGAGGCTCCGGTCATCAGGGTATAGTATCCCGATCCGAGGATTATGCACAAGTACTTGACCTTCCTGGCTCGGAGGCTGTTGCCGAGAGGCCTGAGGAGGTGGAGCATGATAAGATAGATCACTCCCAGGTGAAGCCCGGACAGGGCGAGGATGTGGGAGGCTCCGCTCTTGCGGAAGACGTCGGTCGTCCCGCGGTCGAGTCCGGTCCTGTCGCCTGTCAGCATGGCTTTGACGAGCGGTGCAGTGGAAGATGAGGGGTAGGGGATCGAACCTATGCGTTCCTTGAGGGCGTCCGAGGCTTTGGCGGCTGCGTCCAGCAGCGGCTTGCCCGGACCGGGGATGCCTTCCAGCATGGAGAAGTTGAGGTAACAGAACAATCCTGCCGCCATGAATATGCCTGCGACGGCAAGGCGCAGCCGCCGCGCGGGCGTGTCGTTGCCGGCTGTCCGGACGGTGGCAAGGGCTGAGGCGGCGATGGTCGCTGACAGGATGGCGGCGGCACAGTGCACCGGGAACCTGGAATCCGGAAGCCTCAGGAAATGGAGTACAACAGCGCCTGCCGCGACTCCCGCGGCAAACGGAACACTGATCCCTACGATGTCTTTCGCCCCAGCCAATCCGATGTTCCTCCTTTTTGGTAAAAATAGTCATTAATTTCGTATATTTGCGGACTGTAAATCAAAAAATCATAACGGAATGATCATTCTTGTCATCAATTGTGGAAGTTCTTCCATAAAGTACCAGTTGCTGGACATGAAAAACGACGACGTCTATGACCTTCTTGCAAAGGGAATCGTCGAAAAGATAGGCCTGGAGTGCGGACGCCTCCAGCACACTCCCGCAGGCAGGGAGAAAATAGTCAAGGACTTGCCCATCCCCGACCACAAGGTCGGAATGGAAATGGTACTGGGTGCCCTGGTCGACCCCGGGCATGGGGTCCTCAAGTCTTTCGCCGACATCGAGGCGGTAGGCCACAGGATAGTCCAGGGAGCCGATTTCTTCTCCGGAAGCGCCATCGTCGACGAGGACGTGATGAAGAAGATCGAGTTCTGCTGTGACTTCGCTCCCCTGCACAATCCTGCCCACATACTCGGTATCAGGGCTTGCCAGGAGGTTCTGCCCAACGTCCCCCAGGTGGTGACTTTCGACACCGCATTCCACCAGACCATGCCGGCGTACGCCTACATGTACGGCCTGCCGTACGAGTATTACGAGAAGTACCACATCCGCCGTTACGGCGCCCACGGGACCAGCCACCAGTTCGTGGCCAACAAGGGTTGCAAGATGGTCGGGCTCGATCCTGACAACTCCAGGGTGGTGACCTGCCATATCGGCAACGGCAGTTCGATCACCGCCGTGGTGAACGGCAAATCCATCGACACTTCCATGGGCCTCACCCCTCTGGAGGGCCTTATCATGGGAACCCGCTGCGGCGACGTCGATCCCAACGCCATCATCTACATCATGAAGAAGGAAGGCATCAGCCCCGACCAGATGTATGAGCTTGTCAACAAGAAGAGCGGCTTCCAGGGAGTTTCCCAGAAGACTTCCGACGCCAGGGAGATGGACGAGCTCGCGAACAGCGGAGACCCCAAGGCCAAGCTTGTCCTCAAGATGCTCACCTTCCAGATGATCAAGTACATCGGCGCCTATGTCGCCGAGATGAACGGTGTCGACGCTATCTTCTTCACAGGTGGCATCGGCGAGCACAACAGCCGTCTCCGCCGCCGTGTCTGCGAGAACTTCACCTACCTCGGACTGACCTTCGACTACGAGGCCAATACCGCCTGGGGAGTCGACACGGTCATCTCCCTTCCCGATTCCAAGGTGAAGGTCGCCCTTGTGACCACCGACGAGGAACTTGTGATCGCCAGGGACACGATGCACCTTGTACAGAACATTGAAGAATAATCAATCCAATAACATTAGAACGATGATCACGAAATTCGCAGATGTCTTTGCAGAACTCAAGGAGAAGAAGGTCTGCAAGAGAATGGTAGCCGCATGGGCGGTTGACGAGCACACGATCGAGGCTTGCGCGAAAGCGTCCGAGCTTGGATTCGTAAAGGTGACCCTTGTGGGTGACAAGGACCTTATCGAGAAGACTTGCACCGACAACGGGATAGATGCCGGACAGTTCGTTATCGTTGACGAGAAAGTGGAGCTCAAGGCTGTCGCCAAGGCTGTCCAGATGGTCCACGACGGTGAAGGCGACGTCCTGATGAAGGGCCTCTGCTCGACAGACAAGTTCCTCCGTGCAATCCTCAACAAGGAGACAGGCCTCCTTCCTCCGAAGGGAGTCCTCAGCCACGTCGGTGTCATCGAGAACCCGAAATACCACAAGCTCATGTTCCTTTCCGACATGGCAGTCATCCCTCAGCCCGATTTCCGCCAGAAGGTAAAGATTGCCGGCTACCTTGTGGGTGTGGCCCATTCCTTCGGGATTGCGAAGCCCAAGATCGCATTCATAGCAGCTTCCGAGCAGATGCTCGATTCCATGCCTGCATGCGTCGAAGCGGCCCAGCTCGCCAAGATGTGCGACCGCGGCCAGATCAAGGGCTGCATCGGTGACGGTCCCCTTGCCCTCGATGTCGCTATAGACGAAGAATCCGTCCAGATCAAGAAGCTGGTCAGCCCCGTGGCCGGAGATGCGGACTGCCTGCAGTTCCCCAACATCGAGTCCGCCAACGTCTTCTGGAAGACCAATTCCAAGCTGGCCGACGGTGTCCGTCAGGCCGGAATGCTGGTGGGTACCACAGCTCCCTGTGTCCTGGCCAGCCGTGCCGACAGCGTGGACACCAAGCTGAATTCCATAGCGGAAGCTGTGATGTTCGTGAACAAGTAGCGGAAGGGGAGGCTATCCTTCTTCTTCGTCCGTTGCCGGAATCTCGTAGAAAAGGTTGCGTCTGGGGAGTTTCCCTGAATATTCAAGGCGCATGTTCTCGAAGAGCTCATTCGTGTGGGCGGCAAGCGCAGGACCCTTGTAGGTGCTGGTGTTGGTGACGAAGATCCAGCATTCCCCGTCTTCGAAAGTCTTTATAAGCGCACTGGTGCCTGCAAAGGTGCCGGTGCGCGTCCATTCTCCGTTGGGCTTGGTGTCGTTCCATCCGAGGGAATAGGTGTCCGGGTCGAAATATTCAGTCATCCTGTCCACGCTTTCCTTCGAGATGATGTCGGGGACTTCCTCCTTCCCGTCGATCGATGCGACCAGGAGGGCGAGTTCCGGAGTCGAGGCGGCCCAGGCTCCCGCACCCAGCAGCCCGGAGACGTTGTTGCCGCCGTAGCAGCGCACGACCTTCCGTCCGCTGTTGTTGAACTCTTCTACCATCTGGTCGTCTTTCGGGACATAGTAGCGCACTTCGTCAGGCCACTTGTCGGCGTAGTAGTTCCCGGCGATCTTGAACCCGACGCAGCCGACAGGCTTGAGCACATTCTCCTGCATGAAGGTCTCGTAGTCCTGTCCGCTCACCTTCTCGATGACCATCGACAGGGCCAGATAGCCGAAATTGGAATAGTCCTGCCAAGTCCCGGGTTCGAATTTCAGCGGCCTTGCGAGTTGCAGCTCCATCAGCTGTTCCTTGGTAGGGACCTTCTTCCAGTGCTTCTGCATCATTATCCACCGTGTCGAAAACATGGGGTCCCCGCCCTTCTTGCTGAATCCTCCCTTGTGGCGGAGGAGGTCCTCCACCGTGATCCGGTAGTAAAGGGAGTCGGTTATGGCCTCGTTGTAGGTAGAGTCGTTCAGGATGCCTGAGGGACCGAAGACGGTGTCCTCCAGGGCGAGCTGGCCCCTCTCGCAAAGGACCATGATCCCCACTGCCGTGACAAGCTTGGACACGGAAGCCACGCGGAGGATGTTGCCCGGCGACATCGGCTTCCTGGTGTCGGCGATGCCGTAGCCTTTGGCATAGAGGAGCGAGTCGTTCCTCATCACCGAAAGGGACACTCCTTTAAGCCCCCACACCCTCATGTAGTCGGTGACCATGCTGTCCATCCCCTTCAGGATGGAGGTGTCGGACATCTCGTTGGTCAGGCTGGCGTTCAGGTCGACCGGAATCCTGGGCTCGGCTTTCCTCCTGCCTGAACCGGATGCCAGCAGGACGGCCGCCGTGAGCATCACGGCCGCTCCTGCGGCCAGTAAGATCTTTCCTTTCTTCGAGACGGCCATATCCTACCTGATGAGTTTGGACTTCCTCCCGAATTCTATGATGAACCGGGCCGTGCCTTCTATCCCGAGGAGGGAGGAGTCGATGCACAGGTCATAGTCAGAAGCCTGTCCCCAGTTCCCGAAAGAGAAGAAATTGTAGAAGGTCTGCCTGGTCCTGTCCTGCTTTTCGATCATCTCCTGGGCCTCTTCCTCCGGGATCCCTTCGCGCTTTGAGACCCTGCCGACCCTGTCCTCCATGGGAGCCTTGATGAAGACGTCGAGGCAGGACATGTCCCTGAGGATGTAGTTGGAGCAGCGTCCGACGAAGATGGCGGACTGCTTGAGGGCGATGTCGCGGATCACTTCGCTCTGGATCTTGAAGAGCTGGTCATCCCCGACGGAGGCCGCGTGCGCGCCGCCGAACCTTTCCGCCCCGAAGAAGGAAGAGAAACGGAAGAGGCTTCTCTTCTCGTCATTCTTCTCGAAGAGTTCCTTGCTGAATCCGCTTTCTTCGGCAGCCTTGGAGATGATCTCCCTGTCGAACACTTGTATGCCGAGTTCCCGTCCGATCTCCACGGCGATGCTTTTGCCGCCGCTTCCGAACTGGCGTCCGATGTTTATTATGATGTTTCCTTCGTCTGTCATCGTTTGTTTGTCTGGGATGGTTGGATTAAAAGCTTCATGAGATCGAACTTCCGAGTATCGTCGGTTCGTCGCCATCCTTGAGCTTGCTGAATTTACGGAACAGCCGGTGGATCAGGATAAGGGTGGCTATGCATGCGAGAGTGTCCGAACAAGGGAATGCGAGGAACACCCCGTGTACGTCATAGAACAAGGGCAGGATGTAGACCAGCGGTACCAGGAACAGGAGCTGCCTGCTCAGGGACAGGAAGATGGATTTCTTCACCATGCCAAGGCTCTGGAAGAAATTAGTGGAGACCATCTGCCATCCCACTATCAGCACCACCGGGTTCATCACCCGCAGGCCCTTGTCAGCAATGGCTATGAGTTCAGGGTCGTTGGTGAATATCCCCACCATCAGGCTCGGGAAGAATTCGGATGCCGCGAACCAGAACACGCACACCGCAGTCGCCCAGAGCGCGGTCAGGAGGAAGACCTTCTTCACACGGGAGTACTGCCTCGCGCCGAAGTTGTAGCCGGCGATCGGCTGCATCCCCTGGTTGAACCCCATGATGACCATCACGAACATGAAGTTGATGCGGTTGACGATACCATAGGCGCCGATGGCAAGGTCACCGCCGTACTTGAGCAGCTGCTGGTTTATGAACATGGCGACTATGCAGCTTGCGGCGTTCATCAGGAACGGTCCCATGCCGATGGCGAGGGAATCCTTGGCAATCCTCCAGTCCAGGCCGAAGAATCCTTTCGGCAGGTGGAGCAGGTTGTCTTTCCGGGTGTAGAACCTGAGGGTCCATGCAAGTGCCATCGCCTGGCAGAGGACAGTGGCGATCGCCGCTCCCTTTATCCCGAGGCCGAACACGAAGATGAACACCGGGTCGAGGATGGTGTTGGAGATGACGGTGAAAAGGGTCAGCCTCATCGCCGTCCTGGGATGTCCGGACGAGCGGAGCATGCTGTTCAGCCCGAAATACAGGTGCGTTATCACGTTGCCCAGCAGGATGATCCTCATGTACTGGCAGGCGTAGGTGATGGTGTTGTCGGAGGCTCCGAAGAAGAACAGGATCGGCTTCAGGAAGATCAGGCAGAAGACCATGAACGCGAGGCCTATGATGCAGTTGAGGGTCACGTCGTTGGCCAGGACCTTGTTGGCGGCCTTGTAGTTTTTCTGGCCGAGGAGTACCGAGACGAGGGTGGAGGCACCGACTCCCACCAGGGTGCCGAGTGCGGAACTGAGGTTCATTAGGGGGAATGAGACACCGAGTCCGGCCAGGGCGAGGGACCCAATGCCGGGGATATGCCCGATGAATATGCTGTCCACCATGTTGTATAAAGAAGACGCAGTCATGGCTATTATGCCAGGGACCGCGTACATCTTCAGGAGTTTCCCTATCCTCTCCGAGCCCAGTTCGGTTGGGGCAGCCTGTGAAGTCGGCATCAGTTCTCGGGTTTGTCTACATATTCGATGGTGAAGGACAGGGGAGCGTACTTGGGAATGGCCGCTCCCATGCCGCTGTAGCCGTAACCGTAGACCGAATAGAAGGCGCAGATGACCTTCTGGTATTTCCTAAGTTTCGAGAGGGTGTACGAGAAGCCGTCCACGACGGTGGACCCGGTCACTCCGTTGCTGTCATTGTCCGAGCCGATGGTGATTTCGGTGTACTCGGAGGACATGTTGACCTGGATGGGCTTGTATGTCTTGGATTCGGAATAGATGCCGTAGACCTTGGCGGTGTCCTTGATGGTCGTGTCGAACACCTGCCCGTTGAGGAGCCGTCCGGTGTAGTTGATGTAGTAGGTGGTGTCGACGGGGATTTCCGTGGTGTCGGAGGGTGCTACCAGCTGCTTGCAGTAGTAGCCGTACATGGTCGAGTCAACCCCGTCCATGTATTCGTCGGTGAACTTCTCCAGCTGCTCCACCTCCAAGGCGTAGATGTCGTCGGTCTTCCCTGTGATGGTTATCGTGTAGACGGCGTTCTCCCCGGTGCAGTTCTTCAGGTACTCTTCGGCGGTGTCGTACCCGGTCTTTACGTTGAGCCACCCAGGAATGACGCCCCTGCGGGTCCCTCCGACTTTCATCCCCTTGATGATGTCCAGCAGGCCGGCTTCGGTGTAGGAAGTGTTGTTCAGCAGGACCTGGTCGCCGTAATATTTACTGCGGGCCCAGGTTCCCAGCTGTTTGGCCAGTTCTTCGCTGGTGGTGGAAGTGATGTTGCCTTCGAGGTCGGTGACGGTGTAGCGGGCCAGGATGAAAGTGTCTTCACCGGTGACCGTCTCGCCCGTGCCGGGCTGGTCGTCGACTATGTAGGCCCCGAGGGTGGTGCGCTGGGCCGACGGATGGTTGAGCCTGATCCAGGAGTCGAAGAAGCGTTTCTCGGAAGCGTTGTTTTCAGTGGCCGCCTCCTTGGCGCATGAGCCCAGAACGGCCGCAACCGCAGACGCGGCGGCAAGGAGGGTGATGATCCTGCTAGTTTTTATATTCATTTCCATTTCTTTTCTATCAGTTACTTATGCTCTTGATCCACAGGCGGTAGGCAAGGGCGGACTTGCCCGGCACAAGGCCGGCGGCCTGCTTGCCGAAAGCGTACTTCCCGGAGAACAGGACATAGCATTCTTCGCCTGCGCGGACTCCTTCCAGTCCGTTGCGGAGTCCCGTGATGATCCCGTCCCTGGCCAGGTCGACGGTCATGATCCTGAACCTCGAGGAGTCGGACACGTTCCATCCGATGCTGCCTGCGAAGTCGTCGTAGTTGGTGGCGAACAGATTGTCGCTGCTCAAGGTCCTGCCTTTGATGTAATAACCGGCGTAGTAGAAGGAGACCGCTCCGCCTTCCCGGAGCTCTTCCCCGGACCCATGGCCAACGGTCACCCTTATCGTCCCTTTGTTGGACGTGACGGTGGCCGAGTCGGCAGAAGCCGTCAGGCTGGACACTATGGCGTCGATGTAGGTCTCCTGGGTGGCGTAGGTGTTCTGTAGCTCCTTGCTGCAAGATGCCGCAAGGAACAGTCCCGCCACAATGGCGGTCAATGCCGTCAGCCGTACTTTCATTGCCTGAAAAACCGTTCTGTTACTTTCAATATGTATGCCTGAGCGTCCTCGGGAGAGGGAATATCCCCGGGGAAGAACAGTTTCCCTCCCGCGGCCTGCTCATGCCCGCCGCCGTGGAAGAACTGCCTGGCGCAGAGATTCGCCGAAGTGCCCTTCTTGGAGCGGATCGAGACCCTGTAATGGTCTTCCTGCTGGGTCAGGAAGATGCTCATCCTGACCTTCCCGATGGAAAGCGGCATGTTCACGAACCCTTCCGTCTCTCCCTGGACCATGCCGAACCTTTCCTGCGTCCGCGAATCCAGGACTATGAAAGCGACGCCTTCGGGGGTGATTTGCATCTTCTCCCCGAGCAGGCAGCCGAGCAGGCGGAGCCTGTTCTCGCGGTAGCTGCTGTAGAGGCTCTCGAGTATCGAGTCCCTGTCGACACCTGCGGCTATGAGTTCGGAAGCCATCTTCAGTGTGGACGGGAACACGGAGTTCGAGAAGTTGTTGGTGTCCGTCGTCATCCCTGTCATCAGGGCGGAGGCGCACAGCGGCGGAAGCCTGGACGGATCCCCGGCTATCTCGGGCATCCGGAGCAGGATCGAGTAGAGAAGTTCGCTGGCCGAGGATGTCTCGGTCTCGCTGAACACCAGGTCGAAGGCGTCCCGTTCGGGATCGAGGTGGTGGTCGATCAGGACCTTCTTCGCCCCGGACTCCCTCAGAAGGCTTTCAAGGCCGGCTGTCCTGGAGAATGAACTGCAGTCGAGGCAGACCAGGAGGTCGCTGCGTGCGATCCTTCCGGCTGCCTGGGGATTTCCGTCGCCGAAGGTCATCAACCTGCCTGGGTCGATCCCGGAAAGCATGAAGGAAAGGGAGTCCGGGACCCTGTCGGGGAAGACCAGTACGGCGTCGGCTCCCTTGCACTCGAGCAGGTACGACAGCATGCCCGTCCCGCTGCCGACGGCGTCTCCGTCGGGGTGGGTGTGGACCGCCAGGGTAATGCAGGATGCATTGCCTGCAAGTGCGTTCAATTGGTCTGTCATGTTCATTGGCGATGGCAAAATTACAAATATTATATTGCATTTCATAAATCAATTTTCTAACTTTGTCCGGAATTGACGCATTGTCTTTTCATCCGTTTCAGAAACAGTAATAAATTTTAAGGATAATGAACAAAGTACTGAAAGCGATTCTGTGCGTTTTGCTCGCACTCATCTCCGTATTTCTCGTCTACAAGATCGTAGAGGGCGTGATGCAGCCTGTCCATTTCAACAAGCAGGTCGATGCAAGGAAAGCGGTCGCCATCCAGCAGCTCAAGGATATCCGCGACCTCCAGGTCGCCTTCAAGAGCGTCAACGACAGGTACACTGCTTCCTTCGACACCCTCAAGCAGTTCTATAACGAGGGCAAGATGGAGGTCGTTCTCCAGATCGGTTCCAAGGACGACTCCCTCGCAGTCGCCCACACCGCAGAGGTGAGGAAGGCCAACAAGGGCATCACCGACCAGGGTCTGTACGACCTTTACAAGAAGGGCGACAACAGGCTCGTCTTCACGATCCCCAGGAAGATCGCCGTGAAGGACACCCTCTTCACCGGAAGGACCGGCTTCGACATCAATTCGATCGACAAGATTCCTTTCGTCCATGAGGGACTCATCACGGAAAAGACCCCCGAGAACCTCGAGATGTCCGCTATCGTGAAGACCGTCTCCGGCGTCCAGGTCCCCCTCTTCGAGGCGAAGATGCCTTACTGGTCTCTCCTCAACGGACTTGACCACCAGCTTATCGTCAACATGGTTGCCGAGCTTGAGGACCAGGACCGTTTCCCCGGCCTTCAGGTCGGAAGCGTGACAACGCCTAACAACAACGCAGGAAACTGGGAGTAGAAGTGTTCTCACTGTTCACTCCCAAGGTGGCGCTTGTCCCGTCGGCTTTCTTCGACGCCTCCTCGGCCAGGGAAATCCTGGGACGGACGGTTGTCCTGAAAGATGAAGACGAAGTAGAATACATCAGCCTTCCGGAATATTCCGCGGAGCTGGTGTATTCTCTTTCTGTGGGCGACACCAAGCTTCATGCGGTTTCCCGCGAGGAAGGTCCGGCCGAGGCCGGGCGGGTGCTGCCTGAGATGTACTTTATCCTGAAAGACCTCGGCAAGGTCGGAGACTACAACAAGATAGTCGCTTCCTACAGCGGCACGCACCTCCATCTTGCGGTCGCGCAAGGCGGGAACCTTCTCCTTGCAAACGTTTTCGAAGCCGCTGATTTCACCACCGCCGAGTATTTCATATTCCTGGTGCTGAAGAAGCTCCAGCTGAATCCCGAAGTGTCGACGGTTTACTTCCGCACTCCTCTGGCCGAGGAAGAGGAGATGTCGCTGTACCGTTATTTCAAGTCGGTCGAGCGTCTATGAGGATCATCGGCGGACGCCTCGGCGGCAAGACCATAAACCCTCCTCGCGGCTACAAGGCGCGTCCCACCACGGATTTCGCCCGTGAAGGGCTTTTCAACGTCCTCGGCAACGAGTATGAATTCGAAGGCCTTACCGTCCTCGACCTTTTCGGCGGGACAGGTGCGGTAGCATTCGAATTCGCTTCCAGGGGTGCCGCAAAGGTGTATTCCGTAGAGATGAGCAGGGACAACGCCACTTTCATCAAGACGGAGGCAAGGCGGCTGGGACTGGACAACGTCACGATGGTCCGGGACAATGTCTTCGATTTCATCCCCCTTTGCAGGGAACAGTTCGACATTGTTTTCGCCGACCCGCCTTATGCCATGGAAGGCCTTGAGACACTGCCGGACCGGATCCTCGGGCGCGGCATCCTCCATGAAGGCAACTATTTCATCCTGGAACACGGTCCCGAGCATTCCTTCACCGACCATCCGCGGTTCAAGAAAGAGAAGCGGTACGGTCGTGTCCACTTCTCCTTCTTCGAATGATCCTGACGTAGACCGGCCTACAAACGGTTTCCGGTCGCATCAGTGTTGTCCTGAGGACCCTGGCCACCCGCGGCCGTAAGCGGGAGGCGGTACGTGCAGCCTTGGAGAGGGGTGGTATGAAGGAAGTAGTGGATATGCATGGTCGTAAGCGGTGTTGTCCTGAGGACCCTGGCCACCCTCGGCCGTAAGCGGGAGGCACCGCGCCGTCAGGCGTGGGGGGATAGAGCGAAGTGCATGGACGGTCGCAGGCGGTGTTGTCCTGAGGACCCTGGCCACCCGCGGCCGTAAGCGGGAGGCACCGCGCCGTCAGGCGTGGGGGGATGGAGCGAAGCGGAAGGTCCGAAGGATAGCGGCCGAGGGTCCCTGTTATCGTGCGCGTGATTTCGCGCGTGATCGTGCGTGCGGCGGCTGAAGTCGCGCTCTTCACAACCTTCCCCGCCTTGTCCTTGGTGGAAGTCTTCTTGGAAGACGACTTGCCTGTCACCGCCTCGGAGACGGTGTTGCCCAGCATCGTCGCGACGGTCGCCGTCACGGCTGTGATGATGGCCTTCCACACCTTGGACGCTATCCCGTTGGATTTCTTGCCCGGGACCTTTGCGGCCTTGCCGGAAGCCTTCTTCCCTTCTTCTTCGGCCGCTTCCTTCAGCTGTTTCTCCTTTTCGGCAAGCAGGACTTCGAATGCGCTCTCGCGCTCGACGGCCTTGTCGTATTTGCCATAGACCTTGGAGCCCTTTATCAGCTGGTTCCTCTGGCCTTCGTCTATGGCGCCTATCTGGGAGAGGGGGAACAGGACCTTGGCCCTTTCCACCATCGACGGGGCTCCCTTCGGATCGAGGAAGGACACCAGCGCTTCTCCGGTCTCAAGGTTGGTGATGGCTTCGGAAGTGTCGAAGGCGGGATTGGCCCTGAAGGTCTCTGCGGCCACCTTGACGGCTTTCTGGTCCTTCGGGGTGTAGGCGCGGAGTGCATGCTGCACGCGGTTGCCGAGTTGGCCGAGGATCGTTTCCGGGATGTCGGTGGGGCTCTGGGTGACGAAATAGACTCCTACGCCCTTGCTTCGGATGAGCCGGATCACCTGTTCGATCTTGTCGGTAAGGGCCTTGGAGGTGTCGTCGAAGAGCATGTGGGCCTCGTCGAAGAAGAAGACCAGCTTCGGAAGGTCCATGTCGCCGACTTCCGGAAGGGTGCTGTAGAGTTCGGAAAGGAGCCAGAGGAGGAAGGTGGAATAGAGCTTGGGCTTGAGCATCAGCTTGTCCGCGGCCAGGACGCTCATCACCCCCTTGCCGCCCTCCGTGGCGAGCAGGTCATAGATGTCGAAGGAGGGTTGTCCGAAGAATTTGTCCGCTCCTTCGTTCTCCAGGGTAAGCAGCGACCTGAGGATGGCTCCGACCGATGCCGGAGCGATGTTGCCGTAGACCTGTGAATACTCCGACGAGTGCTCGGAAACATAGTTGAGAAGTGACCTCAGGTCCTTTATGTCATCCAGGAGGAGCCCCCTCTCGTCGGCGATGCGGAAGGCGATGTTGAGCACTCCCTCCTGGGTGTCGTTGAGCCCGAGGATCCTTGTGAGGAGCAGGGGGCCCATCTGGGAGACGGTGCACCTCATCGGATGGCCTTGCTCCCCGAAGACATCGTAGAACCGTACCGGGCAGCTCTGGAACTGGGGGTCCGCTATCCCGAATTCGGGCATCCTCTTCTCGATGAAGCCGCTGAGGCGGCCGGGCTGGGATATTCCTGAAAGGTCGCCTTTCATGTCGGCCATGAAGCAGGGAACTCCTGCCTGGCAGAAACTCTCCGCCATGACCTGAAGGGTGACGGTCTTTCCTGTGCCGGTGGCTCCTGCCACGAGGCCGTGCCTGTTGGCCATTTTCCCGGTTATCGAAAGCGGACCATTCTCGCAGTGGGCTATCCAAAGCCCGTTGTCTTTGTCGAACATATGTATCAGCTGTTTATTGTTTGCAGGTTGCGGACAGTTACAAATTTAAGGAAATAATTCATAATGCCATTCATTTTTTCCGGGTCAATTGAGTATATTTGTGACCACCCGTCCCGTTTCCGGCAGGGGCGGGACTGCCACTGATTATTCATCACAACGATATCGAACATCTTATGAAGGCAAGACTTATCACTATGTGCGCTGCCCTGGCCGCGGTCTTCCAGGCCGCCTTCGCGCAGCAGTGGGCCCCCGCGGGCGACAGGATCAAGACAAGATGGGCGGAGGAGGTTTCCCCTGCATCTTCGCATCCGGAGTATCCGAGGCCCCAGATGGTCCGCAAGGACTGGAAGTCCCTCAACGGGCTTTGGGATTATTCGATCACAGGGAAGGGAGACCCGCGTCCCGCGACTCCCGAAGGCAGCATCCTGGTGCCTTTCTGCATCGAGTCTTCCCTCTCGGGAGTGATGAGGACTTTCACTCCCCAGGACGTGCTCTGGTACAGCACGACATTCACCGTCCCGGGTGCATGGAAGGGGAGAAGGATACTCCTGAACTTCGAGGCTGTCGACTGGAGGGCCGACGTTTTCGTCAACGATGTGCTGGTCGGCTCCCATACCGGAGGCTACACCCATTTTTCCTTCGATGTGACTCCCTACCTGAAGAATGGCGCAAACTCCCTGGTCGTCAAGGTGCAGGATTCGACGGATGATGATTTCCAGCCGCGCGGGAAGCAAGTGAAGAATCCCAACGGAATCTGGTACACCGCCGTTTCGGGAATATGGCAGAGTGTCTGGCTCGAACCAGTGCAGAAGGCCCATGTGGCAGATTTCAATCCTGTGTTCGACAGGCAGGACGGCAACCTGGAAGTCAGCGTTGAAACCGTCGGGACGCAGGAAGGTGACATAGTGAAGGTCGCCCTTCTTGAAGGCGGCATCGGTTACGACCCTGAGAAGCCGGCGGCATCGCCCGTGGTAGTGGCAGAAGGGAAGGTGGTCCCGGGCGGAGCGGTCCTTCTCCCGGTCAAGGAGCCCAGGCTCTGGTCCCCGGATTCTCCCTATCTCTACGGCCTCGAGATCTCCATACTCCGCGGCGGCAAGGTGATCGACAAGGTGGATTCCTACACCGCACTCCGTTCCGTGGAAGTGTTCTTCCGGAACCGTGGCACGAGGCTGCTCGGTCTCAACGGGGCCCCCATATTCCAATTCGGACCGCTCGACCAGGGCTGGTGGCCTGACGGCCTTTACACGGCCCCTACCGACGAGGCCCTTGCCTATGACGTGCAGAAGACGAAGGATTTCGGTTTCAACATGATCCGTAAGCACATAAAGGTGGAGCCTTCCCGCTGGTTCTATCATTGCGACCGGATTGGAATCGTCGTCTGGCAGGACATGCCCAGTTTCGCCGGCAGCAAGAAATGGGGAATGTTCTATTATGGAGAAGGTGAGGACTTCCCGGCCAGCGAGAAGGCCAGGGCGAACTATTTCAAGGAGTGGGGAGAGATAATCGACCAGGTCAAGAAATTCCAGTGCGTAGTCGTCTGGGTGCCCTTCAACGAGGCCTGGAGCCAGTTCGAGACCGCCAGGGCCGTCGAGTTCACCCGGGCCCAGGATCCCACCAGGCTGATCAACCAGTCCTCCGGAGGGAACTGGGAGCAGGGAGTCGGAGACATCCTCGACAACCACCATTATCCCTATCCGAAGATCCGCATGTGGGACTCCCAGATGATCAACGTGCTGGGTGAGTACGGCGGCATAGGGCTTCCTCTCGAGGGACATCTCTGGCAGGCCGACCGCAACTGGGGCTACGTGCAGTACAAGGACGGCGGCGAGGTCCTCAAGGAATATTCCTCCTTCGCCGACCAGCTGGTCACCCTGCTGAACCAGGGACTTTCGGGAGCCGTCTATACCCAGACCACGGATGTGGAGGGTGAGGTGAACGGGCTGATGACCTATGACCGCAAGGTGATAAAGATGGATGAATCCAAGCTTCGCGAAGTCAATCAGCGCGTCATCAGGTCGATGCCTTCCAAGTAGCGGAAAAATAGAGGAATAAAAAAATACAAACGTTTGTAAAAACCACGACAGTTTCTTACCTTTGTCCCCTGTGACGCCGCGACTGTGCGGCGGAGCCTAACAAGACTAAAACAGGAAAAGGAATGGAAATGTCACTCAGACAAGGCTGCAGGTACTCTCTGCTGGTACCGACCAGCATGGGGCTGCGCCTCACTCCCGAAAACGGTCAGCCGGTACAGGCAAGCGATGTACTCCATCTGCAGGCCACCAGCGCCGAGACAAACGTTGCGAGCATATCATCTTATCTCGGACTTCCCGTGAAGGTCCTCACGACCTTCGTAAAGGGAAGTCCTTTCGCATCTTTCATCAAGTCGAACCTGCGTTCGCGCGGAATGGACTTCGAGGGTCCTGAGGTCCCCCAGGGGGGACCGTGGGGCTACCGCCACCAGATCAACATCGCCGACAGCGGCTATGGCTCCCGCGGCCCGAGAGTCTGGAACGACAGGGCCGGCGAAGTCGGACGTACGCTCAACGTGCGGGATTTCGACCTTGAGAGGATATTCGGGGAAGAAGGAGTGCAGGTCGTCCACCTCTCCGGTCTCATCGCAGCCCTCAGCCCCGACACCGGCAGGTTCTGCCTTGAAATCGCACGTGCCGCGAAGAAGCATGGCACCATGATTTCCTTCGACCTCAACTTCAGGGCTTCCTTCTGGGAGGGCAGGGAGCAGGAACTCCATGACATATTCAGTGAGATATGCTCCGTCTCGGACATCCTCATAGGGAACGAGGAGGACTTCCAGCTCTGCCTCGGCATCCAGGGGCCGGAGGCCGGCGGCAAGGACATCGCGGCCAAGATCGAGGGTTTCAAGGAGATGATCGCAAGGGTGAAGGCCGTCTATCCCGGGACAAAGGTCTTCGCGACGACCCTGCGCCAGGTCAACCACACCAATTCCCACGACTGGGGAGCGATAATGCTTGCCGGAGACGACTGGCACGTCGTGCAGCCCAGGGAGATCCATGTGCTTGACCGCATCGGCGGCGGCGACGGCTTTGTCGGGGGCATGCTCTATGCGATCCTGAAGGGATGGGAGAGTGAGAAATGGATCCAGTTCGGCTGGGCATGCGGTGCCCTTGCCACAACGTTCCAGACAGACTATGCCCAGCCTGCCGACGAAGAGCAGGTCTGGAGCGTATGGAAAGGAAACGCACGCGTAAAGAGGTAGGGTATGCTTTATTTCGCGAGAGGTTCCGCTGCTGATGTCATCACCGGGGAGGAGGTCCGCTCGATCCTCCATGACGTGTTCGCTTCGCTGGGACCTAAGAAGAGGGTGCTTGCCATTCCGCCTGACTATACCCGCCTGAATTCCTTCGCCGGTCCGGTCACGAGGATGTGCAACGACTACTATGGAGACGCCCTGACCGACGTCATGCCGGCGCTCGGGACGCATTCTCCGATGACACCGGAGCAGATACTATCCATGTTCGGGGACATCCCGATGGAAAAGTTCCGCGTCCACGACTGGCGCAACGACGTAGTCACCGTGGGAGAGGTCCCGGAGAGCTATGTCCGTGAGGTCTCCGAGGGGAAGGTGAGCTATCCGTGGCCTGCCCAGGTCAACAAACTGCTCCTGGATCCTTCCTTTGACCTCATCCTGTCGGTGGGCCAGGTGGTTCCCCACGAGGTGATCGGCATGGCGAACTACACGAAGAACATATTCGTCGGGACCGGAGGCAGCGCCGGCATCAACAAGAGCCATTTCATCGGTGCGGCCTACGGGATGGAGCGCATAATGGGCCGGGCCAAGAGCCCGGTGCGCGACGTGCTGGAATATGCCAGGACGCATTTCATCCCCGACCTTCCAATCCTCTATATCCTCACCGTACGCGCGAAGGACGCCGCTACCGGAGCCATGGTTACCCGCGGACTCTTCATCGGGGACGATTTCGAATGCTTCGAAAAGGCATCCAGGCTCTCGCTCGAGACGAATTTCATAATGGTGGACCGTCCGATACGCAAGTGCCTTGTCTATCTCGACCCGGAGGAGTTCAAGAGCACCTGGCTTGGGAACAAGGCCATCTACAGGACCAGGATGGCCCTGGCCGACGGCGCGGAACTCGTGATCCTTGCTCCCGCGCTCAAGGAGTTCGGGGAAGACCCGACAATGGATGTCCTGATCCGGAAATATGGGTACAAGGGTACTCCCGCAACATTGGAGGCGACCCGGTCCGATCCGGCCCTCCAGGAGAACCTTGGCGCTTCGGCGCACCTTATCCACGGCTCATCCGAGGGCAGGTTCACTATCACTTACTGCCCGGGCCCCGGAATGACAAGGGAGGAGATAGAGGGAGTCGGCTTCAATTACGGGGACCTCGGGGAAATGCTGGGGAGGTATCCCCTCGAGACCCTTCGCGACGGCTGGAACGTCATGCCTGACGGAGAAGAGGTCTATTACATCCCCAACCCGGCGCTCGGGTTGTGGGCTTATCCGGAAAGATTCAAGGATTAATCATTTACACATATGCAAGCAATTTCAGACATAGGGCTCGTCGGACTCGCCGTGATGGGCGAGAACCTGGCCCTCAACATGGAGAGCAAAGGCTTCCACGTAAGCGTTTTCAACAGGACCGTCGAGAAGGTCGACCGTTTCATGGAAGGCCGTGCCAAGGGAAAGAACTTCTACGGGGCGCACTCGCTCGAGGATTTCGTACAGTCCCTGAAGAGCCCGCGCAAGGTCTTCCTGATGGTGAAGGCCGGCCGCCCGGTCGATGATTTCATCGAGAGCCTCATTCCGCTCCTCGACAAGGGGGACATAATCATAGACGGCGGCAACACCCATTTCCCGGACACCGCGCGAAGGACCGCCTACGTTGAGAGCAAGGGCCTCCTGTACGTCGGCACGGGAGTTTCCGGAGGCGAGGAGGGCGCCTTGAAGGGTCCTTCCATGATGCCCGGCGGATCAGAGGCAGCCTGGCCTTTCGTCAAGCCCATATTCCAGAGTATCAGCGCAAAGGTCGAGGACGGGACACCCTGCTGCGACTGGGTCGGGAACGGCGGAGCCGGCCATTTCGTGAAGATGGTGCACAACGGGATCGAGTACGGTGACATCCAGCTCATCTGCGAGTGCTACCAGATCATGAAGGATGTCCTCGGAATGACGAACGAAGAGATGCACTCCACCTTCGCGAAGTGGAACGAGGGCGACCTCGACAGTTACCTTGTCGAGATAACCAGGGACATCCTTGCCAAGAAGGACGAGGACGGTTCCTACGTCCTGGACAACATCCTCGACACGGCCGGCCAGAAAGGTACCGGCAAGTGGACAGCTGTTGCTGCCCTTGACGAGGGAGTTCCTCTTACCTTGATCAGCGAGGCCGTCTATGCGCGCTGCCTTTCCGCCCAGAAGGAAGAGAGAGTAGCCGCTTCCACCATCCTTGAAGGTCCCAGGCCCATCAAGTACTGCGGAGACCGCGATGAATTCCTCGAGGACCTCCGCAAGGCCCTGTTCGCCGCCAAGGTCGTCTCCTATGCGCAAGGGTTCACCCTCATGCGTGCGGCCGCCAAGGAATACGGCTGGAACCTCAACTACGGCGGAATCGCCCTGCTGTGGAGGGGAGGATGCATCATCCGCAGCGTATTCCTCGGAAAGATAAAGGAAGCCTTCGACAGGAATCCCGACATCGCCAACATCCTGCTCGACCCTTATTTCCAGGGCAAGCTCGCGCAGGCCCAGCAGGGATGGAGGAACGTCATCTGCAAGGCTATCGCCAACGGAGTCCCCGCACCTGCGATGACTGCCGCCCTCGAGTACTATGACGGCTACCGGACCGAGAGGCTGCCTGCCAACATGCTCCAGGCTCAGCGTGACTACTTCGGAGCCCACACCTATGAGCGCACCGACCGTCCCCGGGGAGAGTTCTTCCACACCAACTGGACCGGCCACGGAGGCGACACCGTTTCAGGTACTTACACCGCATAACCGACATCAAAACAATACAGTCATATGAAAATAGGAAAATATTCATTCGGTACCGGAGACCGCTTCGGCCATGAAGGCGTCGCCCAGCTCCAGGCCCTTCTCAAGGCTGAGAAGGAGTTCGGGGTCAGTTTCGTCCCCGTCTGGAACAAGTCCAACAGGGAGCACCAGATAATAGGCACCGAACCCATCCAGACCCGCAAGGAGGCTGACGCTGCCGTCAAGGCCCTCGGCTACACCGGCCAGTACTTCGTCGATGCCGACCACATCAACCTCACCAATGTGGACCGTTTCATGGAGGCATCCGACTTCTTCACCATCGACGTGGCTGACTATATCGGGAAGCAGGGCTCTGTCGAGGAGCGTTTCCTCCCCGCGATAAAGGAGGCCGGAAGGATCTACAGGCATATCGCAGAATGCAAGGGAGCGGACAATTTCGTCACCGAGGTCTCGATGGACGAGGTCGACCAGGCCCAGACTCCCGAGGAACTCAGGTACATTCTCCGCGAAATCGCCCGTGAAGGTATTCCCGTCCAGACGATAGCCCCCAAGTTTACCGGCAGGTTCAACAAAGGAGTCGATTACCGTGGCGACCTCGTGAGGTTCGAGAAGGAATTCGAACAGGACCTCCTGGTGATTGACGAGGCTGTCAGGGAGTACGGACTTCCCGAGAACCTGAAGCTTTCCATCCATTCCGGCTCGGACAAGTTCTCGATCTATCCGATAATGGGACGTCTGATCCGCAAGTACGACAAGGGAATCCACATCAAGACGGCCGGAACCACCTGGCTTGAAGAGAACATCGGGCTTGCGGTGGCGGACCCGGCAGCCCTGGAACTTGCAAAGAAGATATATGTCAATGCCCTGGGCCGCATGGATGAACTGACCGTCCCTTATGCTACGGTGATAGATGTGGATGTGGACGCCCTGCCTTCTCCCGAGGAGGTTGCCGCCTGGGATGCCCAGACCTATGCCAGGACGATGCGCCACAACCAGCAGGATCCCCTTTACAATCCTTCTTTCCGGCAGCTCATACACGTCAGCTACAAGATAGCTGCGGAACTCGGAGACGAGTATTATCCCGCTCTCGAGAAGCATTCGGCAGTGATTGCCGAGCAGGTTATCGAGAACCTGTGCGAACGTCATATCAAGAGACTTTTCAGTGAATAGGACCATGAAGTATTCATTCGACGACCTTAAAGGCAGGAACTGCGTCATCACCGGAGGTTTCGGGGTGATTGGGATGGCGCTTACGAGAGGACTGGCGGAAGCCGGTGTGAACCTGGCTGTCATCAGCCGTGCCAAAGACAATCCGGAGAAGGGGGAGGCTATTGCAAGGGAGTTCGGGACCAAGTGTCTCGGAATCTCGGCCAGCACCCTTGACAAGGAGGCCTTGCTCCAGGCAAGGGACCTTATCCATGAGAAGTTGGGTAAGATCGACTATCTGATCAACTGCGCCGGCGGGAATTCTCCCAAAGCTACATGCAAGGTGGAGCAGATGACCAAGGACGATGACCTGGCGGACACTTTCTATGGGCTGGACCTTGAAGGATTCGACTTCGTTTTCGACCTCAATTTCAAGGGGACCCTGCTTGCGACGATGGTCTTCACCCAGGACATGCTGGAGGCCGGCAAGGGGAATGTCCTCAATATTTCCTCCATGAACTCGATCCGCCCGCTTACCAAGATACCGGCCTACTCGGCTGCAAAGGGCGCCATCAACAACTTCACCCAGTGGTATGCCGTCCATGTCGCCCAGACCGGGATACGTTGCAATGCCATCGCTCCGGGATTCTTCCTGACCAACCAGAACCGTTTCCTGCTCACCGACGAGCAGACAGGGGAACTGAAACCCCGGGGCAGGAAGATCATAGCCAACACTCCGACCCACAAGTTCGGTGAGCCTGAGGACCTGGTCGGTACGATGCTTTACCTGCTCAGTGACATCTCCGCCTTCGTGACCGGAGTCGTGATTCCGGTCGACGGCGGCTACAGCGCTTTCGGAGGGGTTTGACGTAGAGATGTAAATGCTTTCCTTTATCGGGAAGCTTGTGAAATGCAGGGCTCATTCGACAGGCTGAATGGGCCCTGCATCCTTGTTATCGGTGTCGTAGTACTTTTCGCAGAGCGGGTCGGGGACGAGCCGGCGTTGGAGGGCGGTGCCGCAGTGCCTTGCCCCGGAGTCGGTGCAGGGGACGGCGAAGTAGTGGATAATGCGCCAATAATCAAAAAATAAACGCCATTTGTAATAATCAGGCAATACTTGTATATTTGCGTATAACACTAGAATTTCCCGACATGAAGACACTGAAGTACATCCTGGCCGCAAGTCTGTTGCTGGCGACATCGCTGGCAGCATATCCGCAGAACTACATACCCTCCGAGGAGAACCTTGCCGCCCGGAAGGAATTCTCCCGTGAGCGTTTCGGAATATTCCTTCATTGGGGAATCTACGCTTCCTATGCGCAAGGGGAGTGGTACTTGAACACCGGTGAGCTGGATGCGGGAATCTATTCCAAGGCGGCTTCCGGCTTCTACCCGGCCAATTACGATGCCTCCGCCTGGGTCAAGGCCTTCAAGGATGCCGGTGCTGAATATGTCACCATCACCTCCCGCCACCATGACGGCTTCTCGATGTTTGACACGAAGGTTTCGGACTATGACATAGTGGACGCGACTCCATTCGGCCGGGACGTAATCGCAGAGCTGGCCCGGGCCTGCCATTCCGAAGGACTTGACCTCCATTTCTACTATTCCATCCTCGACTGGATGAGGGAGGATTACCCGGTCGGGAATTCCGGCAGGAAAACCGGCCGGCGCACGGACCGCCAGGACTACGGGCACTATTTTGAATTCATGAAGGCGCAGTGCAAGGAACTGATGGACAACTATGCTCCGGTACGCGCCCTCTGGTTCGACGGCTACTGGGACCAGCCGTCGTCATTCGACTGGAGGATGCCGGAGTTCTACAGGTACCTGCATTCCCTCCATCCCGAGCTCATGATCGGGAACAACCACCATATCCTTCCCATAGAGGGGGAAGATTTCCAGATGTTCGAGAAGGATTTCCCGGGGCAGAACACCACCGGTTTCGCTCCGGACCAGAAGGTGAGCGAATCCCTGCCGCTCGAGATGTGCCAGACGATGAACCACACTTGGGGTTATTCCGTGAAGGACCAGGACTACAAGAGTGTTGGGGAACTGGTCCGCACCTTGGCCCGGTGCGTGTCGATGGACACGAACCTGCTCCTGAATATCGGCCCGATGGCCAATGGAGAACTCCCCGGAGCCGCCCTGGAGAGGCTCGAGGGCATCGGCAAGTGGATGAGGGCGAATTCCGAATCCGTCAAGGGCTGCGGCCCCGGCCCCGTAGACGGGCAGGACTGGGGAGTCTCGACTGCACCATCGGAAGGTGACGGCAGGACCTTCTATCTCCATGTCTTCAAGGCTCCGGAGGGGTCCCTTGACATCCAGGTCCCCGTGAAATCACGGGTGAAGGAGGTAACGGCCCTCGACGGCGGTGCGCCATTGCCGTTCACCAAGGCCAGGAAGGCTGCGACCCTGAGCATAGTCCTGCCGGAAATCCCGGCCGACACTGATTATGTGGTCAAGGTCACTCTCAGATAGTTTTTTTTAATCGATATCGTCCTATGAAATCATTGCAACTGACTGTTGCCGCCCTGCTGGCGGCATTGCTTTCGGCGGGCTGCGCCCGCGAAGCGGGGACTCCTGAGGCCGAGCTGCCTATCCTTGCCTGGTACAGTATCCCGGCAGAACATCTCTCCCTCGAGCGTTTCCAGGAACTGAAGGAAGCCGGATTCAACATCAATTTCTCGCACATCGGTTCCTTCGAGGATGCCGTCAAGAGCCTGGACTATGCCGAGCAGGCCGGTGTCAAGGTGATGTTCACCTGCCAGGAGCTCCGTACGGACACGGAGAACACTGTCCTCAAAGTCAAGGACCATCCCGCCTTGTACGGCTATTTCCTCCGCGACGAGCCGGCCAACAAGGATTTTCCCGACCTTGCCGAGTGGGCCGCTAAGATCAAGGCGGTCGACCCCGACCACGTCATCTACCTCAATCTTTTCCCGAATTATGCCCCGGATGAGGTCCTGGGTTCCACTTACCCCGAACATGTCCGCAAGTTCATAGACGAAGTCAAACTGCCCCTGGTGTCCTTCGACTTCTATCCCGTCACCGAAGGCGGGATCCGCGAGCGCTGGTGGGAGAACCTTGAAGTCATCTCCAGGGAAAGCGCCGCTGCCGGACTTCCTTTCTGGGCTTTCGCCCTTTCGACGGCCCACAAGCCCTATCCGGTCCCTACCATGGCGTCGCTCCGGCTTCAGTTCTACACCGACCTTGCGTACGGAGCCCAGGGTCTCCAGTATTTCACATATTGGAATCCCGTTCCCGGTACATGGGACTTCCATGACGCCCCGATAGACCTGGACGGCAACCGTACCCCGGTTTATGACCTGGTCAAGGAGATGAACGTCGAACTGCAGGCCCGTGCAGGGGTATTCGTCGGAGCAAAGGTGCTCAGCGTCCGCCATGCCGGCGAGACCGTGCCTCCCGGAGTCACCCCTCTCGGGGAACTTCCCGCTCCGCTCACTACCCTTGACACCCATGGGAACGGCGCGGTGGTTTCAATGCTGGAGAACGGACCTTACCGCTACCTGGTCATCGTCAACCGCAGCCTTGACGCAGGATTCGACTACGACATCGCCTTCTCCGGGAAGGTGTCCGTGATCGGCCGGGACGGAAAGGCCACGAAGTTCTCCGGCAAGGCCCCCATGCATCTTGAAGAAGGCGACTGCGCATTATTCCGCTGGAAAGCGCAGTAGCCCTTTTCCCCAGCCGGACTCGATTCTGTCTCATGGAATAAACGACCGACCTATGAAACATCTATGCTACTTTAAAGCCACGCTGCGGCTTCTGGCCGCATTGTGCTGTGCCGCCCTGGCGTCATGCTCGTCCCCGTCCACGGGAGAGCAGGAACAAAGCGATTTCCGGATGATGGTGCGCCTTTGGCCGGTCCATCACAATGATTCGACCCTGACGGACCAGCTGATCACCGCTTTCCGGAAATATGACTTCTGTGACGAGGTCTGGCTGTGCTCAGAGACCCCTGCCACCCACGAACTTTCATGGCACGCTCCGTCCGCCCGCCGCATGGGAGTCGCCGCCAGGAAGTTCCGTGATGCCGGAATCATTCCGTCCCTGCAGGTCGTAGCCCTCGGCCATGGGGACGGGGCGGTCTCCTTCGGCCCTATCAAGGACACTACCATCCACTGGGGAACGATGGTAGGGCCGAACGGGGAAGTGACGGCTTCGGTCAATTGCCCGAGGCAGTCCTTATGTCAGCGAGGTACATCCCCACAGCCTCTATCTGGACGACGACCTTCGGGTCACAAATCATGTCCCTGCTCCTTTCGGATGCTTCTGCGACACCTGCATCACCCTGTTCAACAGGCAGTTCGGCTACTCCTTCGGCAGAGAATCCCTGGTAGGTGCCCTTATTGCCAACCAGGGAGACGGCAAGGTCCGCAGCGACTGGATCGCCTTCGGGCAGGAGAGCCTGGCCGGGGTGGTGCGAGCCATATCACGAGGAGTCCACCGTGTCAGTCCTGAAACACGGATAGGATTGCAGCATACTGCCTTCCATGACCAGCTCCTGGAGGGATGGGACTGGAATCCGATGTTCCGGGCGATGAAGGAGGAGACCGGCCTGGACCCGGTGTCGCGTCCGGGACATGGCTTCTATGACGACCATTCCCCGCGCGGGATGATCTCCAAGGGCCTGGGCATAGCCCGGCAGGTCCGTCGGCTTGAGCCCGGCATAACCGAGATAGCCCCGGAGATCGAAGGCTATCTCCACAAGGCTACCGGCAAGTCGGCCCGCAGCCTCTGCCTCGAGACCATGTACTACCTCTCCATGGGCGCTACCCAGATGAGCTATGCAATAATCTGCGGCAACGAGGAACCTATGTCCTGGTATGCCGACCATTATTTCAAGGCTCTTTCGCAGTGGAAGCCCTTTGCCCGGGAATATGCCGATTTCAACCGGGGCACGCTGCCTTCGGGGATAGACCCTTTCATCAGCAAGTCCCTTGTCCTGAGGAACGTGGATCCGGGCGAGGACCCGTGGGCATGGATCCGTACTTCCGCCGGAGACCAGGCGGTGGACCTTGAGACGCTGGGGTTGCCATTCGCACCGGAAGATCCCCGCAGCCCTGTCCTGATGCTCGACATGGAGGATGTCCGGGGCATGGGCGACGACGAACTGAGGGAACTCCTCTCTTCCAGGAACATTGTGATGGAACTGGGATCGTGGAACCTTCTCGAGAGCCGTGGCCTGGTGCAGGGATTCGTCCCGGCGGAACCTCCCTCCCGTGATTGCGGAGACTATGACAGCCCCCACATCACTCCCGGAGCAAGGTATTCAGACCTTGTCTCCACCTTCCGTTTCTTCGAGAACTCCGGTGGGGCCGCTGAAGCCACACCTTCATCGGACGGAGGGCCTTCAGGTGTGAGCCGTGCTGCAACTGATGGCAGGCAGGGGGGATGCAGGGTGGCCGTCGTGCCTTCCCTGGGCGTCAACCTGGTTGCCGGCGCCGGCTTCAACGGTGCCTGGCGCCTCGCCCTTCTCCATGCCTTCGACTGGGCTTCGGGCAATGCCCTTCCCGCCGTGCTCGAGAGTTTCGCGCAGGCCGCCGTGGTACCCCGCAAGGATGCGCAGGGCCGTCTCAGGTCGGTGGCCATCCTCAATTGCAGCATATCCCCGGAGGAGTCATATATCCTTCGCCTGCGCACTGGCCTGCATGAGGGGGACCCTGCCCCGAAGTTCGTCTGGAAGAAGCAAGGATGCCGCGACCAGGTCCTGCATGCAGAAAAGGACGGCGAGGATTTCCTCCTCACCGTCCCTGTCCTTGAAGGGTGGAACTTCGGCTGGATCGCAGTGGAACTCTAGCCGTGACCGCATGGCAGCCGCCCTGCAGCACTCATGTGCCTTGGCGGCAATCTCACTGAACAATGTCAGTAGAGATCCTTGAAGGCGAAGTCGACAATGAAATCAACTATCCGCGGGATCACTGCCTCCATGTAGCGGCGGCCTTTGGCGGCAGAGGCCTTGCCCGGATTACCCACGCCTGTGTCCGAGGTTGTCCTGGCCCAGTCCCTTGGTGCCCAGGCAACCTTTTCGTTCAGGCCCTGTATGGCGAAACTGCGGGACTCGCCTTTCCCGGCGAGGTCCATCCGGACTTCATCCGGATAATAGTGCAGCATCACCGACGTCTCCAGTTCGCCGGCATGGTCGTCTTCCTCCTCCTCGAAGAACCCGTCCCTTTTCACTATGTTGAACCACTCGTTGTGGCAGATGGTGAATCCGGGATTGGCTATCATCAGGTCGCGGATCATTCCCTTGAAGATGTTGCCTCCATGCCCGCTCATTATCAGCAGTTTCCGTATTCCCTGACGGTCCAGGGAGAACACGATGTCGCGCAGGATCGATTCCTGTGTGGCCTGTGAGGCATGGAGGCAGAAGGGGAGTTCGACCTGTCCCGGGTTCTGGGAACCCAGGGGAATTGCAGGGAGCACCATTGCCTTGACCCCTCTGAGGGAGGCTTTCTCCAGAGCCTCGAAGGCTATGGCCTGGGTGGTGAGCACGTCGGTGCAGTACGGGAGGTGGCGGTTGTGAGGCTCGGTCGAGCCCCAGGGCAGGATCGCCAGATGGTAACTGTCCGTCGCGCCCACCTCCCCCCATTTGGCGTAGGTTATGTCGAATCTGGAGCCGGCCATTACTGAAGTCCTTTGACCCTCCTCTTGTACTCGGCGGTCGAGGCGGCAAGACGCTCGCGTGCCGTGGCGTCGCCCGGGACATTGTGGGAAGGATTGATCCAGAGCTTGACGCCGCGGGATTCAAGTATTTCGGCGACGGTGCAGATCGTGAGCCAGACCGTAGTTATGAACGCCATCGTGGAGAGCGGACCGATCTTGTCGAATTCGCTTGCCATCTTGACCGAGGCGTCCTCGAGAGGGCAGCAGGTGTCCACGACGTAGTCGGCCAGCTGGAAGAGGTTCTTCCCGCAGGAGTGCCGGGGAACCTTGTCGCCGGTCTCGGCAGCCGATCCGTAGACTATCACCTTCATGCCGCGTTTCTTGGCCTCGAGAGCCATGTCGATGTTGACGGCGTTGATGCCGGTGTGCGAGAAGAGCCACAGGCAGTCCCTGGAATCGAAGTCCCAGCTTTCCATTATGGTCTTGCCGTAGCCTTCTGTCCTTTCAAGGAAGAGGAACTGGCTCAAGCCCATTTCGCCGACGATGTGGGTGAAGAAGGTAAGGGGAAGTTCGCAGAGAGGATGGAAGCCTACGAAACCACCGATCCTCGGATACATCTCTTCTATTGGGAGGTTGGCGTGGCCGCAGCCGAAGGTGTGGATCCAGCGCTCCTGCTGGATCGTGTCGGCCATCACTTCTGCGACTTTGCGGATCTGTTCCATCTGTGTCCCTTCAATCTTGTCCATAACGCCCATGGCGTTCTTTTTCCATTGTTCTGCGTACATTTCTTTGTCGTTTATTAAGAGTTTTTTCTGTTGTGTCGAGTGTATGTCCCGCTCCTGGCGCTCTGGAAGCGCCATCCGGGAAAGTCAGTCCTGCTGCGGTGGAGCCGTCCCGCCCCTCCGCCATGCGGCGTTGACGGCGACGTGTGGCAGGAGCAGCAGCATCATGGCCACCGCCACCACCATGAGCGCAGGGTAGAGGGAGATGGATCCTCCACTGAATATGCGGCCGGTGAAGTGGTTGAAGGCCGTCTGCCCCGACAGGGCGATGAACATCGCGGCGCTGACCGCCGATCCTGTCTTGGCGCTGAATGCCTCCCCGAGCCGCGAGAGGACCACCGGGAAGGTGGCACCGCAGCCGAAGCCGATGAAGGTTATGGCCAGGTACGGGACAAAGGAGTTTCCCTTCGCGTAATGCATGAGGATGCAGCCTGCGAGCGCCACCTCAAGGTAGGTCACCAGCATCCTGAGGTCGCTTGTCCTGGAGGCGAACCATGTCAGCGCCAGCCTTCCTGCAAACATCCCGACCGTGTACATGGTAAGGCAGAAGGTGGCGGCACTGACAGGGAAACCGTTGGCTACCAGGTAAGGCTGGAGGTAGTTGCACGAGATCCCTTCGAAGCCGCTCTCGAAAAAGAGGATGAGGGCGAAGAGCAGAAGGACCGGCTTCCCCATGAGCCTGAGGGAGTCGAGGTAGGATACGTTTTCCTGTTGCTTCGCCTTGGGGAAATCAGTGAGGATGAAGAATATGATGAATGCCAGGGTGACCGCGGCAGCGGCGGCGAGAGGAATCTTGTAGTCCTTGATGAGGGCGCAGGCAACGGTCCAGAGGAGGGCTCCTATGCAGTAGAATGCGCCAAGGAGGCTCAGCCGGGGGCTGCGTGTCGTGTCGTCGCTGATGTCCGAGACAAGGGCGTTGGTGAGGCCGTTGAGGATGCCGCCCCCGAGTCCCAGGAGCAGCATGCTGGGGACCAGCAGGGACATGGAAGTGAAGCCGGAGAGTCCGAGCAGCCCTGCGAGCGCGGCGACGGCCGCCCCGATGGTCATCCATTTGTAGCCGGACTTGTCCACCACGGGCCCGAACAGCAGCGTCCCCGCGAGAAGTCCTATGGACAGGTACTGCGGGAGTGAATATGCCTGTGGCACCCTTGCCTTGAGAGGCTCCATTATCGACCCAAGTGCAAGCATCACCACTCCGAACACCGCCATGCCGGCGCAGGCGGCTGCGAATACCCTTTTGCCGGAGTAGCTTGCGGTTTCCATTCTTTTGCCAGTCATCGTAATACGGTCATATTGAAATCAAAACGCGCCGTCCTGCGGCGATGGCTTCCCCTTGCCGAGGTCCCTGAGGACCATCCAGGCCGCTCCCATCAAGGCGGCGTCGCCTCCCGAGACGGTGGAGGCGCAGAATTCCACTTCTTCCATGGCTATGGGCTGCCCCCACTTGAGCGCCTCTTCCCGGATCCTGGGCAGAAGCTGGACGGCCGGACCGAAAACGCCTCCTCCGAAGATGAGTTTCTCAGGATTGAAGAGGCTGACCAGGTTGGCCGAGGCCATCCCCCAGAGCAGTACGGCCTTGTCGATGATGCGTAAGGCGAGCGGATCCCCTTCGAAGCAGGCGCTGAACACCTCCCGGGCGGTGATGCTTTCAACCGGGATTGCGGATAGGGGACCGTCGTAGCCTGCGGCGGCCGCCACGGCTTCCCGTGCCCGGGCGCCGATCCCGTTGCCGGAGGCGTAATATTCAAAGCAGCCGACCCCGTCGTATTTCCTGTCATATGGCGGTTCGAGTGCCATCCAGCCTGTCGCGCCTACGCTGTCGCCCTTCCCGTGGAGGACATGGCCGTCGATGAGGATGCCGGCTCCGATGCCGGTCCCGACGGCGAGGTAGACGGCATCGTCGCAACCCTTGGCGCAGCCTTGCCAGACCTCGCCGAGGATGTAGCATGTCCTGTCGCTTTCAATGTGCACGGGGATGCCGCGCCGCTCCTCGGGCAACTGTTCCAGCAGGTTCCGCCTGAGGGGGAAGTCCACCCATCCCGGAATGTTCGGAGCCCAGACCGTGCCCTTCTTGGAGTACACTATGCCCGGGACGCATATTCCGATACCTTCAATGCCGTCCCTGGCTGCCGGATTGTCCCACAGCCCGGTCACCATGGAGCCCAACAGGTCGGACACATCCTTGCCGGAGCGTCCTTCCAGAAGGCGGGTCTCCCAGGCGAGCACGTTGCCCGAATCCTCGAACAATGCGCCGGCGATCTTGGTCCCGCCCAAGTCTATGCTTATAACTGCCATGTCTGGTTATTGTCGGTTGTCTCAGTGTCTGTCATGCGGCCGCTTCCGCTGAGGCTCCTCCGGCCTAGAAGCCGGTGTAATTCCAGGGCGTTATGGCCCGCAGTTCATCCTTGACAGCCTCCGGGACGTCAAGACCGTCGATGAACCGCTTGATGGTGTCCTCGTCGATGGCCTCCCCGGTCCGGGTCAGCCTCTTCAGGGCTTCGTAGGGGTTGGGGTAGGCTTCACGCCTGAGGATGGTCTGGATGGCCTCGGCGACCACCGCCCAGTTGCCATGGAGGTCTTTGTCGATGGCCTTCCGGTTGAGGATCAGCTTGCCGAGTCCCTTCCTGAGGGATGCGAACGCGATCATCCCGTGCGCGAGAGGGACCCCGGCGTTCCTCAGCACGGTAGAGTCGGTGAGGTCTCTCTGGAGCCTTGAAATCGGAAGTTTCATCGAAAGGAAGGTAAGCACCGCGTCGGCCATTCCGAGGTTGCCTTCCGCATTCTCGAAATCGATGGGATTGACCTTGTGCGGCATGGCCGAGGAGCCGACCTCCCCGGCTACTACCCTCTGGTGGAAATATTCCATGGAGATGTAGGTCCACACGTCCCTGCAGAAGTCGATGAGGATGGTGTTTATCCTTCTGAGGCAGTCGAAGATCGCCGCCAGGTTGTCGTAGTGGTCTATCTGTGTCGTGGGGAACGACCTGCGGAGTCCGAGCGAAGAGGTGAAAGCGTCGGCGAAAGCCGGCCAGTCCACCTGGGGGTAAGCCACCTTGTGGGCGTTCATGTTGCCGGTGGCGCCTCCGAACTTCGCGGGATATGACAGGCCGCCCAACTGGCGGAGCTGCTCTTCCAGCCGGGCCTCGAACACGCGGAATTCCTTTCCCAGGCGCGTGGGGGTCGCAGGCTGGCCGTGTGTCTTGGCGAGCATCGGAACGTCATCCCATTCCCGGGCAAGGCAGGAGATGGTGGAGAGGATGTCCTTGAGTGCGGGAATATACTCATCCTCAAGCGCTTCCTTGAGCATGAGGGGCTGGGCCGTGTTGTTGATGTCCTGGGAGGTGAGCCCGAAGTGCACGAACTCCTGCCAGCGGTCGAGTCCCATCTCCCTGAACCGCTCCTTGATGTAGTACTCGACGGCCTTGACGTCGTGGTTGGTCACTTTCTCGATTTCCTTGACCCTTGCGGCGTCTTCCTCAGTCATGTCCCGGTAGAGGCCTCTGAGGCGGGAATATACCTCCTCTTTCCCCATCGAAGTGCCTTCGCCGACATCTTCCAGGCCAGGCAGGGGGATCCCGCACAGCGCGATGAAGTACTCGGTCTCCACCCTGACGCGGTAGCGGATGAGTGCATATTCACTGAAATACGGCCTTAACGACGCAGTCTTGGCAGCGTACCTGCCATCAACAGGAGAGACTGCCACAAGTGAGTTGAAATCCATGACCTGATGCTATTTTTCCACGAGGAACACATCGTCTCCAGGCTCGGCGAAGCCGAAGTTCTCCCGGGCGAACTGTTCCAGGGAGTCCTTGTCCGAGTTGAGGTTACGGATCTGCCGGTCCATGTCGTCGATCTTTGCATTGTACTCCTTGACCTGCCTGTCCAGCCTGCGGATGTCCCTTTCAGCCTTGACCCATCGTACGATGTTGTTCTGGTTGACGAAGCCGACCAGGACCAGGAAAAGGAGGGTTGCGAATATGGCATAACGTGCGAAGGAGCGTTTCTCAGCGTCCTTGCCGTCCTTGCTTCTGTCCCATAGGTCCCTGAACTTTCCCATCCTGATAGGTTGTTTATGCAAAAATAACTATTTTTGTAGAAGAAAACCGCATTTTGGAAACATTAAATAATCATTTTTGACATGAAACCTACATTATTGGTGCTTGCAGCCGGTATGGGCAGCCGCTACGGCGGTCTCAAGCAGATGGACGGCCTCGGCCCCAGCGGCGAGACCATCATCGACTATTCGATCTACGACGCCGTGGCAGCGGGATTCGGTAAGGTGGTCTACATCGTAAGGCAGTACTTCCTGGACCAGTTCAAGGAGACCGTGCGCAACAAATATTCAGGGATTGCCTGTCCCGACGGGACTCCGCTCGAGTTCGACTTCGTCGTGCAGGAGCTTGACAAGATCCCTTCCCGGTTCGCCCTGAACCCGGAGAGGCAGAAACCCTGGGGAACCGCCCATGCGGTCCTGATGGCTAAGGATGTCATAAAGGAGCCTTTCGCCGTGATCAACGGAGACGACTACTACGGCAAGGAGTCCTTCTCCATCCTCGCCGACTGGCTCCGTGCCCATGAGGACTCCAAGGGGGTCTGCAGCATCGTCGGCTTCCAGCTGGACAACACCCTCTCCGAGTACGGGAAAGTCTCCCGCGGAATATGCTACTATGACGGGACCAGGCACCTGACCGGAGTCGCCGAGCACCAGAACGTCGGCAAGGAGGAGGACGGCAAGGTCTACGGAGACAACACCGTCACCGGCGACGTCCATGTGGAACTCGACGCCAAGGCTCTCTGCTCGATGAACATGTGGGGCTTCACCCCGGACTACTTCGACCTCAGCGCCGAGGTGTTCGAAAAGTTCCTCGAGGAGAACGCTGGTGAACTCAAGAAAGAGTTCTACATCCCTTATGCCGTCGATGTGATGATGAAGGAAGGCACATGCCGGTGCGAGGTGCTGACCACGGCTTCCCGCTGGTTCGGAGTGACCTACAAGGAGGACCGCCCCAGCGTGGTAGCCAAGTTCCAGGAACTCGTGGACAAGGGAGTCTATCCTACTCCTCTGTGGAAGAGGTAGTACGGCCATGGGTTTCTTCAGTCACAGGAAGGTCGAGAAGAATTACGACCTGCTTTCCGCCTGCTCCTGGTACACCCCGGGAGTCGGCGGTTTGTTCGCGGTCCTTGGCTTTTTCCTCGTTGGGGTCCTTCTCGGGAGCATCGTGACAGTCGGCCTCCTGCTCTTCATGGATGTGGAGTACACCCAGCTGGTCGCCTATCCCTTGATGTTTGTCCCGGTTTTCATTTTCGTGAGGTTCAAAAGCCTGTCGAACAGCACTTTCGACCGGGGATACAGTTTGGACAGCAGCCACTTCGGCCATTTGGGAGGAGGCGGTGCCGCCCTGGCTGCATTCTTCGCGGCCCTGGCGGCCATTGTGGTACTCGAGGGACTGTCCTCCCTGCTCCCGCCGATGCCTGACAGTCTCAAGGAATCAATGGACATCCTGACGGGCGGCCCGTTGTGGCTCAGCCTGCTCCTTACCGCGGTGATGGCGCCCCTGTGCGAGGAATGGCTCTGCAGGGGAGTCGTCCTCAGGGGACTTCTCAACTACAAAGGCACAGACCCTTTCGCTCCCCAGGAGCCTCGCGGGATGAATCCGGCGCTTGCCATATTCATCCAGGCAGTTTTCTTCGCCGCGATCCACATGAACCTCTGGCAGGGCCTCTCGGCTTTCCTGATAGGCTGCCTGATGGGTTATGTCTACTACAGGACCGGTTCGCTGAAGCTGACCATTCTGATCCATTGCACGAACAACGCCTTGACCGTCCTCCTGACGCATTTCGGGGGTGAGAAGGTGCAGGAGGCGGATTCCCTGGTGGACCTGCTTCCCGGATGGGAATATGCCATTATGCTGGTTGTCAGCCTGGCCATCCTGGCCGCAGTGTACGCCCAGCTCCGCAGGATCCCCCTGCAGGATCCTCAGGGCAACTGCGACGTCATCCCTGCGGTTGACGAGACCGACGGGCAGGGTCTTTCATGACGGCTTCGAGCAAAATCCTGGATGATCCGGAGTTCGGCCCGGTCGTGCTTCGCAAGCATGCCCGGGCCCGCCGGATTACCCTGCGCCTTTCCTCTGACGGGCGTGTCCGCATCTCGCTCCCTTTCCGTACGTCTTACATTGAAGCCGTTGCATTCTTCTCCCGAAACCGGGAATGGATCCGGAAGGCCCTTGCCAGGCAGCAGGCGAGGCGGGAAGCCGCTGGGCCCGCTCCGGCTCCTCCTTCCGGGGAAGACATCCAACGGCTCCGTGCCCTGGCGAAGGAGACTCTTCCGGCCCGCCTCCGGGAGCTGGCCCTCCTGCATGGGTTCAGCTATAATGCGGTACGCATCAAGCGCAACAAATCGAACTGGGGCAGTTGCTCCCGCAAGGGAAACATCAACCTGAACCTTTCCCTCGTCCTTTTGCCGGAAGAACTGCGCGACTATGTGCTCCTCCACGAGCTCTGCCATCTTCGCCATCCGGACCATTCTCCGGCCTTCCATGCCCTGCTGGAAGAGTTGTGTCCAGGGCATCTGGCCCTCCAGCGGGCGCTGCGCCGATACAGGCCGGTCTGACCGTCCCAGCCGTCACTTTGGGGGCGAAGCAGAAATGCAAAATATTTTTGATTCTCTGAAATTTATGCCTATCTTTGCACGCTTTTCGCGTTGGGCGGAAAGTCTGAGGTTTTTTTATTATCACAAAATTTTTTGCGAAAATGGCAGAGTATTTACAAGCCGACAAGAAGCAGGAGATTTTCGCGAAGTACGGGAAGTCTAATACGGACACCGGCTCTCCAGAGAGTCAAGTTGCTTTATTTTCCTACCGTATCAATCACCTCACCGAGCATGTGAAGAAGAACAAGAAGGACGTCGTCACGCGTCGTTCCCTTCTCCGTCTCGTGGGTAAAAGGCGTCAGGTCCTGGATTACCTCCAGAAAACCGACATCGAGAGATACAGAAAAATCATCAAGGAGCTCGGTCTCCGTCGATAAGCATACGATAGGAATCGACAAAGGGATTGGTCCGCAGGTGCGGCCCATCCCTTTATTTTTTGAAATCAAGCGGTTAAAAGCAGTTAAATGAACATTGTAACGAAGAAGATCGAATTATCCGACGGAAGGATAATCGAAATCGAGACCGGCAAACTCGCCAAGCAGGCGGCCGGTTCCGCGGTGGTCAAGATGGGAGGAACCATGCTCCTCGCCACTGTCACCTGCGCAAAAGAAGTCAAGGAGGGTACCGATTTCATGCCCCTTACCGTTGACTACAGGGAAAAGTACTATTCTGCCGGACGTTTCCCGGGTGGCTTCCTCAAGAGGGAGAGCCGTCCTTCGGACTACGAGGTCCTCGTTTCCCGCCTCGTCGACCGGCCTATCCGCCCTCTGTGGCCGGATGATTTCCACCTTGAAGTTTTCGTCAACGTGAACCTTATCTCCGCGGAGAAGGACATCCAGCCCGATGCTCTGGCCGGTCTTGCCGCTTCCTGCGCGCTTGCGACTTCGGACCTGCCTTTCGGCGGCCCTATATCCGAGGTAAGGGTCTGCCGTATCGACGGCAGCTTCGTCATCAACCCCACCTTCTCCGAGATGGAAAAAGCCGACCTTGAGCTCATGGTCGGCGCCACTGAGGAGAACATCATGATGGTCGAAGGTGAGATGAAGGAAGTTCCCGAGTCCGTGATGCTCGATGCCATCAAGTTCGCCCACGAAGAGATCAAGAAGCACTGCCGTGTGCAGAAGGAACTCATGGCCGAACTCGGTACCGATGTCCACAAGAGGGACTATCCCCATGACGAGGACGACGAGCAGATCCGCCAGAAAGTCCACGAATTCGCCTATGACAAGTGCTATGCGCTTGCCAAGTCCGCAAAGCCGAAGCACGAGCGCGAGGACGGATTCGATGCCATCAAGGCTGAATGCATCGAGGCTCTCGGCCTGACCGAGGAAGAAGCCGAGGAGAAGAAGATGATGATCGACCGTTACTTCGCTCACGAGCAGAGGGAAGCCCTCCGCAACCTCGTCCTGGACGAGGGTCTCCGCGTCGACGGCCGCCACACCACTGAAGTCCGCCCCATCTGGTGCGAGACCGACTATCTCCCCTGCGCCCATGGTTCAGCGATATTCACCCGTGGAGAGACCCAGGCCCTTGCCTCGGTCACCCTCGGTACCAAGCTTGACATGAAGGAGATGGACGAAGTGCTCATCCAGGGCGACCAGCAGTTCATCCTCCACTACAATTTCCCTCCTTTCGCAACGGGTGAGGCAAAGCCCCAGCGCAGCGTTGGCCGTCGTGAGATCGGCCATGGAAACCTTGCTTACAGGGCTCTCAAGGCCGTGATGCCCAAGGCTCCTGATTTCCCTTACGCCGTCAGGGTCGTTTCTGACATCCTCGAGTCCAACGGCTCATCCTCGCAGGCTTCGATCTGCGGCGGCTGCCTTGCCTTGATGGACGCCGGCGTCAAGATCACCAAGCCGGTCGCAGGAGTTGCGATGGGCCTGATCACCGACGAGAAGGATCCCAACGGCCGCTACGCCATCCTTACCGACATCCTCGGCGACGAGGATCACCTCGGCGACATGGACTTCAAGGTCGCCGGAACCAAGGATGGAATCACTGCCACCCAGATGGACATCAAGGTCGACGGCCTTTCCTACGATGTGCTGGCAAAGGCTCTTGAGCAGGCTCATGAGGGCAGGATGCACATCATGGGTGAGATGATGAAGTGCATCGACAAGCCTCGCGAGGACTACAAGCCGTTCGTGCCCAGGATCATTTCCTTCGAGATCGCCAAGGAATTCATCGGGGCGGTCATCGGAAAGGGTGGCGAGACCATCCAGAAGATCCAGGCTGAGACCGGAGCAGTCATCAACATCGACGAGGTCGACGGAAAGGGCATCGTCGACATCGCCACCAATGACGCCGAGGCCATGCAGAAGGCCTACGACTGGATCCAGGGCATCTGCGCCGTTCCTGAGGTCGGCAAGACCTATCACGGCAAGGTCGTGTCCATCCTCGAATTCGGTGCCTTCGTCGAGATCCTTCCCGGAAAGGAAGGCCTTCTCCACGTCTCCGAGATTGCATGGAACAAGACTGAGAAAGTCGAGGACGTGCTTTCAGTCGGACAGGAAATCGACGTGAAACTCCTTGAGATCGACCAGAAGACCGGCAAGATGAGGCTCTCCATGAGGGCCCTTACCGAGAAGCCTGAAGGCTATGTCGAGAACGAGCGTCGTCCAAGGGGCAACGGCGGTGAGCGCCGTGGCGGAAACGGAGGCGGCAACGGCCGCAACGGTGGAAACCGCAACGGTGGCGAGCGTCGTGGCGGAAACGGTGGCGAACACCGCAATGGTGGCGCACCCCGTAACGGCGAACGCAGGAGCTTCGGAAGGCATGAGAACAAGAACGAGAATCCTTCCGATTCAGGCAACAGCACCACGGAAGAGTACTTCTAGCGGATCGTCTCCGAATCTATAGCAAAGAGGGCGGCTGATAAGTGATTATCGGCCGCCTTCAGCTTTTCCGTCTCCTCGCAGGCGGGGCTGTATTAAAATGGGAATGACCTCTTTCAGTCCTCCGCTTTCCCATGGCCTGTGTCCCGGGAGGATGGGCTGGAGTATAGCAGGAACAGCTTTACTGTCCTGAGTGTCTGGGCTATGTCGTGGACCCTCAGGATCGTAGCTCCGCCTTCAAGGGCGGCGAAGTTCGCGGCCTGGGTCGGCGCAAGGGCTTCTTCCGGGGTGAGGCCGAGCGGTTTGTAGATGAAACTTTTCCTGGAGAGTCCGGCCATTATCGGCCTGCGGAATTCCCGGAGGAGGGACATCTCCCTGAGGAGCTGCCAGTTCTGTTCCACGGTCTTGGCGAAACCGAAGCCGGGGTCGAGTATCCAGTCTTCAATCCCATACTCAGAGGCTGTCCTGCTGAAATCCTCGAAGAAGGACCTGACGTCCCGGGTGACATCGTCATAGACTGCAAGGTCCTGCATCGTCTTGGGAGTGCCCTTCGTGTGCATGGCGATGTAGGGGAGTCCGAGGCTTGAGACGGTCTCCCACATCGCGGGGCAGCCTCCGCTGACGTCGTTCACCATGAAGGGGCCCGCGATGTCGTGGGCCTTGCGTACCATCTCGGGACGGAAGGTGTCGATGGACAGGCGTGCTCCGGGAAAATCGGCTGCGAACCTTCTCAGGGCGGGGGAAAGCCTCTCCCATTCAAGTTCCGCCGGAACCGGATCCGAACCGGGACGAGTCGAGCATGCGCCTATGTCTATGATGTCTGCCCCTTCCTCGAGCATGGCGGCCACCTTGGCGGCGAAGCGTCCTTCGTCGAAGGATCCGTCGGGTAGGATGTGCCTGCTTGCCGCGAAGAAAGAATCGTCAGTGATGTTGACGATCCCCATGACCAAGATCTTTCTCCCTGCAGTCGCTCCCATTGGTAAAATGATTGACGCTTCCATTACAAAAATAGGTAAAAAATGAATATCTTTGTCATATTAACAGTTGCTGTTGCTGATGCTAGTCGTTCTCGAAGGCCTGGACGGAGCGGGCAAGTCCACCCAGGTCAGGAAGTTGAAGGAATATCTTGAAACGGTGTGCCCGGTCCTGGAGTATATTCATTTCCCACGCTATGACTCTCCCGTTTACGGCGGCTTGATCAGCCGTTTCCTTCGCGGCGACTTCGGATCCAACGATTCGGTCCATCCCCAGCTGGTCGCCTTGCTGTTCGCCGAGGACAGGCATGGCGCCGCCCCGTCCATCCGGCGGACTCTCTCGCAAGGCGGTACGGTGCTCCTCGACAGGTATGTCTACTCGAACATAGCCTACCAGTGCGCCAAGTTGCCGGATGCGGACCGCAGGGAGGAGCTCCGCGAGTGGATACTCAATACCGAATATGGCGAATTCTCCCTTCCCCGTCCGGACCTTAACATATTCCTGGATGTGCCCTTGGGTTTTGTAGAAAGCAGGCTGGAAGCCTCCAGGAAGGGTGCTGACCGCGAATATCTTCATGGAGGACGGGATATCCACGAGGCCAGCATCGATTTCCAGAAGAGGGTGAGGGAAATCTACCTGAGGCAGGCTTCCCTCGACCCGAAGTTCATCAGGGTGGATTGTTCCGGCCCCGATGGCAGCATGCTTCCCCCCGAGCCCATATTCGCGAAGGTGAAGGGAATTGTTGACGGATATTTGGCAAATCCATGAACATAAAGAGTCTGAAATACAGGACAAGAAGGTTATGTGCCTTCATCATCGGAGCGGTTTTCCTGCTCGCGGGCATGTTCAAGCTGCTCGATCCGGTAGGGGCGGGCCTTGTGATGGAGGAATATTTCCGTTTCCTCCATGTCACTTTCATGATGCCTGCCGCCAAGGCCCTTGCCGTGGCGCTGGCCGTCTTCGAATGCATCCTCGGAGCAGCCCTGGTAACGGGGGTGTGGCGAAAGCCGGTCGCGGTCATAACCACTGTCGTCATAGGCCTTTTCTCAATCCTGACATTCGTGATGGCGGTCACGAAGTCCGAGATGGACTGCGGCTGCTTCGGAGAGGTGATCCATCTTACCTCCTGGCAGACATATTTCAAGAACCTCATCCTTCTCGCCCTTGCCCTCGTGGCTTTCGTGCCATACCGTAACCTTGGTAGCAACAAGAGACGTAAATTCGTGTCTTTCAGCATAGTGACAGTCTCGGTGATCGCTTTTGCCGTGTATTCCCTGACGACACTCCCGATGTGGGATTTCACGTCATTCGCACCCGGAAGCGAACTCCTTTCCGCCGGTTCCCCCAGCCAGTCCGATGCCTCGGACAGCGATGATTTCATAGCCACTTTCATCTACGAGAAGGATGGGCAGGAAGGCGCTTTCTCCCTTGACAGGCTTCCTGATTCGACATGGACTTTTGTCCGGACTGAGACTGTCCGGCGCAACCTTCCTTCCGACGATGCCGGTATCGCCCTTCTCTCTTTCTCCGATTCTTCGGGGACCTATTGCGACGAGTTGGCGGCAAAGGGCAATGTCCTTGTGCTTTCCGTCCATGATGTCGAAGGACTGAAAGGTGACGACTGGACCAGGATCTCCGGGACGGTGGAGGATGCTTCAGGGGCCGGATTCACACCTTTGCTCCTTGTCAGTTGCACAAAGGAGGCCTTCGACAGCCTTTCCGTCCTTCTTCCGGAAGTCCGCTCGGCGATTGTCCCGTCGTTGTATTTCTCGGACAGGAAGACCCTGATAACGCTTAACCGCTCAAACGGCGGAGCCACATGGTTCAATGACGGGCAACTGATCCGGAAGTTCCACTTCAAGTCCCTGCCTTCGGACGAGGACCTTGTCAAGATGACAGGCGACGATCCCACCGAGACGATGCTCAAGAACAAGACTGAAGGCCGCCTCCACTACCAGGGCTTCCTCCTCTATCTTTTTGCCGTCCTGCTCCTGTTGTAGACTGCTGCAAGGCCCTTCCCTCAAATCACTGTCTCCCCCCCTTCAGACCCTCTGGCCACCCGCGGCCGTAAGCGGGAGGCGGTACGTGCAGCCTTGGAGCGGGGTGGTGTGAAGGAAAGAGTGGATATGCATGGTCGTAAGCGGTGTTGCCCTGAGGACCCTTGCCACCCGCGGCCGTAAGCGGGAGGCGGTACGAGCAGCCTTGGAGAGGGGTGGTGTGAAGGAAGTAGTGGATATGCATGGTCGTAAGCGGTGTTGTCCTGAGGACCCTGGCCATCCGCGGCCGTAAGCGGGAGGCGGTACGTGCAGCCTTGGAGCGGGGTGGTGTGAAGGAAAGAGTGGATATGCATGGTCGTAAGCGGTGTTGTCCTGAGGACCCTGGCCACCCGCGGCCGTAAGCGGGAGGCACCGCGCCGTCAGGCGTGGGGGGATGGAGCGAAGCGGAAGGTCCCCATGAAAAAAAGAGGATGACCAGCCGATCATCCCCTTTAAACACAGGCTGCCGGAAAGCCACCGGCTCCCCTGGAGCAATCAACAAACGCTTAGTCCAGCGTCTGCTTGATCTCAGTCACGATGAATGCCTCGATGACATCTCCAGGCTTGATGTCGTTGAACTTCTCGATACCGATACCGCATTCCATCCCGGCAGACACGTCCTTCGCATCGTCCTTGCCCCTCTTCAGGGATGCAAGGTCGCCGGTGTAGACGACGATACCGTCGCGGATGAGCCGGCACTGAGAGTTCTTGGAGATCTTGCCTTCGCGCACGAGGCAGCCGGCGATGGTCCCGACCTTGGAGATCTTGAATGTCTGCTTGACCTCGGCGGTTCCTGTCACTTCCTCCTTCTTGATAGGCTCCAGGAGTCCTTCGATACCGTCCTTGACATCATTGATGGCGTCGTAGATGACAGAGTAGAGGCGGATTTCTATCCCCTGGTCATCAGCAAGCTTCCTGGCATCGGTAGAGGGACGTACCTGGAATCCGATGATGACAGCATCCGAAGCTTCGGCCAGGATGACATCCGACTCGGAAATGGCACCTACCGCCTTGTGGATGACATTGACCCTGACCTGCTCGGTGGAAAGCTTGATGAGGGAGTCGGAAAGCGCTTCGACCGAACCATCCACATCACCCTTGACGATGACGTTGAGTTCCTTGAAGTTGCCGATGGCTATCCTCCTTCCGATCTCTTCGAGAGTCATGTGCTTCTGGGTCTTGATGCCCTGGATGCGGATCAGCTGCTCGCGCTTGTTGGCGATTGCCTTGGCTTCTTTCTCGTCGGACATGACGTTGAACTTGTCGCCCGCACTCGGAGCCCCGTTCAGACCAAGGATGGAAACAGGGGTGGAAGGACCGGCCTCCTTGACTTTCTGGCCGCGTTCATTGAACATGGCCTTGATCCTTCCGTAGTAGCAGCCGCTGAGCACCATGTCTCCAGTGTGGAGTGTCCCGTTCTGGACCAGGACCGTGGCAAGATAGCCCCTTCCCTTGTCAAGCGAGGACTCGATGACGGCACCGACCGCGTTTTTCTTCGGGTTGGCCTTGAGGTCGAGCAAGTCGGTTTCGAGGAGCACCTTCTCGAGCAGTTTGTCGACGTCCAGACCCTTCTTCGCGGAAATTTCCTGGCTCTGGTACTTTCCACCCCAGGCCTCTGTCAGGATGTTCATCTGCGAGAGCTGCTGGTAGATCTTCTCAGGCTGGGCTCCCGGCTTGTCGATCTTGTTGATGGCGAAGACCATGGGCACTCCGGCTGCCTGGGCGTGGTTGATAGCCTCCACTGTCTGCGGCATCACAGCGTCGTCTGCGGCGATGATGATGATGGCAAGGTCGGTCAGCTGTGCTCCACGCGCACGCATGGCGGTAAATGCCTCATGTCCGGGGGTGTCGAGGAAAGTGATGCGACGGCCGTCCGGCAGCTTGACATTGTAGGCGCCGATGTGCTGGGTAATGCCTCCCGCCTCACCTGCGATCACGTTGGACTTGCGGATGTAGTCGAGCAGGGAAGTCTTGCCATGGTCGACATGGCCCATCACCGTGATGACCGGAGGCCTTGGTACAAGGTCTTCCTCTTTGTCCTCCTGGCCGCCCTGGTCGATTTCCTCAGTGAGTTCGGCAGTCACGAACTCCACCTTGTAGCCGAACTGCTCGGCCACGAGGACGAGGGCTTCCGCGTCCAGCCTCTGGTTGATGGACACCATCAGTCCGAGGTCCATGCAAGCCTTGATCACCTCGTTGACCGGGGTGTTGTTCATCAGGGTGGCAAGGTCGTTGACCGTAACGAATTCCGTCACCTTGAGGACGGTCTTCTCCGCCATCTCCTGCTGCATCTCCTCAAGGGACTTGGCCGCCGCCTGCTCTCTCTTCTCCTTCCTGTACTTGGCTCCGAAGTTGTTCTTCTTGTTGTCGTTCATCCTGGCGTAGGTCTCTTTGACCTGCTTCTGGATTTCCTTCTGCATCGCCTCCTGCTCCTCTTCGGTCATTGCAGGCTTGAAGCGGTCTGCGCCGCGCGAACGTTTCCGGCCCTTCCCCTGGTCCTGTGCCTGGGACTGGCGCGGATCCTTCTTCGCGTTCTTGTCCTTCCTGGAGTTGTTGTCTGCCTGCTTGCCTTCCTTGGCGACATCAACCTTCTGGCTGCCCTTGGTGATCCTTTCCCTCTTCTTGAGGGGCTTCTTCTCGAACTGGGACATGTCGATCTTTCCAAGGACCTTGAATCCGGGCACTGCCGCTGAAGCGTCGTCTCCTGACTCGGATTTCGCTTCCTCGGCCGGAGCGCTTGACTCTTCCGCCTTCTTCTCTTCCTCAGGTTTCCCGGAATCCGCTCCTTCCTTGCCGGAGTCGTCCTTCTCGGCGGGAACCCGTTCCTCTGCAGGGGTTGGGACTGAGGAAGGTTCCACGGAAGGTTCTGCATTGGCTTGCGCCTGCGGCTCCTGCTGAGGTGCCTGTACCGGCTCTTCGGCAGGCTCCGGTATCGCTACGGGCTCCGGTTCCGGTTCAGGTTCCGCAACAGGTTCAGGTACCTCGGCAGGCTCCGGCTCTGCTACAGGCTCCGGAACAGGTTCCGGCTTGGGCTCGGGTTTCGGTTCCGGCTTCTGGACCGGAGTGAAGACATTGCTCTTGATGACGGTCTCGCGGGCAGGCTCGTAGAAGTCGTCGTCCTTGTTGTCTTCCTGCTGTTTACGGGAGGTCTTCTCAAGGATTTCCGTGAGCTTGATCTCCACTTTCTCGGATGCTTCCTTCATCTCGAGGTCCTTGCCGAACTGCTTCTCGATGTCTGCGAGATACTCATCCGAGATCTTTGCGTTCGGATTGCCCTCTTCGACATCGGCGCCCTTGCTCTTGAGGAAGTCCACGAGATTCTGGAGTCCGATGTTGTATTTCCTGATAATCTTGCTTATTCTGATATCTGCCATATTCAACCCCTTGTGTTTTATTGTTCTATTATTCTTCGAATTCAGCCCTGAGTATCCTGAACACCTCGGCCACGGTCTCGTCCTCGAGGTCGGCCCTCTTGGCTATGTCTTCGGGCGTGAATGCCAGCACGCTCTTCGCAGTGTCGCATCCAATAGCCTCGAGACGGTCGATGACCCACTGGTCGATTTCGTTGCTGAATTCGCTCAGAAGGACATCCTCTTCCTCGTCGAGGCTGTCGTTGCCGATCTCCCTCCAAACCTCGATCTCCCTTCCGACGAGCATGCCGGCCAGCTTGATGTTGCAGCCGCCGCGTCCGATACCTTTCTTTACCTCGTCAGGCTGCATGTAGACCTTTATCTTGTCCTGGTCTGAGGAACCGAGGTCGATCGAAGACACCCTTGCAGGATTGAGCGCCCTCTGGATGAGAAGCTGGGTGTTCGTGGTCCACTGGAGGACATCGATGTTCTCGTTGCGGAGTTCCCTGACGATGCCGATGATCCTGGAGCCCTTCACGCCGATGCAGGCGCCGATGGGATCGATCCTTTCATCGTAGGACTCCACGGCGACCTTGGCGCGCTCCCCGGGCACCCTCACCACCTTCTTGATGGTGATCAGGCCGTCGAGGATCTCGGGTACTTCCTGTTCGAAAAGTTTCTCGAGGAATTCGTTGGATGTCCTGGAAAGGGTGATGTACGGGGTCGTGTTGTTCTTCATCTCCACGCTCTTGATGATGGCGCGGATGGTGTCTCCCTTCTTGAACCTCTCTCCGGGAATCTGCTCGGCCTTCGGGAGGTGCAGCTCGTTGCTGTCCTCGTCGAGGATGATGACTTCCTTGGACCAGGTCTGGTAGATCTCGCCGGTGAAGATCTCTCCGACCCTGTCGGAATATGCCTTGAATACATTGGCTTTGTCGATGTCCATGATACGGCCCTGGAGGTTCTGCCTTATGTTCAGGATGCCCCTTCTGCCGAAGGACTCAAGGCTCAGCTTGCGGGTGTAGACATCGCCGATCTCGTAGTCGTCGTCGCCGGTCTCGGCCGCGATCTGGTCGATCGTGATCTGGGTGTTGGGGTTCTCCACTTCCTCGACCACGTCGAAATTCTGGTAGATCTCGCAGTCTCCCTTGTCGACGTTGATGATCACGTCGAAGTTGTCGGAGGAGCCGTAGGTCTTGGCGATCTGCGTAAGGAAGACATCCTTGAGCACGCCCATCATGACCGGCCTGTCGATGTTCTTCTCTTCCTTGAAGTCCTTGAAAGCGTCAATGAGAGTGATAACTTCTTTCTTTTCCATGTTGATGTATTTCTGTGTTTTATTTGTCGAATGTTATGTGCGGCATCACGGAATTGATCCTTTCGAAGGAGAAGCGGTCTTCGTGCTCCACGGCCACCTTTTTCTTCTTCCCTTCCGGAACTTCCTTGACGGTGTAGCGGAGGCATATTCCCTCTTTGTCGGCCCCGGTAAGGACGCCCACGAGTTTCATTCCGCCCTTGAGGCGTACTTCCACCGTCGAGCCTGTAGCCTTGGCGAACTGGGCCGGAACCTTGAAAGGCTGGTCCAGGCCTGCCGAGGTAACGGTCAGGGAATAGTCGTGCTCATCCCTGTCGAAGGCCTCGAGGAAAGCATCGTTGATGCTTTCGCAGTCTTCCAGGCTCACGTCGCCTTCTTCCTTCTCTATGGCCACGAGGATGTCGTCATCCTTGCCGATCCTTGCCTCCACGAGGAAGCATCCCCTCCGGGCGAGGACGGGTTCGATGGCCTTTGCTATTTCTTCCGTTGTCATGTTGTCCTTCATAAAACAAAGATAGGAGACGCCCCTGCGTCACCTATCTCTCTCAACGGTTGCAAATATAAGGATATTTTGGCAATTATGAAAATTAATTGCTTACTTTGCAAACCTTTTCAACTGATTTGAACCATGAAGATGGAGTTAACCGCCAAGCAGATCTCCCAGATTCTGAGGGGGACCGTAGATGGCGACCCGGACGCTAAAGTAACCTCTTTCGCCAAGATAGAACACGGCAAGGCCGGACAGCTTTGTTTCTTTGCCAACCCGAAATACGAAAGGTTCGTCTACACTTGCAAGGCGAGCGTCCTTCTCGTCAACAAGGATTTCAAGCCTTCCGGGACGGTCGCCCCTACCATGGTCAGGGTCGATGACGCCTACAAGGCCCTTGCCGACCTTCTGAAGTATGTTTCGTCAAAGAACCATACGGAAGGCAGGCACAGGGGGCTGTTCTCCCGTCGCTTCTTCACCAGCAGGATCGGCAGGAAGGTTTATGTCGGAAGCCATACCTACATCGGGCATCACGCCACCGTCGGGGACTATACGAAGATCTATGAGAATGTCTACGTCGGTGACAACACCACGATCGGCAGCAACTGCATCATCTATCCGGGAGTCGTGATCTATCCCGGGATGGTGATAGGGAACAACGTGATCATCCATGCGAATGCCGTCATCGGCTCCGACGGTTTCGGAAACGCTCCTCTCCCGGACGGTTCATGGGAAAAGATCGAGCATCTGGGGAATGTCGTGATCGGCGACAACGTGGAGATCGGTGCCGGCACCACCATCGACCGCTCCGAGATGGAGTCGACCATCATCGGGAACGGAGTGAAGATAGACAACCTGTGCCAGATAGCGCACAACGTCCAGATCGGGGACCACACCGTCATGGCGGCCCAGTGCGGGATCGCCGGTTCTACCAAGATAGGGAAATACTGCATCCTGGCCGGCCAGGTCGGGATTGCGGGACATCTTACCATCGCGGACCACACCACCATCGGAGCCCAGTGCGGCGTTATCGGCAACATCCGCAAGGAAGGCCAGGTCCTCCTCGGCTCTCCTTCCATGCCGTTGAAGGACTACCTCCGCAGCTACGCCGTCTTCAAGCAGCAAGGCCGACAGGACGACTGACCCTTCAGTCCTTGATTATTCCAAATATAATGGCTACCTTTGCAGACTGCAGCGAAAATGCAGCCTGACTGGATGGAAATGACGCCAAAGAAGCAAATGACCCTTTCGGGAGAATATTCTTTCGAAGGGAAGGGACTGCATACCGGGAAGGTTTCCCGGATGATCCTCAAACCGGCACCTGCCGGGACCGGAATCGTTTTCCGGAGGACGGACATCGGCCCCGGTGCGGTCGTGGAAGCTGTTGCGGAGAATATCTCTTCCACCGAAAGGAGCACCACCATCTCGAAGGGAGAGGCTTCCGTCTCGACCATCGAACACGTGATGTCCGCACTCACGGGCCTGGGTGTCGACAACGCCATCGTCGATATCGACAACGTGGAGGTCCCGATCCTTGACGGCAGCGCCCGTTTCTACGCCGAGGCTCTGTCCAGGGACGGATTGACGGAACAGGATGCCGCCCGCAGGTACATCACCCTCGAAAAGGAGATTGAAGTCAAGGACGAGGCGACGGGAGCCTGGGTCAAGGTGACACCAGCTCCGGCCCCTTCTTTTGACATTACCGTAGATTTCGGTTCCAGGATCCTCGGGGTCCAGTCTGCCAGGTGGGACATGGGCGTCGATTATGCAGAACAGCTTGCGCCGTGCCGCACCTTCGTCTTCTTCCACGAGATAGCCATGCTTTTCCGTCACAACCTGGTAAAGGGCGGCGATGTGGACAATGCGATAGTGATAGTGGAGCATCCGGTTTCAGAGGCCGACCTGTCCGAACTGTCCCGGCTGTTCAATCTCCCTAAACTCGAAGTCAGGGAAGGTTACCTGAACAACCTTACGCTCCATTTCCCGGATGAATGCGGACGGCACAAGTTGCTGGACCTTATCGGTGACATGAGGCTTGCCGGTGGTTACATGAATGCTGCCGTCACTGCCTTCAAGCCGGGACACACCATCAATTCAAGGCTTACCAAGGCTGTCAGGTGCCATATTTCGAACAAAGGATTCTAACACAAGGATACGTAATGAACAAGATTTCTCCCCAGGCTTATGTGAGTCCCAAGGCCAAACTCGGGGACAACGTCGAGGTCTGCCCCTTCGCTTTCATCGATGACGATGTAGAGATCGGTGATGGCTGCAAGATCCATCCCCATGCCGTGGTGTACCAATATGTCAAGATGGGAAAGAACTGCCAGGTCTTCCCCGGCGCAGTGGTGGGAGCCATCCCGCAGGACCTGAAATATGAAGGCGAGGTCACTTATGTCGAACTCGGGGACAATGTAACAGTACGCGAATGTGCTACCATCAACCGCGGCACCAAGGCCAGCGGAAAGTACGTTACCAAGATTGGAAGCGATACCTTGATCATGTCCTATGTCCATGTGGCGCATGACTGCGAGATTGGAAACCACTGCATCCTGGTGAGCTACGTCGGCATTGCCGGAGAGACGGTCATCGAGGACTGGGCGATCATCGGAGGCGGCGCAAAGGCCCATCAGTTCTCCAAGGTCGGCTGCCACGCGATGGTGGGCGGAATGTCCAAGATCAACAAGGACATCCCTCCGTACGCCCTTTGCGGCAGGGAACCTATCAGCTATGCCGGGGTCAACATCGTAGGGCTTCGCAGAAGGGGATTCTCCCCGGAGGTAATCCGCAACATCAAGGACATCTACGACACGATCTACTATTCCGGCTACAACATCTCGGACGGCTGCGCCAAGGTGGAGGCCGGCTTCCCCCAGAGCGAGGAAAGGGATACCATCCTCAATTTCATCAAGAACTCCAAGAGAGGGATCATCAGGGCCTACGACGGCAAGCTCAAGGGCGAGATCGACTGAGCATGCTTCTGAGCATAGCCTATTTCCCACCGATAAGCTATTTCGTCATGATGGCGAAAGGCATGAAGTTTACGGCAGACGGCATAATACCGTCTGCCGTCACTTTGGAAGCATGCGAGACTTACCGCAAGCAGACCTGGCGCAACCGTTGCCGCATCTGTTCCGCTTCCGGCCCGGAGTACCTCAATTTCCCCATCGTCCATGAGAACGGCCACGAGCTTCCCATAAGGGAGATCAAGGTGGATTATTCCACTCCGTGGGTCGTACGCACCCAGAGGACGATATCTTCAGCCTACGATTCCTCCGCCTATTTCGCCTATTACAAGGATGAGCTTTTCTCCATCCTGGAGTCAAGGCCGCAGACCCTGTTCGAACTCGACCTCGAAATCATCCGCTTCTTCCTCCGCAAGACAGGGGTTGCCGCTGACATCTCGTTCACTACATGCTACCGTTTTCCCCAGGAGGCCGGGCCGGAAGACTACAGGGAAGCGATCCATCCCAAGAAGCCTGACTTCATACTAGAACAGGAGGGACTTTTAAAACCGTACTTCCAGGTCTTTGCCGGGAAGTACGGTTTCATTGCGAATCTGTCAATCATGGACCTTCTTTTCAACGAAGGTCCGGAGAGCATCCTCTACCTTCGGAAGGCCTGACCGGAGACTGTTGTATCCGTCAGGTCCTTCCAACGTGCCCGAGTGCGGACACACCTACCTTGAGGCGGCCTCCGCCTGCCGGGATGCAGGGCCACCCGATGGAGGGCTTCAGTCCTTCGCCGCGTCGGTGATGAGGGCCTCCAGCTGCTCGCGGGGCATGGCGCCGTCCAGGCATATGAAGCTGGTCTCGGAGGCGTCGTGGGAGAGCATGATGAAGCTGTTCACTATTTTGTCGTCGCCTGCCGTGTACATCCGCATCACTTCGCCATTGTCCTTGGCCTCCATCAGGAGTTCGTAGTGGCCTTTCGTAACGAAACGGTTCACTTCGTCGGCCAGCTGGGCCGCAGCCTCGGATTTCGGAATGTTCAGGATGTAAAGGCCGCTGAGACTCTTGATGATGGGGCCGAAGTTCACGGAACCGTCCTGCAGTTCCACATCGGGAATCTTGCCTATGAGGCGGAACATGGCAGGTGAGATGTACACGGCCTCGACGTCCGGGAGGTCGGAGTATTTGTTGTACAAGGAGCGCCCGTTCTGGGCGAGGGCGGAGACGCTGGCGAGGAGCATCAGCGCAAGGATATAGAACTTTTTCATTTCCAATAGCTTATTTTATCAATTCGAGTTTCTGCATCTTCGATTTTCCCGGCCCCGTAGGCGACGGTGCCGGAGATTTTGGCAAACACGGCTTCCACCTGGGCATAAGCCTGATACGGATCGTCGAAAGTATCCTCCGGTTCCGGGTTCCGGTTCAGGCCGATGGCAACGATGGCTGCGAGCGCGGCGGCGATGCTGACGGCGGGGAGGATCCGGCGGGTGAAACGGCTTCCGGCCGATCCGGGCCTGGAGCCGGTTCCCTTCGATTCTTCAAGGCCGTTCAGGGCATCTTGCACCCTCCCGGAGAGTTCTTCCGGAACTGGAATCTTTTCGTCCAGCGAAATGCGCTCAAGGTCGGAGGCCCCGAGCCGGGATATTTCTTCAAACTTCTTCATTTCGTTTCAATTTTTTGCGGGCCAGGCTCACCTGGACACGGATGTTAAGGGGTGCAAGGCCGGTTGCGGCCGCGATCTCATCGTAGGACATGCCCTTCAGCAGGTGCATTTTAAATAGTTTCCTCTGGCTTTCGGGGAGTTTCTCCATCTCTTGCAACAGAGTTCCCAGGGTTTCGCGTAGCATGAGCGTCTCGTCAGGCGGACGGTCCCCGGGGATGGTGTCCGTAAGGTCCTCGGTCGGTGTCAGCCGCCGGATCCGGTCGATGCACAGGTTCCGCATCAGCAGGGCTCCGTAGGCACCGGGATTCCGCACCAGGTCCAGCGCATCGCGCATCTTCCAGAGCTTTACGTACAGGTCCTGTACGGCGTCCAGGGCATCGGCCCGGTCTTCCAGCAGATAGAAGGCGACGCGGTAAAAACGCTCCTGCAGAGGAATCCAGACGGTATGGAACCGAGCGTCGGTCATTTCGAAGCCTTTTTCATGAGGGAGCCGACCTGGTCGGCCCGGATGGATCCACGGACGCTGATGAGGGCGTCATCGGCCCGGATGATTATGTCTTCGATCCGGCTGCCGTCTTTGGAGGAGCGGCCGTAGATGGCGACTTTCTCGCCGCCGTCCTTGGCTTCCATCAGGATCTCCTCCCCGGCGAGGATCCGGTCCAGCCTGCGCAGGAATTCTTCCCGTTTTTCGGGCGCCGCTTCGGAGAAATCAACCACGGTGAGGCGCTTGAGCCTCCGGAACAAGTCCAGGGCGGCGCGGTCTTCGGGGTCATCGGCCTCGGCGCGGGCCGCGGCCTTCAGCAGGAGCATTGCGGGACCGCCCAGGTCCACGACGTCGAACCCTTCCGTCCTCTTGAAGGACGATACCAGCGAACGGAGTTTCCCGCCCGGGTTTCCGGCCCAGGCCTCGCCCACGAGGCAAAGGGCCATGCAAAGTGTAATCAGTATCCTTTTCATAAACAAAACTCAGCCGGCTGCATACATAAGACGCAGCCGGCTGGGAAAAGTTAAAATGATTTCCTGATTTGGCACCTATGGATAAACCAGGCTAGAACCTCCAGCCGAAAGTCGCAGTGATGTCGTAGCGCTCCCTCTTGTTGAGGATGAGCGGTGAAGCGACGTCGCTGAGGTAGTCTATGTAAGGTGATATGTACTCGTCGGACATCATCGTCAACCTGGCGGCCAGGTCTGCGAAGAAGGAGCCCTTAGAATAGTATCCGATACCGACGGAGAAGGAGTCCATCCTGTCTTTCAGGGTGGTCTTTATGGTTCCGTTGTATTCATATTCAGGGATGGTGGTGAAGTTGTACCCTGCGCGGACCGCGAACTCCGGGATGGGCTTGAACTCGGCACCGAGCCTGACCATGTGGGACTTGCCCATGCAGTCGCGGATTTCGCTGTTGAGATTGTCGAAGTTGGTGTTCCAGTCGACATCGTTGCGGAATTTCATCGCGCTGTAGTCAGTCATCTCGTAGTCTGCGCTCAGCATACCCATTCCCATGAAGGTGAATGCGACTCCGGCGTTGACCCTGTAAGGAGTGATCAGCCTGTAGGCGAATTCCCCTTCGGGAGAACTTGCATTGGCGTTGTACTTGACGTCGGTGTAGTTCACATCGACCGCGTGGCGCCAGATCTCGTTGACGTTCATTACGGTAGGAGTCTGGATGGCAGCACCGATCCTCACACCGTCGGCGGGGATGGCTATGAATCCGAACTTGCCGTAGACTCCCGAACCTTCGGCTGAATAGGAGTAGCGGGAACGGTAGTCGCTCCAGTAGGTCGAAGCGTCTGAATATTCAATGAGGAAGTCGGCAGGGTCCTGTGCGGCCTCCTTGAAATACTCGTCATAGTCGTAGCTGATGTTCGCGAGCCCGAGGTTGGCTCCCAGGTAGAGGCGGTTGTTGATGTTGAAGCCGACGTTGAACAAGGCGTCGTACTTGCCTCCGGTGACTTTCCGGCCGTAGGCCTGGTTTACGGGTCCTGCGAGGTAGATGTCATAGATATGGTTGCCGTCGGCATCCACTCCTTCGGTCTGCTGGAAACCTTCCGTGGCCGCGATGTAGCGCCAGTAGTAGCTGGGGTCGTTGACGTCGCCGTAGTTGGCGATGGAACCGGCCTGGGCGTTGACTATCGAGTTCCAGGGGATGTCGGTGTTGTAGTAGGCATAGTCCCATTGGTCTATGTCCTTCCCGGAAAGATCCATGTAGCCGTTCATCACGTCGATGTCGAAGCCGTCTGCGCCGACTGCCATCGCGCTGAGGTAGCTGGTCTTGTCGTTCGCCCCTCCGGCCATCATCTGGCCTGTGAAATTATTGGTCCCGTTGACGAGGAATCCGAAAGTCACGCTGAGAAGGCCGCTCCTGTTGCCCGTGGGCATGTTCAGGGTGGCTCCTACGTTAGGCATGGTGAAACGGGTGAGGTTCCTGGCCTGGGAGTTGATGAAGTGGTCCTGGCCGCCTGTGGGGTAGGCGCTGTACGAAGAGTTCATCGAACTGATGGTCAGGTTGGGAGTTATGGTGAACTGCGAGAAGTTGTACACGGCTGACCCGGCAGGATTGATCCCGATGGAACCAAGGTCTCCTCCGACGGCTGTCATGGCATTGCCCATTCCTATGGACCTTGCGGTACCATAGTAATTGTTCTGGCTGAAAGTCAGCCCGTCGTACATCGTCTGTGCTCCGGCGCCTGTTGCGGCAAGAGTGCAGAATATTGCGATAATAGTCCTTTTCATTGCAAGTTGTATTTTATAGTTGAAGCCAGGTTTCGTTAACGATTATGATTGGCAGGAAGGTGCCCGGAGGCACCCTTGGGCTTACCTGCGGCCACCTCCGCCGCCACCTCTGGAACCACCGCCGGAAGATCCGCCGCTGGAATGGCTGCCACCGCTGGACGAACCGCCGCCGGAGTAGCCGCCTGAACTCCTGGAAGAACTGCCGGAAGAGTAGCTGCCGGAGCTGGATGACCTGGAGTAGCTGCCGGAACTTGAAGACCTGTAGCTACCGCTGTTGGACCTGGAGGAGGAACTGACCGACGAACTGCTGCCGCCGTTGGACCTGGAAGATGTCGAGGGCCTGCTGTAAGTGGTTCCCGCAGCAGTCGAACGGCTGGATGAACCGGTGCTCCTTGCGGAGGAACTCCTTACTGTGGAGGAGGTTCCGGCGGTAACTCCCGAATTGGAGCGGGATGCCGTCTGGCCCTGCCTCCGGGCTACGCTGGATGCAGATGTCCTGTTGGAGGAAGAGACTGCGCTGGACCTTGAAGCCCTTGCGGTCGATGACGACCTGGTGGCAGATGTCCGTGAGGCGGCTCCTGCCCTGTCGCGTACGGTGGAAGAACTCCTTGTGCCGGCAGACCTTGAGACGGCGCCGATGCCGCTCCTGCGTGCCGAACCTGTAGTGGTGTTGCGGGCTACATGCACCCTGTCGTTCCCGAAGCCGAACGCTCCGTGCCCGAAGTGGTGGTGTGCTCCGCCGTACCAGCCGCCGTACCATCCGCTATGCCACGGGCTGTACCATCCGCCGTAGTACCAAGGGTCGTAGAACCAAGGGTCATACCAACCTCCGTAATACCAGGGATCGTAGTACCAGTGGCTGTACCAACCACCGTACCATCCGCCGTAGTACCAGGGGTCGTAGTACCACGGGCTGTGCCAGCCGTAGTAGCCGTAGCGCCACGGGCTGTACCATCCGCCGTAGTACCAGGGATTGTAGCCCCAGGAATAGAAAGGAGAGCCCCAGCCGTACCACGAAGCCGAGTACCATGGCTGATAGGCCGCCCAGGTGTTCCATCCGTCGTTGTCGTAGAGGAACACTGAAGTCAGGCTGTCCTTCTTGTTGAAATCTATTCTGGCTACCTTGTCCTGAGGGATGAACAGGGTGTCGACTTTCTCTCCGCTCTTCATGAAGATGGGTGAGTTTTTCGTCTTGGCCACAAGATAATCGGTCTCTTCCATGTCGCTGGAAGCTACGACCGCTTCGCCGTTTGAAGTTTTAGGGGTATAGTAGATCCCGTCTTGAAACCTCTGGTCGGAGGAGTCAATAGCGTACTGCGCTGCTGAACCGCACGAAGTCAGTGCCAGAAGCGCCGAGATAAAGATTGTTGTGCGTGTTTTCATTACTGAATCTCCTATAAATTGACAATTAATTCGTAACTTCGCACCATAAAAAGAGGTGCAGGGTCTTATGTTTCTCCGGTAAACAAAATCCATACCGAATGAAATCTTGCACAATTATAAGAATAATCGGGTTAAAAAAGAAATTTGAAAGCTATATGGCAAAAGAAGTGACAAAAAGGTCGGAGAATTATTCTCAGTGGTATAATGATTTGGTAATCAAGGCGGATCTCGCCGAGCAGTCTCCGGTAAGGGGATGCATGGTGATCAAGCCCTACGGCTATGCGATCTGGGAGAAGATGCAGTCTGCCCTTGACAGGATGTTCAAGGAAACCGGTGCGGTCAATGCCTATTTCCCCCTGTTCATCCCCAAATCGTTCTTCAGCAGGGAGGCGGAGCATGTCGCAGGGTTCGCGAAGGAATGCGCGGTAGTCACCCATCACAGGCTCATGAACGATCCTGCCGGCAAGGGCGTCGTCGTGGACCCTGAAGCCAGGCTGGAGGAAGAGCTGATCGTCAGGCCGACCTCCGAAACCATCATCTGGAGCACCTACAAGAACTGGATCACTTCATGGAGGGACCTGCCCATCATGTGCAATCAGTGGTGCAACGTCGTGCGCTGGGAGATGCGTACCAGGCTGTTCCTCCGTACCGCAGAGTTCCTCTGGCAGGAGGGTCACACCGCCCATGCCACGGCCGAGGAGGCCATCGAGGAGGCCAGGAGAATGGTCGGAGTCTACGCCAAGTTCGCCCGTGAATACATGGCTTTGCCTGTCATCGTAGGCCACAAGAGCCCAAACGAAAGGTTCGCCGGTGCCCTTGATACCCTTACCATCGAGGCCATGATGCAGGACGGGAAGGCCTTGCAGGCAGGGACGTCCCATTTCCTCGGCCAGAACTTCGCAAAGTCCTTCGATGTTCAGTTTACCGACAAGGAAGGCGCCCAGCAGTACGTGTGGGCTACCTCGTGGGGTGTGTCCACCAGGCTCATGGGGGCCTTGATAATGGCACATGGCGACGACAACGGACTTGTCCTTCCTCCCGCACTGGCCCCTATCCAGGTCGTGATGGTCCCCATCTACAAGACAGGGGAAGAGCATGACATGATACTTGACAGGATGCATGCCCTCAAGCAGGCCCTTGAAGCCGAAGGACACACCGTGAAGATCGACGACCGGGATACGCTCCGCCCCGGATTCAAGTTCGCGGAGTGGGAACTCAAAGGAGTGCCCGTGCGCCTGGCGATGGGACCCCGGGACATCCAGAACGGCACCGTCGAGGTCCACAGGAGGGATACCCTCGAGAAGCAGACCGTGCCGATGGAGGGCCTCGAGAAGTCCATTGCAGCCCTGCTCGACGATATCCAGCGGAACATTTATGACAAGGCTTTGAGCTTCAGGGCCTCCAATGTGGAGAAGTGCGACAGCTGGGACGAGTTCAAGGAGAAGATCGGCACAGGCAAGTTCCTTCTCTGCCACTGGGACGGAACGCAGGAGACCGAGCAGAAGATCAAGGACGAGACCAAGGCTACCATCAGGTGCATCCCGGTGGACAGTTTCGTCTGCGAGGAAGAAGGGAAGGACATCTATTCTGGCAAGCCTTCGAAGCAGAGGGTTGTCTTCGCGATATCGTATTAACAATTAAAAGACAGAACCATGACCGGAAGAATATTCAAGGCAGTCCTGGCCTGCGCGCTGGTTTTTTCATCAGCAGCACTGAACGCCCAGGACGACAAGACCAGGAAAGACGCGCAGACAGCGGCCGCTGAGGCTGCCAAGGCACTTTCCGAGACTCCCGAGGCCAAGGCCGCTCCTCCCAAACCGGTGTATTGGACCAAGAACCTCAAGACCGACCTCAAGTTCAGCCAGCAGAATTTCACCAACTGGGCGACCGGAGGTATCAACAACGTCACCCTCGCTTCCTACATTGTAGCCAATGCCAACTATGCGAAGGGGAAGAGATTCTGGAACAACAACATACAGCTTGACTACGGTTTCATCTACCAGGACAGCGACAAGTCCGCTCCTCCCTTCATCCAGAAGAGTACCGACCGTATGTACCTTGAGAGCAAGTACGGCAAGAAGATTTCCGACAAGTTGAACCTTTCGGCCAAGTTCGACCTGCTTTCCCAGTTCACCGACACCTACACCTACGCCGTGCCGAGGAACTATTCCGGGGACAGTCCTTCGAAACAGGACTGGCTTGATTCCAGGTCCTTGAAATCCGGGCTCTTCTCTCCGGCGTACGTCCATGTCGGAATCGGTATCGACTGGATCCCCAACACAGCCAACAGATGGTTGACCGTCAACTTCCAGCCGCTCACCGGAGGTTTCACGATCGTCCGTGACCGGTCCCTGAGGAGGGGCTACGGGATGCACCGCAAGAAGGCTTTCAAGGATGAGACGCTTTACCCTTACGCCGACCCTTCCACCGACGGGCGCTATTTCAGGCCTGCAAGGTTCGAGCTCGGTGCCCAGCTTACTGCCGACCTGGCGGCGAAGATCAACGACAATCTCTCCTACACGTCGCAGCTCATCCTCTTCTCCAACTACCTGGACAAGCCCCAGAATGTGAGGGTCAACTGGGTCAACCGTATCAACTGGGCCCTTTCCAAGCATTTCTCCCTCTCCCTGACCACCTTCACCGTCTACGACGACAAGGTCATGATCAGGCAGGACAGCGACATCGAAAAGTACCCCAACGGCAAGCAGAGGGTGCAGTTCCAGGAAAGCTTCGGACTCGGATTCACGTATTCCTTCCCCCTCCCCAAGAAGTAGGGCGGCCGTAAAGGATGCAGTCGCGTTTCGACGAAATACTCGCCTCCATCTTGCCTGAACGGCCTGTCCTGCTGGCCGTAAGCGGGGGAGTGGACTCCATGGTCATGGCGGACTTGTTCATGGGCAGCCCGCTGTCCGGCCGTTTCGAAGTGGCGCACTGCAATTTCCATCTCAGAGGGGAGGAGAGCGACTCGGATGAGGCTTTCGTCAGGGACTGGTGTGAAGCGAACGGCGTCGGCTTCATCAAAAAAGACTTCCGCACCCGTGAATATTCACTTTCCAGGGGAGTAAGCCTGGAGATGGCTGCCCGTGAACTGAGGTACTCCTGGTTCGAGGAAGTCTGCCGGAAGCGCGGTTTCGGGGCGGTCGCCGTCGCCCACAATTCCCTCGACAACGCAGAGACCCTGATGCTCAATCTCCTGCGCGGGACCGGGTTGAAGGGGGCCTGTGGAATGAAACAGGTCTCCAGCCTCAATGGAAGCGACGATCTCTTCCTGCTCCGCCCCCTGCTTGGTTTCTCCAGGGACGAGATCCGGGAATATGCCGTCTCGCGCGGCTTGAAGTGGCGTGAGGACAGCACCAACAAGGATACTACCTTCAAGCGCAATCTCCTGAGGAACAATGTGTTCCCTTTGTTTGCCCAGATCAATCCATCCTTCGTCCGCACCCTGGCCCAGGATATGGAGCGTTTCTCCCAGGTACAGTCGCTTGCTGACGATTTCGTGGCTGAGGAAACTCCTCGGGTGCTGAAGGGGAAGTATCGTCTGGATTTAGGGGCATTGCTTGGCAACAGGCATTGGAAATACCTGCTGTTCAGGATTATGGAATCTTATGGCTTCGCTCCGCAGACGATACGCGAGCTGACTTCGTGCCTGGAGGCGGGCGACTCCGCCGGAGGGAAGCGGTTCATTTCCGGAGACCTGGTGGCCGTGACTTCCGGTTCGGAGATAGTGATCGCCCGGCTTGCCGCAAGTCACGGGAGCCTCACCGTGGACGGCCCTGGTGAATATTCCCTGGACGGAACGGTTTTTTCGGTCAGGGAAGTCACGGCTTCGGCCCTCAAGCAGAAGACCGGGACAACTTTGATGGCCATCGGCTTTCCCTTTACCGTCAGGCACTGGCAGGACGGCGACTGGATGCAGCCGCTCGGGATGCGGGGGCGCAGGAAGAAACTGAGCGACATGTTCACTGACCTGAAGTTCAGTCTTCCCGACAAGGAAAGAGCCCTCGTCGTCGCAGACGAAGGCTCCCATGTGCTTTCACTCCTGGGCTACAGGATTGACGAGTCCGTCAAGGCCGAACAGGGCCGGAAGTGCATTCTTGTGGATATTACCGGATAGAGATTTCGTACGGCATCCTTGCGAACACGAATTCGCCCTTGCCGTTCCTGGCCCATGTCTTCTTCCAGGCCAGGAGCGACCTTGCCACGTCTTCGAACGGCGTGCCGTCGAACACCGTAGCCGCCACTTCCTCGGTATCCGATGACTTGCCGAACTGCCTGAGCAACTGCTCCATGGTGCTGAGTGGTTTCGGGTAATTTGCAATTTCCCAGTTCCCGACCTCGGGGTCGCCGGCGACGGATGCTGCGTAGGCAAGGGCATCCTCGAGGGTCCCGATTTCGTCAACGAGGCCGATCTTCAAGGCGTCAGTCCCCGTCCAGACGCGGCCCTGTGCGATTCCGTCCACATATTCAGGGGTCTTGTCCCTGCCTTCGGCGACCATCCCGACGAACCTTTCGTAGATGTCGTCGACGTAGGTCTGCATCCATGCTGTTTCCTCGCTGTCGAAAGGCCTTGTCAGGGAAAGCATGTCCGAATGCCTGTGTGATTTGACCGGGGTAAGGTTGACGTGGGCGATGTTTTTCAGGGTGCCGCTGAACTCGGGAATCGCGGAGAACACTCCGATGGAGCCAGTGAGGGTGGTTGCATCCGAGATGATGTGGTCGCAGCTGTTCGAAATCCAGTATCCGCCGGAAGCGGCATAGTCTCCGTACGAAGCGATCACCGGCTTGACGGCCCTGGTGAGGTCGACTTCCTCCTTTATCTTGCTGGCCGCAAGTACTGTCCCTCCCGGCGAGTTGACGCGGAGGACTACCGCCTTGACGGTAGAGTCCGCGCGGACTTTTGCCAGGATCCTGGCGAAGGTCTCGCCGCAGATGTTGGACGGATCCTCCTCTTCGACTATGTTGCCGTCGGCATAGACGACAGCTATCTTCTTCCTTGAGAAGGTCTTCTTGGCAGCCTTGGCTGCCGCATAATCCGCGAACGGGATGAACTTGACGTCTTCGGCTTTCTCCTTCCCGGCGAGGACGGCTAGTTTTTCGCCCAGTCCTTCGACGGTGAGTATCTCGTCAGCGAGGCCGTGGCTGAGCATGTCTTCAGGAAGGCCGATGGTAAGGTTCTCTATGAAATAGTTGAGGGAGTCGACGCTGATCCCGCGGCTCTGGGCCGTCTCCTGTGCGACGGTTTCCCACATCGAGTCGATCATGGCCTGGTTCTGCTCCATGTTCTCGGCGCTGGGTGCATTCTTTATGTAGGTCTCTCCGGCGCTCTTGTATTTGCCGTGGCGGATCAGCTGGTAGTTGACCCCGAGCCTGTCAAGCAAGTCCTTGAGGAACATCATCCTTCCGCTGATGCCCAGCATGAAGTTGTTCCCGCCATGGTGGGCGGTGGTGTAGATCTTGTCGGAGACGGACGCGATGTAGTATGAACCTGAAGTGAAGGCTTCTCCGTAGCTGATGACCGCCTTCCCGCTCTTGCGGAAGTCGGTGATGGCCTTTCGGAGCTCTTCGAGTTTGGTCAGTCCGGTGGCAGGATTGTCCGTCTTGATGTACAGGTATTTGATTCCGGGATCCTCCGCCGCCTTGTGCAGGGCGTTGACGGCATCCAGGAGGCCGACCTGTACGACGCCTTCACCTCCCTGGATCGTGGAAAGCAGGGAAGGCATGCTTTCCTTGGTCTGTTCCGAGATGGCGATGGTCCCGAGATCCATTTTCAGGACTCCCTCCTTGGGGAGAACCGGAGCGGAACCGTTCCCTGAGAAGGATGCAGCCATCGACCCCATCATGATGAAGAACATGACGAGCTTGACGATCCCCCAGATCAGGAGGCCGACTATGACGGCCAGGACCCATTTGAAAAACTGTCTCATATCCGAATGTTCTTTAGTTCGGGGCAAAGGTAATCATTTTGCCTGACAAGTCCCTCATCGTGCCGCTGATTACAACTATTTGATTTAATCACTATATTTGCATTCCACTTGACATACCCGTTTTACGAAACACGAACAATACGATGATCCAGAAACCATCCATACCCAAGGGGACACGCGATTTCGGGCCTCAGGAAATGGCCGAAAGGAATTATATCTTCGATACCATAAGGAGCGTTTTCCGCGCTTTCGGATATTCCCAGATTGAGACTCCTGCGATGGAGAACCTCTCTACCCTCCTTGGCAAGTACGGCGACGAGGGAGACAAGCTTCTCTTCAGGGTGCTCAATTCGGGAGATTGCTTCTCCAAAGTCAGGCTCGGGGATTTCTGCTCCGATGAAGGGGTAGACAGCCAGGCCCTTTCCCGGGAAGTCTGCGAGAAAGGCCTCCGCTACGACCTGACAGTTCCGTTCGCGCGTTTCGTGGTCCAGCACAGGAACGACATCACATTTCCTTTCAAGAGGTTCCAGATCCAGCCGGTCTGGCGTGCCGACCGTCCGCAGAAAGGCCGCTACCGCGAGTTCTGCCAGTGCGACGTCGACGTGATCGGAAGCCGTTCCCAGGTAAACGAGCTGGAACTTGTCCAGATAGTGGACCGGGTTTTCTCCCTGCTCGGCATAGATGTGGTAGTCAAGGTCAACAACCGTAAGGTCTTGACCGGATTCGCGCAGATCTGCGGCTTCCCCGACAAGGTGGTGGACATCACCGTCGCAATCGACAAGCTCGACAAGATAGGTCTTGAGAACGTCGAGGCGGAGATGCGCGACAGGGGCCTTTCGGAAGAGGCGGTAGCTGTCATCAGGCAGATACTCAGCCTTTCCGGGACCACGGCGGAGAAGATCTCCGCGATGCGTGCCATGATGGGCGGCGGCTCGGCTTCCGGCATCGTCTCCGAGACCGGACTCAAGGGCCTGGACGAACTCGAGGAACTGTTCGGCCTCATCGAGGCAGCGGGAGTAGGGTGCAGCGTCGAGACGGATCTCTCCCTGGCCCGTGGGCTGAACTACTACACCGGCGCCATATTCGAGGTGAAGGCAAAGGATTTCCAGATAGGAAGCATCTGCGGCGGAGGACGTTACGACAATCTTACGGGAATATTCGGCCTCCCGGACACTTCAGGGGTGGGGATCAGCTTCGGAGCTGACCGTATCCATGACGTGCTGAAGGGCTTGGACAAGTTCCCCGGCGACCTGCGCTCTTCCACGACCCTCCTCTTCGCCAACATGGGCGCGCAGGAGCTGAAGTATATCCTGCCAGTCGCGGCCGCTCTCCGGAACATCGGCATCCCCGTCGAGGTGTTCCCTGACGCGGGCAAGCTGAAGAAGCAGTTTGAATATGCGGACCGCAAGTGCATCCCGTTCATCTCGATCACCGGCGGGGACGAGATGGCGGAAGGCAAGGTCAACGTAAAGGACCTTTCCTCCGGAGAGCAGAGGCTCTTCTCCAGGGAAGACATAGCCGGCATGGCCGGATTCATGGGCTTCGACTGCAGGTGACGCGCGGATTCCCCGGCAAGTTTTTTTTGCATATTCCGAAAAAAGCAGTACATTTGCAGTCCAACATCGCGGGGTAGAGCAGTCGGTAGCTCGTCGGGCTCATAACCCGGAGGTCGCAGGTTCGAGTCCTGCCCCCGCTACTAAAAACGATGGTTGCCTTTTGGCAGCCATCGTTTTTATTGGCAGGACGAGAACCGAAGGTTCGAACCGACGCAGCAGCCGAGTGCAAGGGGAGCTTGCTCACATTGCCGAGGCGCCAGGAGGAAAAGCCGCCGCAGGCGGGTTAGTCCTGCCCCCGCTACTAAACAGGACATTTCTTCGGAAGTGTCCTGTTTTCGTATCTACACCATCACAGGAGCCATCTTTCGAGTTCGAAATCTATCAGGAAGTGTTATATTTGCACGAGTAAATGCAACCTGATGAAACACCTCATTATTCCTTTGTTTTCACTTATTTTTTAAGTGTTTGTTGTATGCCTACAAAAATGAAAACTCAGAAAATGCATTTCGAAAATGCCGATATCATTTTCGTGGACCCGTGTTATTTTGCAAAGGATGATGGCGTATGGGAAGAGTATTGTGAGGACTTCGCCCAAAACAAGAACCTTGACAAATTGGGCTGCGAACAGAGCATTTGCATCAGTGTCGGGGATGTCTCTCCCGATGTTTTGGTTAATGAAAACGACGGCTCAGTGCTTGGCTGCATCTGTACGGACAGCTATGTCCTCGGTTGTTTCAAGTTAGAAGATGTATTAGAGTATAATCCTGAATATGCTGAGGATATGGAGAAGTATCCTGATTCCTTCACAGTAATCAAAGGATTTACAGGCGATGTGGTTTTCGAAACAAAAAAAGAGCGTTATTACGACGAGGTCCTGCCCATCACTACAATTACAGGCATCGGCACCATTCGCTTCCACTCAGGTTTTACGGATGACGATGGTTCCATCAAGTTGCAGCTATCGCAATGTAACATGGACTAACTGTTTATTTCAAGACACTGCAGAACTCTATCACGGCTTTGAAACTATTGATGAATTCGTTCGAAATATCTAACACCTGTTCTACTACTTAAAAAACGCTAACTGATTAATCATAAATCGGTTAGCATTTTTCTTTTATCTTTGAATCTGGCTTCTCATTGCTGATTGTGCAAGGTGTGTTTTTAAGCCGCGGACCTTGTACGCGGTATCGCCATTAGAAGGCTATCCTGTCGAGTTTCCCTGGTCAAGGTATGTCAATCAAATTCACACCTTGTACATTGGAATCAAATAACGGTTCTTTCATTCTTAATCACTATCTTTGTGTTAGACGGGAAAGAATACACATTCGCCAATTACATGGGTACTCAGAACAAAGCACATAAACAAACAGCCTGGAAGAAAAACCGAGAATTCGGAGATAAAATGGGCGGCAGAGGGAGACTCAAACTGGATGATAACATCTTTGCTCGTGAGCACTCCTTTCACGCCCCCACTGAACTTGATGAGGTTCCTATCCTGATGATCGACAACACTTCACGGGATTACTACTTTCCAGTTTCTCCGGATGAAATCAAAACGGCGCTCTCCAACTTGCCCAATTCGGATATTGTAACCCATATCTGGCTAAGGAAACACAACAAGAAAAGGGATTCTATCGTTGAATGCATCAAAGGGAGTGGCGTTTATCTTATCACCCTGTATCCACTGTTGAAAGAGAACCGTCATTTCCTCGGAAAGAACAAACCTTTGGAGAAAGATTTTCGTTGGTATAGTCCTTTTGCAAACGTCGTTGAAACAAAGGAGGGTTGGTATGCAGTATTCACCGAAGCGTCTGCAAAGGATTTCTATCTGAATAGGCTTATTCCTTTCGGAGTGGAAGGATTACAGAACATATAGAAATTCAACTATTCCTATTGCTTTATCTCTGAGCCCTCCATTTCTGTTCAGGAGGTCCTCCAGAAGGTTCGAGATTTTACCTGTGTCGTCTACTAAACAGGACAAGTCGAAGGATGTGTCCTGATTTTTTTATTTCAGCGGCTTCGTAATCAACTGATACAGGACCAAGTCCATTTTCTCGTGGCTCCGCTGACCTTGTTGGCGAATACCTTCACGACCTCCCAGTTCATCCGCTGGCAGTAGTCCGTTAGTTCCACCACCTGCCTTTCGTAGTCCTGCCCCTGTGTCGAGACCCTTGCCAGAATTGCGACCTTTTCCATTGTGTTCATATCTGTTTCCTTTATCTATAGCTAATATACAGCTATGATTTAATATATGCAAGCTTTTGGCGGATTATTTTTAACATTTGCAATCCTCAACCGTAATCCGTACCTTTGTACCTATAACAACATAGCAGAACGATGGCGAATGTAAATGGAAAACAAGAACGGATGGTCGTACATCTGGAAATCGACGGCCAGCATTACTACTACGGGAACCTGAAAGCCCTCTGTGACCACTGGGGCAAGGATGCCCTTGGGGTCGGGTACGCCTATCTCCGAAACTACGGCATCAGCGAAGAAAAGCCCTTCCGGAATGCCAAGTGCGTGATTCGACGGAGTATTATTATTACATCTGAAAGAAAAAACGATAGATGATACCCCTTCCTTCGTAAAAATGGCTAACTTTGTATGTCAAAATATGTCAACACCTTATGAAAAAGATTTGCGTTATTTCAGTTCTGCTTCTTTTAATTAGTTGTGGAGGTCGTAACTCCTCCAGTTCATCATCACCAGTAGAGGAATCTCCTTACGATGACTGGGAAATTTGTGATTACGTCAACGATTTTGACGAACCTACAGGTGAAAAGTTTGTTCGGCAAATTATACATGGGGATTTCAGTAATTCTGCAACAGCATCAAGTCCGCTAGGGGTATATGTTTTTTTATATGACTACATCAATAGTATATCAAAAAAGCATTCTGTACAAGGGAAGATTCTATTTGATGAATACATTGATGGGACCGAGGATTTCCATATTTGGTATGATGGTAGCCCTGCTAAAAGAGGAACAAAAATAGTCGACAAGCCGAATAAAAAGGCATACTACTATCAAGAGCATACAGGATTTAGAGATATTAACACTGATAAGTGGAGTAGTAATTGGATAGGCATTCTTAGAGACACGTCAAGCATTCTATCTTTTACAGTCAAAGGCGAGTATCAAGACGAGTATCGGTTCTCCATCAACACGGCGAAACTCAATGAAGCCCTCAAGGATGCTGGTATTCTTAAAGAAGATGAGTAATATGTTTGATTTAACAAAAAATGAAATGATGGTTTTATCTGCTCTTGCAAATGGAGCAGCCATTAGTGATTACAGTCACTTGAATAGAGAGATTCACCGACTACACAGTTTTGGTTTTGTTCGGTGTATTTTCGACGAACAGAATCAAGTCATAAGCGGGAGTGTCACCCCGGAAGGAAGACAGTTCTTAATATCTAAGCAGTAGAATATATTATAAAATGATAAGATGGAGCGCTTCTCCTACCCCGGGGAGGCGTTTTTCAATGTTAAAATGACACAATTTGGGAGCTTGTTGGGAACGCTGGATCAGTATTTCTTCATTCCTTGACTGATGTGCTGCTTGTGGTCATAGGATTTCGCTCTGCCTTTCGTTGAGGCACTGATTTTCTCTTTTACCTCGTCCGGGAGGTCTCTGTATTGTCTTCTGTATTGTCTTCTGTATTCCATAATGATTGTGATTTGCTTATAAATAGTAGGTTCAGTAAGAAAAGTATAGGGAAATGCTTGCTGGTCTCGAAAACTTTGTACCTTTGCTTAAGCATTGTCAGATTATCCACTTTAGGTGGTTATAGTCCGAAATCTAAAGGTATTTCAGCCCACACTGGAATGCCTTTTCTCATTGAAAGAGAGCCGCAGGGGTACTTCTTACATCTCCCGAAAATCTTTTACGGACTCAAAATCTATGAAATGAAAACAGAAAAGATTATTCGTTAATTAACATATATGCACGGCCGAGCGCCCGGTTATTTTGTAGGTTACGACGGTTCGGCTGGGCAACCCAGTAAGCCTCGGGGAAGGCTGCCCAGCCTCGGGCTCCGGGCTCGAGTCTCGTTTTCCGCTCCAATGAGAGAATCGGACCTATAAAGAGAGTCATCGGCAGGTTGAACCTGCATCAGAATGACATGAGACCGTCATTATGAGCGAAGCTGACATTCTTAGCGACGTTGTCATTTGAGCGAAGCGAAGAATCTGAATATCTTGGGGTGTCCTGGCCAGCTTACTTTCAAATAGCTAACACGCTCTAAAAAGACAAGCACCTCATTATTAACACATTACAAAACGGCAGCGTGTGAAGGTATCCCTAAAGAACGGCACCCTAACACGCTAACAAAACTTAACGTATTGGTTAACAGCTGTTTCTGACAATCAAGCGTGTGAGCCATTTGAAAATGTGGGGCTCGGCGGCTACGGCTCGCCGCTGCGGTGGGCTCCATAAAATGGCCCTCCTCGCGGCGGCCGTCACCAACCACAAATGTCACAATCACCAACCATTTTTGTCAATTATACC
>ONRD01000016.1 GCA_900320185.1 uncultured Bacteroidales bacterium
ATGGCAGCCTATGACCAGTATTTCTCCGGCGAGATGCAGAACTACCATGTCTCCGATGCGGACCTGGCGGAGTTCATCAAGTCGGCCGACGCGCTGAACCGGTAGCCTTCGCGCTCCGCGCTCCATCCATGGAGGTCGACTGGAAATGGTCGGCCTTTTTTTATTGTGAGGGGTATGGGATCCCCGGGGATAGGACGGCGCCGGTGACTCAGATTGCCCGGGTCTTGTCGCGGAGCCATTGGGCTACCGGAGCGGGCAGGCGGGGAGACAGGGTCTGGAAGACCCTTTCGTTGTAGGCGTTCAGCCAGGCCACCTCGGAAGCGTCGAGAAGGTCCTTTATGATGATGGAAGTGTCTATGTGACAGAGTGTAAGGGTCTCGAAACGAAGCCATTCCCCAAAGGTGGCGGATCCCGTACTTCCCCTCGCGGTAGATTCCCGGTTCGTCGGAAGTGACCATCCCGGCAATCAAGGGCTGTTTGTTGAAGTTCTGCCGGATGTCCTGCGGACCTTCATGGACTCCCAGGTAGAATCCGACGCCGTGGCCGGTTCCGTGGCCGAAATTGCGCATCGAACTCCAGAGCGGTTCCCTCGCGAGTGCGTCGATCTGGCATCCTGCAGTGCCCTTCGGGAACACCGCCTTCGCAAGGTCTATGTGACCTTTTAGGACAAGCGTGTAGTCCTCCATCTCGAGAGGCGTGCATTTCCCAAGGGGAACGGTACGGGTGATGTCTGTGGTTCCGAACAGGTACTGACCTCCGGAGTCGCAAAGGTAAAGGCCTTCCCTGTGAAGTTCCGAAGATCCTTCTTCGGGTGTGGAATAGTGGGGGAGGGCGGCGTTTGGCCCGTAGGCGGAGATGGTCTCGAAACTCTCGCCCCTGAAGCCTTCTGCCTCGCAGCGGAAGTCATGAAGTTTCAAGGCGGCGTCATGTTCGGTTATGGTCGAATCGGCCTCGAGCATCGTTTCCAGCCAGAACAGGAACCTTTCCATGGCGATACCGTCTTCCAGGTGGGCCTCCTTCATGCCTGCGACCTCCACATCGTTCTTGACCCCCTTGCGAAGGATTACCGGAGACTTTCCGCCAACTATCTCAAGTCTTCCCGCCTTAAGGGAAAGGAAGAGGTCGTAGTTGAGGGACGCCGGGTCCACGAACAGTTTCGCCGGAACGTCCCCGTCGGAGAGGGTCTCCAGCGCCATGGCCACCCCGGAATAGTCCTGTATGTCCACTCCGTCGGCGCTCAGTTCGCTGAAACTGTCGGCGGTTTCCGTGTCTTCTTCGGGGATGGCCCCCTTGCGCACGAACCACGTCTCGCTGTCTTGGGTGACGAGGAGGTAGGACATGACCACAGGGTTGTAGGCGACGTCCTGGCCCCGTACATTGAGCATCCAGGCAATCTCGTCCAGCGCGGTGAGGAGGATGGCGTCGCAGCCGTTGTTGCGCAGGAACTTCCGGATCCAGTTCCGCTTCTGGGACCTGGTCCATCCGACTTGTTCCACTCCGACGGTAATTATCGGAGTCTGAGGTATTTCCGGTCGATCTGCCCATAGGGGAGAGAGCATGTCGGGGACATTCACCAGGGATGCCGTCCCAGGCAGCGCCTTCCCGATGAGGTCAGCCTCCAAGGCGGGCATCGCCATGCCGTCCACCGCTACGATGGCGTCGGGGTAATCCTTGAAGCGCATGGAGAGCCATTCCGGGATGAGGACCTGCCCGGGGACCCTCGTCTTGTGAAGCTCGACTCCGGAGCCTTCGAACTCCCTGGCGGCCTGTATGAAATAGCGGCTGTCGGTCCAGAGTCCTGCATGGTCCGCTGTGACCACCATTCCTCCCTCTCCGGTGAAGCCGGAAAGCCATTCGACCTGATGCCAGCGCGGGGCTGAATATTCACTGTTGTGCGGGTCCGTGCCAGGGACGACGACGGCGTCCCATCCTCTTGAACGCATGAGCGTCCTGACCCTTTCCAATCTTTCGGCGGGGGAGTCCATGTCTTCGGGAAGAAAGTTTTACTTGAGCAGGAGGGAGCGGGTGCGCCTGACCAGGCTGAGGAGGATCCTGTCGAAGGGGAATACCGTCGAGGCGCTCCTCAGGCCTGAAACCAGCAAGTTTGAAGGGGAATATGCCTGGCGTATCCCCAGCAGGGAGTCCTTGACCAGCTTGTCTTCCTGCACGAGACGAGACTTGACATGGAGCCTGGCCTTGTCCAGCTCGTCCATAGTCTTAATATCACTGTACTTCATCTCTGAGGGCTATTTGTCGTCGTCGAAGAAGAGCTTGATGAACATCGGTACGAAAGTGTTGCGGAAGAGTTTCTTCCGGAGGAGTATCAGGATGGCCAGCACCAGGAGGAAGACTCCGCCCACGATGGCTGCGCCTCCAGCATAACTGCCGACCATCTCGCCGATCCAGAGCACTCCGCCGATGGCCAGGGCGGTAAGGACCAGGGACACGACGAATAGGACAAGGAGCATGTACAGCAGCTTGCCCAGAGTCATCGACAGACCCTTGACGGTGCGCAGCTTGAGGTCGTTGACCCGCAGGTCGACATATTCAGCGGCATCCTTGCCGAGGTCCTCCAATGGTCTTGTGAACTCGCTCATGCTATGCCTCTTCGAACTGGTCTTCCGGATCTTCCGTCTTCCTGTCCTTCGTGAGGGCGGCTTCGAGGTTGTCGAGTTGCTCGAGGATCTTTGCGCGTGCTTCTTCCTTGAGGCCGTCAGCCTGCTCCTGCAGGGTCGCCCTCAAGTCCTTGAGGTTCATCCTTGCAAGCCTTGCGCGTGCCTTGACGCGGCTTGCCGCGTCGGCTGCATCTTCCTTCAGGTCTGAGAATTTCTCCTTGGCCTCGTTCCAGCCGTCCTCGGCGTCGTACTTGAGGTCTTCCCATCCTTCTTCAGCCGCTTCCTTGATCCTGTGCCGGGTTATTTCGCCCTTCTCCGGGGCGAACAGAATTCCAAGGGTGAAACCTGCGGCGGCACCTGCCAGCAGTGCGAATAAAGAGTCACTTTTCATATTCATCTGAATTTAAACCTGTCCCGACGGGACAATTACAAATATAGTAAAAATATGCAAAGAGCATGCTGTTCCGAACGATGTGGCTGATTCGTCCGCGGACGTCTCCGGAAGGGAATTCGCCCGGACAGGGATGCGCGAAGCGCAAACTGACCTTCCGGAGAAGGCCGCGGGCGGCGCTGTTTTTGCATTTGAGTCAGAATTGTTATTTTTGTATTTGCAAACTTTATAATCATCAAAGAATATGGCCGAGATAGATCCTATAGCCGAGCGCCGCGAGCGTGAAGAACAGGAAAGGAAGAACAAAAGCCTCAAGAACATCATGTACGCCCTTGCCGGAGTGGCTGCCCTGCTTGCGGCGGGACTTGTCTACATCTGGTCTTCCAAGTCAAGTCTGGTCAAGGACCTGGATGCCGAAAAGCAGGACCTTACCCAGCAGATTGAGGCCTTGAAAAGCGACTACGACAGCCTCACTTCCGACTACGAGTCCATAAACTCCCAGCTCGATTCCTCCAGGGAGGAAGTCAACCAGCTGGTGGAGAGGATCAAGCAGACGGAAGCCACCGACCGTGCCCAGATCCGCAAGTACGAGAAGGAACTGGGGACCCTTCGTAGTATCATGAAGGGATACATAGTCCAGATCGATTCCCTCAATACTCTCAACCACAAGCTTACTGCCGATGCCGCCGCCGCACGCCGCGAAGCTGCTGAAAGCAAGGCCGAGGCGCGAGAACTCAAAGGCCAGGTGGAAGACCTGACCGGCAAGGTTGCGACAGGATCGGTCATCAAGTCGAGGGGACTCAGCGTGGCCGCCTACAATGCCTCCGACAAGGTCACCGACAGGAGCAGCCGTGTCAAGAGGCTCCTGGCTTCGCTCAGCCTCGTTGAGAACGAGCTTGCACCCCGCGGCCCTGTGCGTGTCTACCTGAGGGTGAAGGACCCGGAGGGAGCGCTTCTGACCAACGGTTCCGGGACCAGCTTCTCCTACAATGGCCAGACCATGACGGCGACCGCTTCGCGCGAAGTGGATTACGAAGGCAAGGAAGTCGACCTCAGCATCTATGTCAACGACATTCCGTCCTTCCAGTCGGGAATATACACGGTCGAGGCCTACACCAGCCAGGCATTCCTTGGGAAGACGGAGCTTCTGCTTCGCTAGATGATCTACCTCCACGTCCCGTTCTGCAGGAGTTTCTGCACCTACTGTGACTTCTATTCGGAGCTCTGCAAGGATGGGGGTGATCTTGCAAGGTACGCGGAAGGGATAGGGGAAGAGGTTTCTTCCCGTTCCGGCGAGATATTCCGGAATGTATCCGCCCCGGATGCCGTGAACACATTCTACATCGGAGGAGGCACCCCGTCGGTGCTTCCTCTTGCCATTCTGGAGCGCCTGGTCCGCCTGGTGGGGGATGCAGTCTCCGGCCAGGAGCCTCCATCGGGCGACGGGTCCGCTTCCGGAGGCCGGCCCGTCTCCGGGACAAGGTTCGAGGAGTTCACCATTGAAGTCAATCCGGAGGATATAGTGGAAAAAGGCCTGGACTATGTCAAGGGACTCCTCGGGCTGGGGGTCAACCGGGTGAGCATGGGCGTCCAGTCCTTCGATGACGGTATCCTCCGTTGGATGAACCGCCGTCACGACTCCGCAAGGGCAGTCGAGGCTTTCAGGATATTACGGACCGCAGGAGTGGGGAACATCAGCCTCGACCTGATATTCGGCCTGGGCCAGCTGTCCGACAGGATGTGGGAAAAGACCCTGGACAAGGCTTTGGAACTGCGGCCCGAGCATATTTCCGCCTATCAGCTCTCCATAGAGGAGGGCAGCGCCCTTGGTGAGCTTGCCAGGAAAGGTCGTTACTCGGAAGCTTCCGAGCAGCAGTGCAGAAGGCAGTATGACACCCTTTGCAGGCGTCTTTCCGACGCGGGCTTCCATCACTATGAAGTTTCCAATTTCGCCCTTCCCGGGCGTGAGGCAAGGCACAATGCAGCCTACTGGCGCAGGGTTCCATATGTGGGGCTTGGCCCCGGTGCCCACTCCCTTTCCCCGGACGGGGTGCGCTCATGGAACAGCGACTCCCTCAGCGGTTGGACGCGTTCATCCGAAACCCTTGGCCCTGAAGAGATACGCCTCGAACGGATAATGCTGCCGCTGCGAACTTCGGAGGGCCTTCCTTCGATGGAACTCCGCACGTTGGCGGATCCTTCCATTGTGGACAGGCTTATTGAAGAGGCAGCCCTGGCAGAGTCTGAAGGCAGGATACATATCCCGGAAAACCGCTTCTTCGTCTCCGATGAAATAATAAGGGAGCTCGTTTGAAGAAGCGGTTTCCGGAGGAGGTATGCCGGAGGGAGCGGTCCTACCTGGCGTTCGTGTCTATCACTGCGAAGAATTCACCGCGCTTGACAAGCCGGTAAAGGTCCCCGTTCGGATATTCGAAGAGAAGGTACTGGAGAGTAGCCTCCTTGAAGGACTTTACATGCCAGCTGCCGTAGGTGTACACCCTTCCCTGGTCGTCGGCGGCCATGGACATGATCATCCTCGCCGCCCGTCCTTCGCCGTCCACGACGGGTCCGTGGTCGGTAATCACGTTGTGGTCATCCCCCTCCTTGAGGGATATGCTGCGAAGGTGGAGTTTCCTGTCCACATAGTCTGTCCCGTCGGGGTCGATCTCCCTCTCGTCCTCCGAGAAGAGGGTGCGGGCATCCTCGAGGTCCTCATACTGGATGAAATAGAACCTGTCTCCGCCTATTGCGGACTCGAAGTAGGTGGATCCGACGGATGCCACTTCCTCGAAGGCTTCTCCCGAAGCGATGTCTTTGGAAGGGTCGAACAGCCAGAGCCTTTCGTCACCGCCGCCGAGGCATCCCATCGTAAAGTAGCATTTGCTCCTGTCGGGAAGGGGAGACAGCCATGTCCAGCAGCGCTGTGAAAGGAGGGTCTCGTCGGAGACCGGGGTACCGTCGATCAGCTTTCCCTTCGGAAGGACATCGGTGAAGGTCTCGATGGTGTCCTTCTCCGCCCGGTAGACGTAGAGGTTGCCATGGTCGTTCTCGTAGTCATAGTGCTTTTTCCAGAGGGAGAACCAGACGTCGCCGCCCTTGTCGACGAAGAACCAGAAAGCCGCACCCTTGCGCCCGGGAACGACCAGTCCGAGGTCTTTCTTCTCGCAGGTGTCGATGTCTATGCTGTAGAGATGGCATCCGTCCTGCTCGAAGAGCTCGTCCAGGAAGGGGACGAGGAACACGTAAAGTTTCCTGCGGACAGGGTCGACCCCTATGGCTGAATATATCGAATAGCGCGGTTTGACTATGCCGAGGTCGCGGAACTCTCCGCTTTGCAGGTTGTATCCCATCACATGGGCTCCGGCGTAGTTCTCGATCCCTTCCTTCCAGTAGTTGGAAAGATGGGTGGTGAAATACAGCCAGCCGTCGCATTCCACTATGGGGCTGTGGATCTTTCCCTGCTGGGAAGGAGTGTCCTGCTCGCCGCAGACATAGGTCATGTCCTCGGCCAGCATGGTGTGCTGCCAGGAGGAAGGGTCGAAGCGGTGGAAGCCGGCCCCATGGCCCTTCGAATGGGTGGAGGATCCGAAATAGCAGGAGCCGTCGGAAGCTACCGTCATGCCTTGCCACTGGCCGTCCCATTCCTTGCAGATCTTGTTCATGGAGATGGTGTACACCCGGTCTCCCTTGCCCTCCGGGGTGCCCGGCGCAGAGGCGTTGTTACCGGTGTTTCCGCCGCAGGCGGCCAGGATGGCCGAGGCGAAGAAAAGGATGAAATGCTTGCGGGAAAAGTCCATTTTGCTAGTTTTTTTCAATCAGTGATAAGGTTCCTGTCCCTGAGTTCCTCAAGGCTGTCTTCCCACCGGGAACCGTCTGCCCACATGTAGTAGGAGAAGTAGGTGGTGTTGTACATGTAGATCGGCAGCCATGGCTGCAGTTCGGTGTAGGAGTAGTGGGAATCCCGGTTCATCGGGAGGTTCATCCACATGTGGAGGTAGTAGGGCTGGCGGACGGGGAAAGCTCCGACGAAGGAGATGTTCTCTTTTGAGTCATAGGCAGCATTCCAGCCTTCCACCGGGTAGAGGACTTTCCCGTAGTAGCGGTCGGTGCGCATGACGTAGGTTTGGATCCCGTCGGACTCCGGGACCATGAACTGGTCCTCGAGCCCGTGCGACTTGCCTATTTCTATGATGGGCTGCGGCCCCAGGACGTTCATCTCCGGATGGACCATGTCCAGTGCGAAGCGGATCCCGAGCAGGGGAGTGTTTCCGTAGAGGGAGAAAGTCTTCTCGATGACGCTTCCGTAGTAATCGGCCCTCATGCGGACTTCCGCATATTCACCACCGGCTTTTACTACTTCGGCGCTGTAGACCTTGTGCGTTTCGACGCTCGCCTGCCCGAGGAAGTCCTCGAAGCCGCCGTAGGGGTAGAATCCCCATTCGCGGTAGGCCCTGTCGTCGTCCACGGGCTTTTCCGGCCACAGCTTGAAGAACACGTTGTCGTCCTTGGACTTGACGTAGTACTCGATGACCCTGGCTCCCGTGGTCAGCAGGGTGACCCGTACCCTGTCGTTCTCCATGATGTACTCATCGACGCCGTCGCCGTCGATGTCCGTCGCCTTGAGCGTGACCTCGCCGGGTTCCGCTCCGATGCCGAGCTGCGTCGTGGCGCTTATACCCATGGCTTCCGCCGTGGCGGTGTACGCGCCCGGGGCGAGGGCAAGGTTGAAATCAAGGGTCCTGCTCCCTGCCTTCGGGACTTCGCAGGTCCTCGTCTCGGAATATGCTTCTTTTCCGGAAGCATCGGTGACCGTGACCTTTACGGGGACCGATGCCGCTCCGGTGATGTTGTGGACCGAGACTGGGAAGACGCAGCCTGACGCTGGTCCGTACAGCAGCTGGTGGGTGGAGACCGCCGGAGGCAGGTTCACCGAGGCTATCACCGACTTGGAGGAGGTCCCCCAGTCGAAGCAGGCCGCCACGGCGCTCAGCCGTCCCATCGATGCGGCGGAAGGGATCAGGTCGAAGGTCAGGTCAAGCCTCTTGCCGGCGCCGACTTCAATCTTCCTTGCCGCGTCTCCGGAAACCGAAAGGTGCTCCGGGAGCATGAGGCTGAATGTCCCTCCGACCTTGTCCGGACAGTGGTTTTCGATGGTGACGCGGAGGGTGTGGCCTTCCACCAGGGCGTGGATGTCCACTTTGTCGCCGAAGTAGTCTTCCAGGTACTCCCTGTCAAGAAGGAGCAGCTGCATTGCCTTGCGGAAGCGGTCCGGGCCGAGGATTACGCCTTGCGGCGCCACTCCGACTGCGCGCCTCGACATGATGGCGTCCCACATCGCGGCCTTGTCGAAAGGCTTTCCCTTCGGATGGAAGAGTACCATGCTGGACTGCAGCCCGCCAAGCACTCCGCCGGTCAGCATGACGAAAGGCTTGTCCCATGTCGCGAGCTGCCTTGAGTTGCCCTCGGAAGCTATATAGCCGTCGCAGGCTTCATTTTCGGGCTGTCCGGTTTCCGGGATGCCGCCGAATAGGTAGCCATGCTTCCGTTCCCTGAACTTGACCCAGTCTTCCGTGGTGAACATCTCCTGGACCTGGAGTCCTTCGTAGTCGTCGCAGCCGTAGATTGGATAGGTGCCGAGGTCGGTGACGACCGGCAATCCCGTCTCAGCGACCCACTTCGACAGGTTGTCTCCGAGAAGGAATTCGTAGAGTCCGCTGAACACGAACCATGAGTTGCCTTCGTTCATCCCGATCCCCATCACGTCCAGTGGGTTCCCGGGAGCGCAGGTGACGCTGCGGACGAGGGTTTCGGCGCCGAACCAGCCGCGTTTGAAATCATATTCACCGGTCACAGACTTGACATTCGCGACCAGCTCCTTGAAAACTTCCAGTTCCAGCCTGTCCCCGAGGGCGACGCAGAGAGTAGTGCGGCCCTTCTTCAGCACGAAAGCCTTCAGGGGGTCCTGTACTCCCCGGGTCAGGTAGCTTGAGGGTCCGTCGAATGAGGGTGCCTTACTTTCCAGCGCTCCGGCAAGCTCGGACGAAGTGTCTACGAAGGCCAGTACGGTTCCGGAAGACTTCAAGGCCGATTCGAGGTCGTCCCGGGAGGGATTGTCGAGGGTCTTGAAATCATCGCGGCACAGGACTTCCATGAACCCTTCCTGGAGCCGAAGGCCGGGGAGGCCGAGTTTTTCGGCCAGGGCGTATCTCGACATGGCTATGGTTTCCGCCACGTCGGGGGCGTTGATCCGGTAAAGGTTGCCGTAGCGGAAGTCCCTGCGGCTCAGGTCCTGCCAGTGGTCGGTGTAGCCGTTGAACACGGTGTGGCTCTCCACGGGGGCACGTCCCGGCCCTGTCTCGGCCAGGCGGAAGCCCTCAAACCCGGTGCGGCAGGCTGGCAGCAGCCCTGCCACGGAAAGGAGGATAAGGGGAAGAATGCGTTTCATCATGTGGTCGGTTTGTCTTCGGATGTTAAATATAGCAAAACATCCTGTATTTGCGAAAGCCGTTCATCGATGCCGGATCCAGTGCTGTCAATGAAACCGTCCTGCCGCTGTCAGGTAGACCGTCCTTACGGCCCGTCAAGGCAACCGCTTCAGGAAATCTTCCGTGGCCTGTCCTTCGTTGATCCGGATGCCGGGGTTGTCGGCGATGATCCGGAGGAACTCGTCCTTGACTCCGTTGGTCTTGGATTCTTCGGGGTTGCGCATCTCTTTCAGGTAGAGGATCTGGAGGCGTACCCTGTCGTAGCGGCGGGCCAGTTCACGGTCGCCCTCGACCAGCGGCTTCCCTTTTTCGAGGATTGTCCAGGCTTTGTCGATGAAGTCGTCGGTGTAGATTGGGTGCTGGGCGTTGAAGCCGCAGGGCATGAAGGTGTCATCCTTGACCAGGGAGCGGCAGAGCTCGAAATATTCCTGGACCTGGGGAGCCGCGGCGCCGTAGAAGTCGGAGATGAACTCCCTGACGAGGGCGTCAGTGTCCTGATGCGGGTCCCACAGCAAGCGTGCGAGCACCCAAGACTTCATCTCCGCGAACTCACCCCCGTCGGTCTGGTACTGCGCCTCTTCCTGGATGCCCAGGGCGTTGTGGTCGCGGAAAGTCTTGATGTTGTCCGCGAGTACCCCGAAGTTGGGGAACGGGGCCAGGTACTGGTGGAAGTTGACCACATAGTCCCAGATGTAGAGGTTCTTCGCGATCCTGGACCACTCTTCCAGGTCGTTCATGAACGAGCGGTTGGACTCGTGCGTGGCGATAGGATGGGAGAAGTCGCATTCGATGTTGCACAGGCGGATCAGGACATTGTCCCTAGGGACGATGTGCTTGGGAGCCTGGCGGGTGTACCAGTAGGCGAAGGTGCCGATGTACTTGTCCGGGAACTGGTCGCGGACTGCGTCGGCGACCTGGTTGACGAACCACACGAAGATGCCGCTGTGTCCGCCGTATCTTTCTTCAAGGGCGTGGCATTCGGGACATTCGCAGAAGAATGGGTTGTCGTTCTGGCTCATGTCGTAGACCCAGTAGTCAGGATTTCCGGCCATCACCTTCTTCATCTTTTCGATGCAGATGCGCAGGACCTCGGGGTTCGACAGGCAGAGCTGTCCCGGGGTGCGCTTCCCGTCCCTCATGCAGAAATATTCAGGATGGGTGTTGAAATACTCCCCGGCATTGATGAAATAGTCGCTGGTGTGGATCCCCCAGTAACCGGAGATGCCGCCGTAGGGGTTGCGGGCGGTCTCCTGGGTCGTGTTGTTCTTGTTGTGGGCCATCCAGGCTTCGTCCCGCATCGCGTTGTGGTACTGGACGAAGCGGAAGCGGACGGCAGGGGACTGGATGAAGTCCTCCTCCGGCAGGTCGAGCCTTTCCGTCGCAGGGACCTTCGTGAACTTCGGGGTGTACCAGCGGATGCCGAGGTGCCTTTCCAGGAAGGTGTACACTGCGTAGATGGTACCGCGGACGCTGCCGCCGTAGAGGTACAGGTTGCCGTCCTTCGTCCTGCAGAACACAGTCTCGTCATCGGCTTCCGGAGCCGGGTCGCCGAAGGCGGCCTGAGCCAGGTTGTTGTAGCCGACGGAGATATAATGTCCTGAAGGACAAGTGTTGACGATAGGGAGCGTTACCCCTCCGGCTTCCTCGATGTAGTGCTGGAGTTCCTTCGCCGCCGTCAGTTCGGAGACGGAGGCCTCGGCTGCCACGGCGATGACGTAGCGGCTCTTCCCGTTCTTGAATATGGCCGGGGACGCAGAAGCTGCAACCGTGGCCGCGAGGGCGAGCATCGTCGCAATCAAGAGTTTCAGTGTCTTCATGTCGATATGGTTTTTATGATTGTTCCTGTCGATCCATTCGTTACTCTCCGCTTTCGAACACCTCCGGGACATCGACCAGGGCGCGTTCGAACATGGCTTTGCTGCCCTTCTCGTTCGGATGGTGCCAGACCTGCCAGCCGTTGAAGATTTCGGGAGGATAGTTCTCCCAGAACATCATGGTCCTGTCCACATCCTTCCCGTCTCCGGCAAGGGAGGTCGCAAGGTCGAATCTGACCCCGTTGAGGTCCATGTTGCGGCGGACCCTCTCGATCACGGCGTTGACGTCGACCTGGGTGCCGCTCTCGTTGCTCGGGATGTTGTTGAGGATGGGTATCGACCCGTTCCTCTTTATGTAGCTGACCAGGTCCGTCAGGTTCTGTTCGGTGTTGCCTCCGTTCGTCCCGATGGTGACCATCACGTACTTGGCCTTGATGAAAGGCAGTTCGTTGGCAATGTAGTTCCTCACTTCGTTTATCGTGCAGCCGCCCCGGCCGCTGGAGATCGCGTCGCCTCCGAGCCTGTCGATGATCAGCTGTGTCCATGCCGAACTGAACAGGCTGGTGGGGTAATATGTCTCCGGCTGCGTGATCGAATCGCCGTAGATCAGAAGGCGGACCGACCGTTTCGGGGCTTCTACCGTTATGCGCTTGACCAGCATTGAGCTGCCGCTCTCGAGTCCGAAGCAGTAGTAGTCCCATCCGGGACCGACCGTGAAGGGATTGGAGTTGACCACTCCCTTCCCGACTCCGCCGGCACCGTCGTTGACCAGGGTCACTTCGACGCTGTCGGTCCTTTCGGCGTCAAGGATACGCACGGTAGCTTTCTGGTACTCATGGATGATCTCGATGTCGAAATCCTTGAGCGAGGACAGGAAAGGAACGTCGACGGAGGTGACCGGAGAAGTAAGGATCTCCATCTTCTTCCTGGCCACCGCCACCTTCAGGGTGAAATCTTTTTCGCTGGACTGGAAAAGCCCAACGGCATTTCCGGAGAAGCGGACGCGGTAGCGTACAAGCCGCGTCCCCAGGGCGTAGAAACGATTGAGCCTGACGAGGGTGGCGGCGCTGTTGACGAGCAGGCCGTCCTCCCGGTACTCGGCCACTCCGTTTGTCGCCAGTTCACTGAGCAAGAGTCCGGCCCGTGGCTGGCAGTCGAAAAGGACGGCCGGTCCAGTCCCTTCTTCTTCCGGACCTGAGGGTTCTGGCCCGGTTCCCTCCTTTTTCCTGACCTTCACGGTTATTTCGGCGGAGGCGTCCCTGCACGAGGCGACGATCCTGGTCTCTCCTTCCCCGACGGCCGTGATGGTACCGTCTGAAACGGTGGCGACCGAAGGGTTCCTGGTCATCCAGGAGATGGCCGGGAGGTCGTCCGAAGCCGGTTCAACCTTTGCCCGTACACTGACCCGGTCTCCTTCGGTGAGGGAGAAATAGTCGTTGTCCACCTTTATCGTCAGGGGCTTTTGCTCAGGCTGTTCCTTCCCCCCGCCGCAGGAGGATGAACCGGCTACAGCCATCACCATGGCTGCAATCCCGGCCCATAGAAGTATCTTTTTCATGTAAATGTCTTTCATTTAAGGTCTTTGAATATTCCGGCCCCTTGCTGCCCTTTTGGTGTCAGGGTGAGGGAATCTTCCATCGATGTTTCAGAATTCCAGCGTTCCTCCTTCCATTATGTCTTCGTAGGTGATGAAAGGGGAATCGAGTTTCTTTCCGTTGAGGCGTACCGGGACGGGCTTCCTGCCGGGTTTGCCGTTAGGGTCCGAGAGCACCGTGAAAGTTTTTCCGTTCTCAAGGTGAAGGACGGCTTTCCTGTAGAGGGGGTACCCGAGGGCGAACTGTCCCGAGGCTGGGTCTATGGGATGGAACCCGAGGCTGCTGAGGAGGAACCACGATGACATCTGGCCGCAGTCTTCGTTGCCCGAATAGCCTGCGGGAGTGTCAAGGTACTGTGTCCTCATCACCTCATGGGCATATTTCCTTACCTTCTCGGGATGGTCGGTGCAGGCGTACAGGTAGATGTAGTTGTGCACCGGCTCGTTGCCATGGGCATATTGCCCGATCCTTCCGGAAGACTGCATGCTGGCTACCGCCGCAGGGTCCGACTTCCACTCGAAAAGGGAGTCGAGTCGCTCCTCGAAGGCCTTCTTCCCGCCCATCAGGCCGATCAGCCCTTCCATGTCGTGCGGGACGAAGAAGCGGTACTGCCATGCGTTCCCTTCCATGTAAGGGTCGCCGTTGGGACCGTAGGCAAGAGGGTCGAAGGGCTCGCGCCAGGCTCCGGAGGCATCCTTGGCCCTGAAGAAGCAGGTGCCGGGGTCGAAGAGGTTGCGGTAGTTCTGCGCACGCTTGCGGAAGAAGGCTGCATCCTCCGTCTTTCCGAGGGCTTCGGCGAGGGCGGCCACACAGGCATCGTTGTAGCAGATTTCCAGGGTGCTGGCGACCGAGAAGGCCTGGGTCTCGTAGGGGATGTAGCCGAGGCGGTCGATCTCTTCGAAGGGAGAGCTTTCATGTTCGCGCACCGAAGTGGCCTTGACGGCCTCGAAAGCCTTCTCGCGGTCCACTCCCGGGAGGTTCTTCAGAGCTGCATCGACCACCACCGGGATGGAGTGGTTGCCGATCATGCAGTAGATCTCGGTCCCCCAGTAGGAGATCATCGGGAGGGTCCCGTAGGAATCGTAATATGCAAGGAGGCTTGCGATGAATGCCCCGTCCCTCGTGGGCTGGATGATGGAGTAGAAGGGATGGGCGCTGCGGAAAGTGTCCCACAGGGAGAAGGTGGTGTAGTAGTCCTTGCCCTGGGGCATCTTCCTGATGGTGTGGTCGGGAGCGGTGTACGACCCGTCCACGTCAGAGAAGGTGTTGGGTTGGATGAAGGCATGGTACATCCTTGTGTAGAAGATGCGCTTCTGCACTTCGTCTCCTTCGATCTCCACCCTGGAGAGTTCTTTCTCCCAAGCTTCGTCGGCGGCACTCCGTACGGCGTCGAAGTCCCATCCCGGGTTCTCGGCGTCCAGGGCGGCGGCCGCTCCCTCGCAGCTCACGGTGGAAAGGCCGACCTTGGCGATGACCGGCTCCCCGGTCCCTTCGAACTGAAGGAAGGCCTTCACTTTCTTTCCCTGGATGACAGGGTCCTTGTGGTAGACGTTCTTCGAACGCATCCACCATGATCCGGGCACATATTCCCTCCACATGTACCAGTCCTTGACCGGCCTGGAGAAGCGGATGCAGAAATAGACCTTGCGGAGTCGCTCCCACCCGGTGCTTATCTTGTAGCCGACTAGCGTGCAGGGATCCTCGAACCTGATGCCGGCGTCAAGCAGGGCGGTGTTCAGGCCGGGCTGCCAGTAGCCGTGGATCACCCCGCCGTGGACCAGGTCCAGCAGGATGTTGTTCTCTTTCCCGGGAGCGAAGGTGTAGCGGTGCATGCCGGTGCGGCAGGTAGCCGTAAGCTCGGCGTCGATCCCATGGTCTTCAAGCCGGACCCGATAGTAGCCGGGGGCGGCCTCCTCCTGCGAGTGGGAGAATGCGGAACTCTGGTCCGGAGCTTCCGGCATGCTGGCAAGCGGCCGTGATGAAGGCATCAGGAGGATGTCCTGCAGGTCGGCGGCCCCTGTGCCGCTCTGGTGGGTGTGGCTGAAACCGAATATGCGGTCGCGGCCGTATTCGTACCCCTCGTGGGTGACGGAGAAATCCTCGACGTCCGGACTCAGCTGTACCATCCCGAAGGGGAAGGTCGCACCCGGGAAGGTGTTTCCGGCAAGGCTGCCGCTGTCAACAGCCCCGGTCCCGACGAAGGGATTGACATAGCGGGTCAGTCCCTCCGGCTTGCCCTTCACGACTTCGAACCTGTACAGGAACACGTCCCTCCCTTCTCCCGGATAGGAGACGTAGACGCCTCCGTCCCAGCCGCAGACTCCTTCCGGCTCATAGGGACACACCGTGCCGTCTGTCCGGAAACTCCATGTCCTTCCGGTGGAGGTCTCGTTGACTGTCATGTAGGTGGGCTCTCCGGCGAATCCGCAAGGGAAGAACTGGTAGCCCTGCCAGGCGCAGGCACCCTGGTGGACGACCGGGTTGTTCATCAGCCCCGACGGCTCCTTCCCTTCAACCGAGAGGCGTACGGTCTTGCGGCCCTTGGGCGGGACCGGGAAATCCCACACCTTCCCGTTCCAGTGCATGCACAGCCTGCCGGTTTCTTCATCCACGAACCAGCCGGTCCCGCATTGGACGGGTACAGGCGTGTCGGTGAGGAATATCCTCTGTACTTCGACGGCATGGTCGGTGTACAGGTCGTACACATAGCACGACCCGTCGTAGGTGCAGTCCGAGACGTAGGCCATAGGGAACTGCGACTTCTTCGAGTACTTCATAGTCCCGAAGGAGGCGTTGTTGCAGTGGGACTTGTTGCCTGGCAGGTAATAGGAAGAAACGAACCGTTCCGTGTCCAGGTCGTAGACGAGGACCTGCCCGCCGTGGTGGAACACGAAGGCATAGCCGTCGCGCACGAGCAGGCCCTGGACATGTCCGTCCACTTGGACTTCGGCCGGAGTGATGTCTCCGAGGTTCAGGACCAGGGAATGGTTCAGTTTCAGCCCGTCGGCCCGGGCGTCCCATGACAGGAAGACTGCAATCAGTGCGAGAGTGAGATGTAAATACTTCATGGTTAGTCGTTTCCGGTTGATTAATAGACATATTCCCTGCCTTGCAGCATCCGCAGGCAGGCCATGACGGCCCCACACGACTGGACGTAGTGCACGGCCTTGTGGTAGGTGTTGTCGCGGCTGCGGCACTCTTCCATCAGTCCGCCGGAGTCGAAGACGTACTGGAGCATGTCACGGATGATGGGGTCGGCCGCTTCGTGGCCCTTGACTTTCAGGATGGCGCCGATGATGTGCGGGCTGCCGACCGTCCAGAACGCCCCCCACTGGTAGATGCCCGTGGGATAGACGCAGTTCCCGCTCTCCCAGACCTGCTCGGGTTTGTAGTAGTATTTTTCCGGGACGTACTTGTAGAATCCGTGGGACTGCAGTTCATCGTTGTACCGGTAAAAACTCTCGACGACCTTCTTTGCCGTCTTGCCGGTGATGAGGCCGCAGGAGACGGCGTAGCCGGCGGCCATCACGTCGTACTGCCCGCTGCAAAGGCCGTCCGACGCTTTGAGGTACTCCCCGGTCCAGAAGGTTCGGACGAAGTTGTCCTTGACCCCCTTGGCGACCTCGTCGAAAGCCTTCGGGCTCGCACCCACCGCCTTGCAGAGCCTGGAGGCGCGCACGGCCGCATCATAGAAAAGCACGGAGCAGTAGGCCAGGTGGCCGGTCATGTGGATGGAGTCGTGGAAGCCGAAGCCCACCCGGTTGAAGTCTTCCGCGCACCAGGCCAGGCCGTCCCGCCGGTCGGTATTCACCACCAGTTTTTCAAGGTAGGGAAGCTCTTCCCTGACGAACGCCTTGTCACCGGACAGGTCGTAGATCAGCGAGGCGATGAAGACCATGAATGCGTTGCCGTCCAGGGCGGGCCGGTCGGTCCCTTCCATCCAGGCGGGCGAGCCGTCCTCGTTGAGCAGGTCGGGGACCTGCCAGGCCGCCCTTCCCTCCGTGGCGATGTGCGCCTTGTAGAAGTAATACACCTGTTTGATGTCCTCGACGGGAATCTGGCCCGTCAGGCATCCGTAGTAGTAATCGCGCGTATAGACGCCCAGGTACCATCCCCCGTCGGGGCGCACGTATTTCATTCCCTTGAAGGGGCCCTCCTCGGTCACCGTGGCCGTGGCCTCGTCGATGCAGGTCTTGGACAGGGCTTCCATGTATTCCTGCGCGGCGTCCAGGGAGGCGCGGTAGGCTTCCCAGGCGGCCTTCTGATCCTGGCCAGCTGCCCGGGAGGGGAGGATGGCAGCCACGACCGCAATCGCCATTCCCAGGATGTATGCGTGGCGTATCTTCATGTCAATCAGTTATTTCAAGCGGAAGATCGCGCAGTCGCCCTTGCCGAGCACGTAGGAATGCAGCTTGTCGTCTTCCAGGGAGACCAGCTCCCCGTCGCTCTCGATGCGTTTGACTCCGGAGACCGAGAACTTTATCTTGTAGGTGAAGACGGAACTTATGCTGTGGTTGACCAGCATCAGGTACCTGTGGCTTCCGTTCTCGATGAGGGAAACCACCGCACCGTTGTTTCCTGTGTCCAGCATGGAGACTCCTTCCGGGAGTTTCGTCATCGGGGTCGTTCCCTTCGGGACGGAACCCGATTTCCCAGCCTGGACGACGCTCAGGACCTTTCCTCCTACCCAGACGTCGGCACGCTTCTGGAGTTCTTCGTTCATCAGCTTGACAAGGTTGTAGACTTCGGTCTTGTTGCCGTTGAGGTTGATCGGAGCGTCATGGAAGTTCCAGCCGATCTGGGGTGGGTTCCAGTAGGTGAAATACTGGAGCACCTGCGCCCCGTAGGCCAGGTCCGTGTAGAGCTGGAAGCGGAGCGAAGCCATCGTGGGAATGGGATAGGGGTCGTGGGAAGTGGAAAGGGTGAATGCCCAGAACGGGAGTCCTGCTTCGGCCGAAACTTTCGAAATGATCTCAAGGTTCTGCCAGAAGTCGGGCCTGATGCCGCCGGACATCACCGGATAGTGGTCGAAAGAGACCATCGGCAAGCGTACCTGGCGGATGAATTCCCGGACATATTCCTCATAGGTTCCCCCAAGGTGGGCCTCTCCGGCATAGGTAGGATTGAGGTTGAGGTACATCGGGTGCTCGGAGTCCACGGCCCTGATCCTGTCGGCCCAGGCGGCCAGGGCGGGGAAGTCGGCGATGACAGGCTCGTCCCTGAGGAAGTAGCCGTAGAGGGCCGGCTCATCCTTCACGGCTTTCACGACACCTTCCGGGTCGGAAGAAAGCTCTCCGCACATCAGTATGTTCTTGATGCCGGCCTGGTCGGCGGCCTTCAGTGCCGCCTGTGCCTGGGCAAGGGTGGAGGTGTGCGTGAAACTTATGTGGAAACCGGCTTCCTTGAGTTCCCTGTACCTGGCGACCGAAGTGTAGTCCGCCGGGATGCTGTACCATGCCAGGATCGGGATCTCATTCTTGCAGACCAGATAATCCTTCTGTGCCTTGACCTTCACCTTGATGTCCTTGGAAGCGTTCAGGCAGGAGACGGTTACGACGGTTTCGCCGACACCTGTCCCGGTTATCTCTCCCTTGGCGACGGTGGCTACCTTCGTATCGGCCGACTTCCACTCGAGCGGCGGCAGGTCCGGGGAGTCCGGCACGGCCCCGGCCTTAACGGTCGTCTTTTCTCCTACGACGAGTTCAACGCTGCCTTTGTCCACCTTGATGGATGACACGACGAGTTCGGCACGCGTCTCCTCTTTCCCGCTGCATCCTGCAGAGGCGGAGGCGAGGGCTGAAAGGGACAGAATGGCCGCAATGCAGGCCAGTTTTCTTAAGAAATGGTCAGGAATCATTGTTTCCGAGTCTGGTTTAACGGATTTGGTATCGTAGGATAAAGTTATGAATAATCTTTCAAAAAGGGAAGCCCAAGACAGGCATGGGCTTCCTTTTTTCAGGATGAAATCTCCAGGAAGGCCTGGTTGCATTTCCTGTATGAATCAGCCTGTTTACTATGGCAGGCCTTCCGGAGAAATCGTTCTATGGTCAATGTACGAACTTGTTCCGTTCTTCCAGCGAGGTGAATGTGCCTCTCAGGGTAATCTCGGCAAGGACGAAGACCTGGTTGAAAGACTCTTCCTCGGTCTTTCCGTAGGTGCTGAACATCTCCTGCAGGACCATGCGGAAATAGCGGACCGGGATCTTGGGGTCTGTAACCTTGTCGTTAGGAACGAACTTGTAGACGTTGTGGTTGATCCAGTAATCGTTGTCTTCGGCAGTTACAGGACCCGGAGTTCCGTCCGGCAGGTATCCGGAGGGCTTGGGTGCCTGGAACTCGCCTATGAGGGTCCAGCCGTCGAAGCTTCCGTCAACGTTGGGAGTTGTCCCTCCCCACACCTGGAAGTTGCGCAGGCCGCTTCCGTCATAAGTCTCATAGGGTACGCGGTGCCAGATCTGCATCTCCGAGAGAGTGACCGTGTAGCCCAGGTCGATGCTGAACCGGGTGTTCCTTGGATAGACCCACTGGGGCGATGCCCAGATGTCTCCGGTGTTGTTGTTCCAGAGGGCATAGAGATCGAGGCTCCATCCGCCGTAGCGGGGTGTATCTCCGGGAAGTCCGCAGTACTGCCATGTGTTCTTGGGCAGGTCGATCACTTCAATCTCGAGGGGGGCAGTATACTCTACCCACTCGCCCGGGATCTCGTCGACTCCCCGGTCCGGTTTGTAGACGCAGCGGATCCTGTAGGGTTCGCCGTTCTTGAAATCCATGATCTGGACGGACTTCGCACCGGGTTCCACTATCACGGTCTTCTCCTCCCCGGAGGTGGAGGTGTAGGAGATCTCGCAGTACTGGAGGTCGGCGACCGTGGAAGAAAGGTTGAAGTTGGCGCAGGTAGTCGTCAGCATCGCGGCGGAGGTTATCTCCTTCAGGCTCTTGGAGGTCAGGTATTTGTCGCCATAGGGAATGCCTGTCTGTTCCGTGACGACCGACCTGTTCCCGTGGGCGTCGTAGGTGTAGATCTGGAATGAATATGCGGTTTCCTCCAGGTTGTCCAGGATTACCCTTGCGGTGTCCTCGACGCTGGTCATGTCGACATCGAGGGAGTCAAGTCCGCCGTTCCAGAACAGGCGGGCCTTCACCACGCTGGGGTCTATGGTCTTCGGCCAGCAGAGCTCCAGTTTGTTGTAGCCTCTGCGCACGATCAGGGTGTCCACTTTCTGCGGATACTTAAGGCCGCCGGGCACTACAAAATCCTTGTAGATGTCGTCCTGCTTCATGCAGGAGAAGAGGCAGGCGGCGAGAATTCCGGCAAATACAATGTATAATGCTTTTTTCATGGCTCAGCTATTGTTTGTTTGGATCTTGGTAGTATTGGTCCCTCTCGTCCTTGTTGGGCATCTGGCCGTGGAGGACAAGTTCCCCGATCACGTACTGGGCTTTGGGCTCGAAATCGGGATCGGCACCCAGCCGCTGTGCATAGGAGCCGTAAGTGTCCAGCAGTTTCAAGCGTATGAAACGTGCCGGCTTGTTGGGATCGGGAATCTCTTCAGTCTGGACGAATTCGAATTCATTGGTGTTCCACCAGTATTCGTGGTCTTCGTTGGTCACCGTTCCCGGTAGGCCGTCCTCGTCGTAGCCTGAAGGCTTGAAAGGAACGAAGTCGCCTAGCAGGTACCAGCTGTCGTCCCATGAGCCGTCTCCGTTGGGTTCCATGCTGCCCCAGATCTGGAAGTGGCGGACTCCGGCGCCTGAGTATTCCTCATAGACGCGGTGGAACATCTGGGCACGGGAGAATATTGCCGTATAACCAAGGTCGATGGTGATCCAGATTATCCTGGGACCGTTAGGGGTCGCCCAGGTATTCATGTCGCCATGGTAGTTGCCGTCCCACATGTGGGAGGGGTCATACCAGTTCCAGAGGCCTTCTGCCGGCTGGTTGGTGTCGCCGGGAAGCGGCAGGACCTTCCATGTGCTGGTAGGGAGCTTGATTTCCTCGAAGGGTTCAAGCTGGCGGTAGAGGGTGTCTGAAATGTTCCCCCAGCGGTCGCGGAGGTAGACTCCGTACAGCATGGGCTTGGATTCCAGGCCTCTTCGTGCCAGTACGATCTCCTCAGCCGATGTGTGGAAGGTGTAGAGGTCTTCCCATTCAATTTCAGCCGCGGGCTTCCCGTCATCGGTGACGAGGGAGTCCTGGATCAGGACCACGGCAAGGGCAGCGTTGGAAGGATTACCGTCAAGCGTGACCTTGACTCCGCCGAAAGTGGCCTCGATGTCGAAATTGACTGCCTGGACGGGAGGGGTCATCGGAGTGAACGAGACCGTCGAACCGCCGGACAGTTTCCCGTTCTTTCCGACGCTGTATAGCGTGGCCTTCCTTTCGGCCGTGTCGCCGAAACCTTCGACCACAAGGGAATCCACGAAGCGGGAAGCCATGCTTTCGCAGGTTTCTCCGTTCCGTTCGAAGACTGCCTTCACACCCATCAGGTTGTCATCGTTGGGGATGGTGAAGCGAATTATCGCGCCGCCCGGCTTGCTTTCCACGCTCGTGACCGTGGCGGCCTTCGGGGCAGGTGCGCTTTCGTCGATCTGGTCGATCCTGCCTAGTTCCTCACAGGAAGCGAGGAAGGCAAGGACGGACAGGCAGGTCGAAGCAAAGGTTATGATGTTCTTGTGCATAGTGCTTTTCTTTTATATGGTTACCATCCCAGGTTCTGGACCAGGTTGGGATTGACGTCGATGTCGCTGGTGGCAATAGGCCAGAAGTAGTCCCTGACGCGGAAAGGAGGGACATCGTAGATTTCCACCTTCTTGTAGTACAACGCCCTGTTGCTCATCTTGGCGGAGTTCCACCCATAGATGCCCTTGGCATACTCCGCCGGAGCTGTCTTCCACCTGCGGAGGTCCCAGAAGCGCTGTCCTTCGAAGGCGAGTTCATTGAGGCGCTCCCTCTGGATGATCTCCCTCATCCCGAGCTGGCTCTTGTAGAAACCGGGCGCATTGGAGTACTCGTCCCAGCTCTCCTGTACGGAAGGGATGCCCGCACGCTCGCGGACGAGGTTGATGTACTTGAACATCTCCGCCGAATTGGGACCGTTGGGGCCTTCCGCCTCGTTGATTGCCTCGGCATAAAGCAGATAGAGGTCGGCCAGGCGGAGGATGGGCCACTGGTAAGCGGGAGAAGACCATGAGTTCTGCGAGACAATGCGCATCTCCCAGCTTGAATACTTCTTGCAGTGGTATCCCGAGAGCGCCGTAAGGTTGCGTCCCCTGGAGACATAGGGAATCTCCCCGGGAGCGGGGTTGTTCCTGTTGGGGCCGAACCAGAGGCTGCCGTCGAAACCGAGGTCTGCGTAGAAGCGAGGCTCGCGGTCGAAATTGAATTCCGCGGTCTGGTAGTCTTCCTTCATCTTCCAGACTTCATCCCCGGAGACCCTGCGGATCGCCGTCGGGTCGACACCGGAGCGTTCGCGGTCGTTTTCGACTGGAAGTCCGTGCTTGGTGTAGAACTGGTCCGCAATCTTCATCGGGACATAGACATAGTCACCGCGAATGACGATGTCGGGGAACTGTTCCGGATTCAGTTTGATCGAAGTACGGTCCTGACGGCTGGACCAGTAACCGTAGCTGCCGCTCTGGGTGTTCATCCAGATGTCTTCGTTGTTCCAGTCGTCCGTGAGCAGTTCGCGCAGGTCGAGTTCCTTGATGATGATAGGGTTGGCGCGGAGTGATCCGCGGTAGTAGTAGAGTTCCTTGCTGGCTTCGTGGCAGAGGTCGATCGCCTCCTTGCAGGCCTGCACGGCGTAGGTCCACCTTTCTGCAATCTGCTGCTCGGTCTTGTCCGGGAACAGGCGGACTCCACGGTTGTCGACGAGGGTCTGCATGTCCTTGTTGCCGTTGAACAGCGGACTTGCTGCGTAGACGGCTATCTTGGCCTTGATCGTCGCGGCGATAGGCTTGGTGATCCTGCCCCATTCTTCGCGGGACTGTTCCTTGGCCGGAAGACCCGGCAGGGCTTCGTCGATCAGGTCGAGGCAGAAGTCGAAGCATTCGTCGATCGGGTCGCGGTAGACCTTCACTTCATCCACGTCCGCACTTACGGGGAGACTTTCATGGATAAGCACCACGGGCCCGAAACGGCGGATGAGCTGGAAGGTGTAGTAGGCTTTCAGCACCTTTGCCTCGGCGACCCATTGTTCCTTCTCCCAGCGGGGGATGTCAGGGACTTCGTCTATCCGCTCGATAAGCGTGTTGCAGTAGCGGAAAGCCTGGTACATGCTGCCCCAGATATAACTTATGGGGGCGTTGGCGCTCTGCTGCCCGAAGGCGATGCGCTGCATCTCAGGATGCCAGATCGTGGTTTCCCACATGCTGCTCCAGAGCTCGTCGCCGCCCAGCATGGCCGGGTCTGCGTCGAAGTTGCCGTCGGCGGGCATGAAGGAATAGCAGGAATACAGCCATTTGATGGCTGTGGAACGCATGTTGAACGACATGTCCACGGTGGCGATGCCATCGTCCGGGACGATGTCCAGGTACTTGTTGCAGGAGACCGTAGCCACGGATGCCCCGATGAGGACCAGAGTTCCGGCCACAAGCGTCGTTATCTTGTTTTTCAGTGTTTTCATTTCCGTCTCCTCCATTACTTAAAGGTGATGTTAAGACCTATGTTCATGATCCTTTGGATCGGGTATCCGAGACCGTTTCCGGCCATCTCGACGTCCCAGAGGCGGAACCGGCTCCAGGTCCACAGGTTGGAGCCGCTGAGGTACAGTCTCAGGTTGTCGATATGGGCGCGGTCTGTGAGCTTGCGGGGAAGGGTGTAGCCAAATTCGACCTGCTTGAGGCGGAGGAAGGAACCATCCCGCATGAACCAGGTGCTGGACTGCACGTTGTTGCTGTTCACATAGTTGGAAAGACGAGGCCACAGGGCGTAGACGTCCCGGTTGTCCTCGGACCAGTGGCTGTCGGCATAGACCTTCAGGAGCTGTGTCTGTCCCTGGAACGGGCTGGTTGCCGAAGCATTGATCCAGAAGCTCTCGTTGGCGAGGCCCTGGAAGAAGACGGAAGCGTCGAAGCCCTTCCAGCCGGCGGAGAAACCGAAGCCGTAGATGATTTCAGGAGAGGTCGGGTTGCCGATGGGCACCATGTCCTTCTGGTCGATCTTCCCGTCGCGGTTCACGTCGGTGTACTTGATGTCACCGCCACCGTAAAGGCTTCCGAAGTCCTGCGAAGGAGAGTTGGCCGCTTCTGCGTCGTCCACGAACAGCCGCTCGGCGATGTAGCCCCAGTTCTGTGCAAGTGAATATCCGATGCGGGAGCGCCAGCGTTCAGGATAGTTGGGCTCTTCGTACACGTCGAACTTGCTCCTGGCCCAGGTGAAGTTGGCGCGGGCGGAAGTCCAGAAATCGTTGCTCCAGACCTGCTGGTAGTCCGCCTGGATGTCGACTCCCCGTGCGCGGGCTTCTCCGACATTGGCCCTGACGGCCGCCGTCAGACCCATTGTGGAAGGGATGAATGCGCGGTCCATCAGGATGTTCGTACGGTGCTCGGTGAAGTACTCGGCGATGATGTTCAGCTTGCCAAACAGGCCGATCTCGGCGGCGTAGTTGTGCTTGTAGGAAGTCTCCCAGGAGATGTTTTCGTTTGCGTAGCGCGTCACGTTGATTCCTCCTCCTCCGATGTTCGAATATTCACCGAACTGGGCGGAGCGGCCGCCGGAGTTCATGTCCACGTTGGACAGGTAGAAGAAGCGGTCGTAGGCGGAACCGATCTGGTCGTTACCCACGAGACCGTAGCTGTAGCGCAGCTTGAGGTTGTTGACCACCGGCTTTATGTCCTTCCAGAAGGGCTCGTTGGAGATGAGCCATGCAGCTCCGGCGGAGGGGAAGAAGCCCCAGCGGTGGTTCTTGGAGAAGCGTTCCGAGCCATTGTAACCGAAATTGAACTCCAGGAAGTAACGGCTCAGGAAGTTGTAGGTGAAACGTCCGGCGAGTCCGGCGTTGCGGCTGGGCAGCGATAGCTGCAGCGAACCGGCGTTGGCGTTGAGAGCCTCCCTGGTGGTGAACACGAGAAGGCCGCTGACGGAGTGCTTGCCGAATTCGCGGTTGTAGTTGAGGCGGCTCTCGGTGTAGAGGGTGCTCTGGACGTTCTTCCCGCTTTCGGAGTAGCCGAGATATTCGGTGCCTCCGTTCTCGTTCAGCTCCTTGAGCGTGTAGTCTCCCGTGAAGGAGTCATACTGGCTCATCGTGTAGTAGAACGGGTTGTAGGCACGGTAGACGCTGAACTCTGCCAGTCGCGAGATGTTGAACATGGCGCTCAGGCTCAGGCCGGGGGTTATGAAGGAGAGGTCCTGGACCGCGTCGATGACCGAGAGCATCTGGCTGCGGTTGCGGTCCTTGTAGCCGCGGACCATCTGCGCGTAAGGGTTGGTGTACTGGCCGGCGTCGTAGTTTCCGAAGAGGATGTGCTTCGTGTAGGCGTGTGCCGGATCCGGCTCATAGTACGGAGGGAAGAGCACCGGGTTGGAGTGGACGACCATGCTGTACATTTCGTCACCCGAATTGATGGGGCCGGTGTAGTCGTCGAAGTTTCCGGTCATCCTGACACCGAGCTTGGTGGTAGGCGTGACATTGATGTCGACGTTGGCGCGGATGGTGTAGTTGCGGAAGTCGATGTTGTTGTTGAAGCTGTTGCGCTTGTCGACCTTGAGGATACCGTTGTCCTTCGTTGCGGAACCGGACACATAGTACTGCGCCACCTTGCCGCCTCCGGAGATGCTGAGGTTGGCCCTTTGGCTGGCTGCCCGCTTTGCGAAAAGCATGTTGTACCAGTCGTTGGACGGGTAGATGTAAGGATTGGAACCAGGCTTGCCGGTGTTCTCGATCTTGTCCTGGCTGTATAGGATGTTGCCTTCGGGGTTGCGGGTGAGGACAGCCTCGTTGGCCAGTTTCATGAAGGTGACGGGATCGGCGAGCTCAACCACCTGTGTCGGCTGCGAGATGCTTGTCTCCAGACGGGCGAAGACCTTGGCCGATCCTTCGGTACCGCGCTTGGTGGTGACGAGGATGACGCCGTTCGCGCCGCGGGCGCCGTAGAGGGCCGTCGCCGTCGCGTCCTTCATGATCGAGAAGGAGGCGATGTCATCCGGCTGCAGGCGGGCCAGGTCGGTGGTCGTCAGCTCGATGTTGTCGATGAGGATGAGCGGGTGCGTGTTGGCGCCGAAGGTGGTGATACCGCGGACGAAGAAGTCGGCGTTGTCCTGACCGGGCTCACCGGTACGCTGGTAGGCGATGATGCCCGCCATGTTGCCGGCCAGGGCGGTGGTCAGGTTGCTGGAAGGGATCTTCAGCTTGCCGGGGTCCACGGTGGTGATGGCGCCGATGACGCTCTCCTTCTTCTGGGTTCCGAAAGCGACCACAACGGCGTCGTCAAGGGCTTCGGACTTGTCCCGAAGGGTGATGGTGATGCCGTCCTGGCCGGTGAAGGTGAACTCCAGGTCTTCCATGCTTATCATGCTGGCGACCAGGACAGTCCCTACCTTGATTCCGTCGAGGACGAAGGAACCGTCTTCATTGGTGATGGCACCTCCCTTGCCTCCCTTGATCATGATTGTGGCTCCGGGAAGCGGTTCGCCTTTGGCGTCAACGACCTGTCCGGTCAGCCTGGTGGGATTCCCGGAAGCAGGCTTGGCCGCAGCCTTCGCCTTGGGGATAATGTACACCTGGCGTCCGTCGATCTTGAAGGTGTTGTCCTGTCCTTCGAACAACTTCTGCAGGACAGTCTGGATGTCGGCGTCCTTGAACTGCAAGGAGACCTTGCGCGCTTTGTTCACGTCTGCCGTGTTGTAGAAGAAGACGTAGTCCGTCGAGGACTCGAGCATGCCGAGTACGTCAGCGACGGATTTCTGCTCCACGTTCAGAGTCACAAGGTTCTTCCTCGTGTCCTGGGCACGGAGCGGGTAAGGTCCGGCAAGTGCCAGCGTCACCAGCAATGCGGCCAGGACAAGGATTAACCTTTTAGGTTGTTTTTGGATCATAAGGTTGAAAGTTTATAGTGTAGTTTTGAAATTAATCGCCTTTGGCGCGACAGGGTTCAGCTTATGTGGCGGAGGATCCCGAGAGTCATTGCCTGCGGACCCACCGGATGGTGTAGGTGCCGTCCTTGATGGTGAAGTTGAAGGAAGCGATCTGCATCAGGCCGGAGAGGATTGACTTCAGGTCGTCCTTCAGTTCCAGGGAGCCGTAGCAGATGACGCCCGATGGATCTTTCGGCAGGACCAGGGAGACATTGTAGAACCTGGACAGCTTGACTAGCACGTTTTCGACCGGTTCATTCTCGAACTTGTACACTCCGTCCGTCCAGGATGTGTAAAGGTCCGTGCTGACCATCTGGACAAAAGTCTTTCCGTTGGATTTCATGAAGGCCTGCCTGGGGGCAAGCGACACATTGCCTCCGCCGGAGGCGACATCCACGGCTCCTTCCACCAGCACTACATGGGAGAAGTCGTCGCTGCCGTAGGCGGAAAGGTCGAAGCGTGTTCCCTTTACCAGGACCTCCATTCCGTTTGCATGGACCTTGAAAGGCCTCCCGTCATGGACGACGTCGGCGAAGACCTCTCCGTCGACATGGATTTCACGCGTGTCGCCCGAAAAGGCCGAAGGATAGGTGACCGTGGTGCCAGCGTTGATCTTCAGGGTACTTCCGTCGGAAAGCCGGAGCGAAGCCATCTTCCCGTACGGCACGACGATCCGGTTCCATTCGACCTGCTGCGCGTCCCGGGACTTGTCCAGGGAATCGGGGGCGATCACCTTTTCGGAATATTCATCATTCACGTTCACAAGACCCTGGCGGTCGTAGTTGATGTCCGGGTTGCTGCCGTGGATCTCCATTTCCGAACGCTCCGAAAGGATCACGACATTGCCGGATTCCTGGGCCACGGTTTTCAGTACGAAGCCGGGTTCCACGTAGACATCCCCTTCCTGCGTGTCCTTCGGACCCCGCGGTAGGAAGACGGCCAGCGCCGCCGCAGCGGCAGCCACTGCGACAGCAGGAATGAATATGCGGCGGAGTGTCCTTCCCTTTGCCTTGCGTGACGCGGATCCCTCGCTGCGTATCTCTTCTTCGATCCGGAGCCAGAGATCCTGCAGGTCTCCGCCGTTCGCTTTCGGAAGGTCGTCCTTCCAGCCCTTGAGAAGCAGTACCGCCTCGGTGTAGGAATAGATGTCCAGGGCCCCTTCGTCGATCAGCGAATTCCAGTAGCGCTGCGACTCTTCCGTAGGGGCGAGGACGGAACGTATGAAAGTTTCGTCGTTGAGGAATTGTTCTACAGTATAGTCCTTGTAGTTCTTCATTCAGTCATGGTTATAGTTACAAATGGTACTTCTCGGTCGTTTCTTCCAGATAGATCTTGCGGAGCCTGGCCAGGGCGCGGCCGAACAGGTTCTGCGCGGACTGCGGCTCTATTGAAAGGTAGTCCGCAATCTCCTTGAAACTCATTCTCTCGGAAAAGCGGAGGAACAGCACTTCACGGTGCCGCGGGGTCAGTTCGGAGTACATTTCCTGGAGCCTCGATTCGTGGAGGCGCCGCTGTTCCTCTCCAATGAAGGTCTCCTCGATCGTGCCTTCCTGGGGCAGGTCGAGCCCGTCCGGGCCGTCGATGCTTGAATATTCAGGATGTTCCTTCTTCATCCTGAGCAGCTTGTAGCGGAAGGAAGCGAAAAGGTACCCGCGTTTGTCCCTTGCCTGCGAGAAAGCCCGGGCGTGCCTGCCCAGGTCCAGGAAGGTTTCCTGCAATGCATCCTCTACCAGTCTCTTGTCGGGGCATAGCTGCATGCCATACGAAAAGAGCCGGCCGGCATATTCACTGTATATGCCATTAAGGACGGTGATGACGTCTTCCACGTTTATTCCTCGAGTTATAATAAAGAGTCAATAATTGCGGAAATATACTCACCTTTCCTCAAGAAAAGATGAAAATTTTAATAATTATAACAAAGGCCTGGTTGCATTTCCTGTATGGATCGGCGTGTTTACTATGGCAGGCCTTCCGGAGAAACCGTTCTATGGTCAATGTACGAATCTGAAAAACGGCATCAAAATTTGGATTCCCGAAAAATGTTTGTAAATTGCATCGCAAATTTTTGCGAAGAATGGCAGTCAAGGTATACAATCAGCAGCAGAGCCAGCAGTCCCAGGGCCAGCAGGTCCCGAGGGTTTCTGTGTGCGTATAACCGGCCGCGCGCCATGGGAATCGTAAACAATATTGAAATATCGAGGCTGGTCCGAGGGGATCAGCCTCTTTCGTTGAGAACGGTTAGTTAAACTTTATAAAAAGTACAGGTATGGACAGATTTGATCTGGTGAAGGAATCCTTCGAGCGGAAGGTAGTCCCCGCAGAGGTCCCGGCAGGCAAGACCTCCGAGTATTTCGGCGAACTGGTGTTCGACCGGAAGAAGATGTGCAAGTATCTTGACGCGGAGAGTCTCCAGGCCCTGCTCGCCTGCATCGAAGGCGGCAAGGCGTTGGACCGCAAGACGGCTGACGGTGTGGCCCGCGGCATGAAGGAATGGGCCATGGAGCATGGCGTGACCCATGTCACGCACTGGTTCCAGCCGCTGACCGAAGGCACGGCCGAAAAGCACGACTCCCTGATCGACTACGACGGCAAGGGCGGCGTCATCGAGACCTTCGACGGCAAGATGCTCGCCCAGCAGGAGCCGGACGCTTCGTCCTTCCCCAGCGGAGGGATCCGCGCCACTTTCGAGGCGCGCGGCTACACCGCCTGGGACCCGACCTCGCCGGTCTTCATCCTCGACGACACACTCTGCATCCCGACGATTTTCATTTCCTATACGGGCGAGGCGCTGGACTACAAGACGCCGCTCAAGCGCGCCCTCAAGGCCGTCAGCGATGCGGCCGTGCCCATCTGCAAGCTCTTCGACCCCGGTGTGACCAAGGTCTATTCCTATCTGGGTTGGGAGCAGGAGTATTTCCTCGTGGACGAGGCGCTCTATGCCGCCCGTACGGACCTGATGATCACCGGACGGACCCTCTTCGGCCACAATTCCTCGAAGAACCAGCAGCTGGACGACCACTATTTCGGGTCCATCCCGCCTCGCGTGGCCGCCTTCATGCGGGACCTCGAAGTGGCCGGTCACAGGCTCGGCATTCCCATCAAGACCCGCCACAACGAGGTGGCGCCGAACCAGTTCGAGCTGGCGCCGATCTACGGCGAGGCCAACCTCGCCAACGACCAGAACCAGATCGTGATGAACCTGATGAACCGGATAGCGCGCAAGCACGGTTTCGTGGTGCTCCTGCACGAGAAGCCCTTCGACGGGGTCAACGGCTCGGGCAAGCACAACAACTGGTCGCTCGGCACGGACCGGGGCACGCCGCTGCTCGCCCCGGGCAAGGATGCCAATGGCAACCTCCAGTTCGTCACCTTCTTCGTCAATGTGCTGGCGGCCGTGCAGAAGCACAATGCCTTGCTGAAGGCCTCGATCGCCAGCGCGACCAACGCCCACCGTCTGGGCGCCAACGAGGCCCCGCCCGCGATCGTGTCCGCATTCCTCGGCCGCACGATGACCGAGGTCCTGCACAAGCTTCTCGAGGTCCCGTCCGATACTCCGATCGAGATCGCCGGCAAGAAGGGCAAGAGCCTTGGCCTCGTGGAGATTCCGGAGATCTTCGTGGACAACACCGACCGCAACCGCACCTCGCCTTTCGCCTTCACCGGCAACCGCTTCGAGTTCCGCGCCGTAGGATCCTGCGCCAACTGTGCCGGGGCGATGACGACGCTCAATGCGGCCGTGGCCGAGCAGTTGATCGATTTCAAGGCTGCCGTGGACAAGGAGCTCGCCGCCGGCAAGAAGACTGCCGTGGCAGTGATGGATGCCCTCAAGCCCATCATCAAGTCCGTGCTGGACGTCGTCTGCTTCGACGGCAACGGCTACACCGAAGAGTGGAAACAGGAGGCGGCGCGCCGTGGCCTCGATGTCGAGACCAACGTGCCGAAGATGTTCTGTGAGTTCACCAAACCTGCTTCCGTGGAGATGTTCACCAAGACAGGGGTCTATACCGAGAAGGAACTGGAAGCCCGCAATGAGGTGAAGTGGGAGACTTATGTCAAAAAAGTCCAGATCGAGTCGCGCGTGATAGTGCGGATGGCTATCAACCATATCATCCCCGCCGCGCTTGAGTACAAGGCCAAGCTCCTGAAGGAGGTGGCTCTCTCCAAGGAAGTCTACGGCAATCTGGAAGGCTGCTCCACGGAACTCCTGATCCTGGATGATATCAACAAGTACGTGGAGGATATACGTTTGAAGGCCCTGGCTATGAAAGAGGCCCGCAAGGCGGCCAACAACATCGCGGACGACTACGGACGCGCCCTCGCGTACCATGACATCGCCGAGAGTTTCCCGGCCCTCCGCCGCCCGATCGACAAGCTCGAGGAGGTCGTGGACAACAGGATGTGGCCGCTGCCGAAGTACCGCGAACTGCTTTTCATCAACTAGTGTCTTGCAAATACCTGAATGACGATGGGGACAAAATATATCTTCATTACCGGAGGCGTTGTGTCATCGCTCGGCAAAGGGATCATCTCCGCCAGCATCGGTCTTCTCCTGCAGGCGCGTGGCTACAGGATCACGATCCAGAAATTCGACCCTTATATCAACATCGACCCGGGGACGCTCAATCCCTACGAGCATGGCGAGTGCTATGTGACGGAGGACGGCTTCGAGACGGACCTCGACCTGGGGCACTACGAGCGCTTCACCGGGATCCGCACGACGCGCGACAACTCCGTCACGACGGGCAGGATCTACAAGACCGTCATCGACCGCGAGCGGCGCGGGGACTATCTGGGCAAGACCATCCAGGTGGTGCCGCACATCACCGATGAGATCAAGCGGCGGATGCTGCGCACGGATGTGACCGGCGAAACGCCCGATTTCGTGATCACTGAGGTCGGCGGCACGATCGGCGACATCGAGAGCGCTCCCTTCATGGAGGCTATCCGCCAGCTGCGCTGGCAGTTGGGCCGGGACGCCGTGTGCGTGCACCTGACCTATGTGCCTTACCTGAAAGCCGCCGAGGAGTTGAAGACCAAGCCAACGCAGCACTCCGTCAAGGAACTGCAGGGAATGGGAATCCAGCCCGACATAATCGTCCTGCGCACGGAGCGCCATTTGGACGATGCGATGCGCATGAAGGTAGCGTCGTTCTGCAATGTCGACCTGGAGTGCGTGGTGCAGAGCGAGGACCTGCCGAGCATCTATGAGGTGCCTGTGAATATGCAGCGTCAGGGACTTGACGCAGCGATTCTGCGCAAGATCGGCATCCCCGTGGGGGAGACGCCGGCGATGAAGCCCTGGCAGGATTTCCTGGAGAAGCAGCGCCATGCCCGGCGCGAGGTGCATGTGGCCCTCGTTGGCAAATATGACCTCCAGGATGCCTACAAGAGCATTCGCGAGAGCCTGAACCTGGCCGGCATCTACGAAGGGGCGAAGGTGAAGGTCCATTTTGTCAGCAGCCAGGCACTGACGCGGGACAACGTGGCCGGGAAACTCTCCGGGATGGCCGGGATCGTAATCTGTCCAGGTTTCGGCCAGCGGGGAATCCCCGGCAAGATCCTCGCGGCGGAGTACGCCCGCACGCAGGATATCCCTTGCTTCGGCATCTGCCTGGGCATGCAGATGATGGTCATCGAATTCGCCCGCCATGTGCTGGGCTATGCGGATGCCGACAGCAGCGAGATGCGTCCGGATTCGCCGCACAATGTCATCGATTTGATGGAGGAGCAGAAAAGCATCACCCAGATGGGCGGGACGATGCGCCTCGGGGCATATGCCTGCACCATCCGGCCGGGCAGCCATACCAGTGCCGCGTACGGCGGGCAGGAAGAAGTCCGCGAGCGTCACCGCCACCGCTACGAATTCAATAACGCCTATCGGGAGGAGTTTGAAGCCAAAGGCATGCTCTGCGCAGGCACCAATCCGGACGCCGCCCTGGTGGAAATCGTGGAGATTCCCACGCTGCGCTGGTACATCGGCACCCAGTTCCACCCGGAGTACAGCTCGACGGTGCTGCATCCCCATCCGCTGTTTGTCAGTTTCATCCAAGCCTGTGTCGAATATGGAGACGTTGAAGCATGAGTGCGGGGTGGCGATGATCCGCCTGCTCAAGCCGCTTGATTATTACAAGAACAAGTACGGCACCTCCCGCTACGGCCTGGACAAATTGTACCTGCTGATGGAGAAGCAGCACAACCGGGGACAGGAAGGGGCCGGCCTGGCCTACGTCGACCTGGATGCGCCCGCCGGTACGGAGTACATGTTCCGCGAGCGGGCCGAAGGGTCGGATGCCATCACCGAGATATTCAGGAAGGTGGATGCTTCCACGGCCGGCCAGCTGTACATGGGGCACCTGCGCTATTCGACGACCGGCAAGAGCGGCCTGAGCTACGTCCATCCGTTCCTGCGCCGCAACAACTGGCGCGCAAAGAATCTCTGCCTGTGCGGCAATTTCAACATGACCAACATCGAGGAAGTCTTCGGCTTCCTGACCGCCCAGGGTCAGTCTCCCAGATTGTACGGCGATGCCTACATCACGCTGGAGCTGATGGGACACCGCCTGGACCGCGAGGCAGAGCGCCTGTTCGCCGAGGCCCGGGAGCAGGGTCTGGAAGGGCTTGCCGTCACGCATTACATCGAAGATCACGTGTGCATGGCGAATGTCCTCCGTTCGACGATGGTCCACTTCGACGGCGGCTATGTGATGTGCGGCCTGACGGGAAGCGGCGAGATGTTCACCGTGCGCGATCCCTGGGGGATCCGCCCGGCTTTCTATTACCGCGACGACGAACTCATCGCCATCGCGAGCGAGCGTCCCGTCCTGCAGACGACCTTCGACCTGGAGAGCTGCGATGTCTGCGAGCTCATGCCCGGGCAGGCGCTGATCGTCCGACGGGACGGCAGGAGCAGCCTTGAGCAGATCCTGCCGGCGCAGAAACTCTCCGCCTGCTCGTTCGAGCGGATCTATTTCAGCCGCGGATCGGACTGCGACATCTACCAGGAGCGCAAGCGCCTGGGCGAGCAGCTGGTCCAGCCCGTCCTGAAGGCCGTCTCGGAAGACCTGGACAACACGGTGTTCTCCTATATTCCGAATACGGCCGAGGTGGCCTACTACGGCATGGTCGGCGGCTTCCGCAAGCTTCATGACGAGATACGTACGGAGAAGGTGGTTGTCAAGGACATCAAGCTGCGCACCTTCATCACGGACAATGCGGGCCGCAACGACTTGGCCGCCCACGTCTACGACATCAGCTACGGCAGCCTGCGGCCCTACGAGGACAACCTGGTCGTCATCGACGACAGCATCGTGCGGGGGACGACCCTCCGGGAAAGCATCTTCAAGATCCTGGACCGCCTGCATCCAAGGAAGATCGTCATGGTGTCGAGCGCTCCGCAGATCCGGTATCCCGACTACTACGGCATCGACATGTCGCACCTGGAGGAGTTGTGCGCCTTCCGGGCCGCCATCGAGCTGCTCCGCGACCGGGGAATGCAGCAGCTGGTCGAGGACGTCTACCGGAAATGCAAGGAGGATCCGCTGTCGGAGAACCACGTCAGGGAGATCTACGCTCCTTTCAGCGTGGAGGAAATCAACGCAAAGATCGTGGAAATGCTCCGGCCGGAAGGCATGCGGGCCCCGGTCGAACTGGTCTTCCAGAGCATCGCCGGGCTCCACCTGGCCTGCCCGGACCATCCCGGCGACTGGTACTTCACAGGGCATTATCCCACGCCAGGCGGCACGCGCCTGTGCAACAAGGCCTTCGTCGACTACGTCGAGCAGGTCCTGAAGTTACGGCTGCCGCTGTAGACAGTGGCCGGCGCCCCCCTCTCCCTGAGTGCGGGAGCCGTTGCACAGCCGGTCGACGAGAAGGGCTGAGGAAATGTTCCCCGTTGTGTTGAGGAGGGTCGCCGGGATGTCCACTATGGTGCTGATAACCACGAGGGTGGCTGCGAACTCGGGGTCGATGCCCAGGATGGAGCAGATGAGGATTTCCCCTGTCATCCCGCCGACCGGGATAGCCCCGACGGCAAGGCTGGTGACCAAGGCGATGCCTACGACTTCGACTCCGGAATAATCGCTCAGTCCCAGGAAGGCGGTTGCGAAGACGATTTTAAGCACGGCGCTGACGACAGAACCGTCCTTGTGGAGGTTGACGCCGAACGGAATTACGGATTCTGCGATTTCCTTCCTGACTCCCATGGCGAGGGTGGCCTCGATGGCCGAGGGGATGGAGGCGGCGCTCGAGCAGGTCGAGACGGACATCAGGGAAGGTGGAAGGATGTTTTTCCAGAACCTTCCGACTGCCTTCGGCCCGCCCGCAGCCATGGCGTACAGGGTGCTGAATCCAAAGTAGATGACGGCGGTGACGCCAAGGCAGAGGAGCAGGGCCTTCAGGTATCCTCCGATGACCTGTCCTCCGAGGTTCCCGACGAGGTCTGCGAAATAACAGCCCAGGCACAGGGGCGCGGCGTACATCAGGATCTTTACGAATCGGATCGAGACTTCCATCCCGGAAGCCAGGAAGGCGGCGAACGGCTTTCCCTTGTCCATGCAAAGGGAAGTCGAGACTCCGACCATCGCAGCGAACACGATCAAAGGCAGCAGGCTGCCCTTGCTGAACAGTTTCGGGAAGTCGTCCACGGTGAACAGGCTCACCGCGATGTCGGCGGCGGATGCCCCGGCGGCGGCCAGGCCCGTCGGCTCGAGCCTTCCGGGAGGGATCCTGGTGGCGAACTGTCCGAGAGGATTGAAGGTCCTGCAGGCTATCCAGGTGAGGGTTCCCGCGATGACGGAAAGGCACAGGAAGACTACGAGGGACCAGCAGATGACTTTCCCGACAGTCTTCTCCGAGGTCATCCGGCACATGGACGTGGCTATGCTGAAGAACACCAGCGGGACCACGATGACGAACATGAGGTTCAGGAAGAGCTCTCCCGCAGGCTTGACCACGGAGGCGGCCGGTCCGAAGAAGGAGCCGCACAGCGCACCGCAGAGCACTCCGAGAAGGAGCAGCAGTGTCATTCCGTAATTGCCAGGGAACCGTCTTTCCATAATGCGCTTTGTTTTGGGCCTTCCAAATATAGCAAATACTCTCGGAAACTCAAGCCGGAGGAACTATCTGTCCGGGGGCTGTCCCTCCTCCTGGAATCGATTTGCTTGCGGAAGTTGGGAAAATAATCCTTATCTTGTAGTTCCAAATCAGAAACATCATGCGGAAAATCCTGTCCATCCTTGCCCTGACCGTCGCCTGCGCGGCTCCTGCCTTAGCTGGCTCATGGGTGAGAATCAACCAGTTGGGTTACCTGCCGAACTCTACGAAGGTGGCCGTCTATGTCAGCAACGACCCCGAAAGCGTACTTTCCTTCGATGTCGTGGAAGTGTTTACCGGGGAGAAGGTCCTTTCCGGGATGCCGGTGAGGAATACCGGGGAACTCGGGATGCTCAAGACCACCTGCCGGCTTGATTTCACCTCCCTCGGGCAGGAAGGCGCCTACCGGATAGTCGTCCACAGCCGGCCTCTCGGCGGGAAGAAAGCCTCCGGGAAGGTGCGCAGGACCGAATCGGAGATATTCCCGGTGAATCCCCATGTCTACGACGGGACGGCCGATTTCGTCCTGAACTACATGCGCCAGCAGCGCTGCGGATGGAATCCATTCATCCGGGACAGCTGCCACACCAGGGATGGGATGATCGTGGGCCATCCGGACCCGGCGAAGGACAGCACCTTCCTCGATGTCACCGGGGGCTGGCACGATGCCTCCGACTGCCTGCAGTACACCACGACTTCAGCCAATGCGGTCTACCAGATGATGTTCGCCTACCAGCAGAACCCCGGGGCCTTCCCCGACAATTACAAGGCGGACGGCACTCCCGGCAGGAACGGGATCCCCGACATAGTGGACGAGATCTACTGGGGGCTTCTGTGGCTTGACAAGATGAATCCCGAACCGGGCGAGATGTACAACCAGATTGCCGACGACCGCGACCATGTCGGCATGAGGCGCCCAAGTGAGGACATAGCGGACTATGGCTGGGGCAAAGGCGGACACAGGCCTGTCTGGTACTGCTCAGGGGAGCCTCAGCAAAGAGGCAGGACCGGACTGAAGAACAAGACCATGGGGATCGCTTCCACTGCGGGCAAGTTCGCCTCGGATTTCGCCATGGGCTCCAGGATCCTCGCCCCGTTCTATCCCGAATTCGCGGAAAAGATCGGCCGGAAGGCCGAGTCGTGCTACGAAGCCGGGGTGGCCAAGCCGGGCAACTGCCAGACCGCTTCCGTGCTTTCTCCGTACATCTACGAGGAGGACAACTGGGTGGACGACATGGAACTGGCGGCCTGCGAGCTGTTTTTCAAGACGAAGGATCCGAAGTACAGGACCGACGCCCTGGAGTGGGGCAGGAAGGAACCGGTGACTCCATGGATGGGGGCCGACACCGCCCGTCACTACCAGTGGTATCCTTTCATGAACATGGGCCACTACAGGATCGCAGACGAGTTCGGCGGTAAGGCTTCAGCCGAATTCGTAAGGAACATGAAGACCGGCATCGAACGGGTTTACCAGCGGGGCAAGGACCATCCTTTCATGTTCGGAATCCCGGGAATATGGTGTTCCAACAACCTCACCACCGCGATGCTCACCCAGTGCATCCTCTACCGCCAGATTACCGGAGACCTTACCTACCGGGAAATGGAGGGTTCGCTGCGCGACTGGCTCCTGGGCTGCAATCCCTGGGGAGTGAGCATGATCGTGGAGCTTCCGCGGGGAGGGACGTATCCCCTGCAGCCGCATTCCTACATCCCCAGATTCAACATGGGCAACACGACCGGAGGCCTTGTGGACGGCCCCATATATTCAACTATCGGAGCCCTTATCGGAGTGAGCCTTGAAGGAGGCATCAACTACGAGGACTGCCAGCCGGGAGACCTGGTGTTCCATGACTGCACTCACGACTATTCCACCGACGAGCCCACCATGGACGGGACCGCCTGCCTGACTTTCCCCCTGTCTGCCTACGAGGCCGAAGGCCACGCCCTGGCGGACGACAGGAACGTTTACAGCCAGGGAGGGATCATCAGGACCAATCCTTCTTCCAGGCACGTGGATTTCGTGTTCACCGCGGCGGACAAGTGTGACGGCGCTGAACCTATCATGGCGACTCTGAGGAAATACAACATCCGCGGCGGTTTCTTCTTCACCGGGCAGTTCTACGAGATGTTCCCCGGAGTCGTCAGGAAACTGGTGAAGGAAGGTCACTATGTCGGGAGCCACTCGTACGGCCACCTGCTGTACTTCCCCTGGGGGCAGCCGGACTCGATGACCGTGTCCAAGGAAGAGTTCCAGCAGGACATCATAAAGAGCTATGCCCTGATGCGCAAGGCCGGCATCACCGGGGCGAGGTATTTCATCCCCCCGTACGAGCATTACAACTCGACCGTCTCTTCCTGGGCGCGCCAGATGGGGCTCCAGGTCGTCAACTACACGCCCGGCACGGCCACCAACGGGGATTACACCCTGCCTTCGATGAAGAACTACTACAGCTGCGAAACCATATTCAACAAGATCTGGGAGTGCGAGAAGAACGACCCTGACGGCCTTGGAGGGCACATAATGCTGATCCACCTCGGGACCGAGGACGGACGTACCGACAAGTTCTACAACCACCTCCCGGAGCTTATCGAGCAACTTAAAGCAAAGGGGTACACTTTCACGCCCCTGAGACCTGAATGATGATAAGACACAAGTACTGCCACGAAGGAACGTTCACGTTCGAAGCCGGGGGGAGCATCGACAACCTCGAAGTGGTCTACCACACCTCGCCTTCGGGTTATTCGAAGGACAAGAAAGTAATATGGCTGCTCCACGCCCTGACGGCGTCTTCCGATGCGGAAGGGGAGTGGTGGCCGGCCCTGGTAGGACCCGGGAAACTGCTCGACACCGAAAAGTTCTTCGTCATCTGCGCCAACGTGCTGGGCTCCGCCTGCGGATCTTCCGGCCCGGCCCAGACCAATCCAAGGACCCGCAAGCCGTATTACCTGGATTTCCCGAGGGTCACCGTCCATGACACAGTGGTTGCCTTCGACCTGCTGAGGGAGCACCTCGGGATCGAGAAGATCGACATGATGATCAGCACTTCCATGGGCGGATTCATGGCTTTCGACTGGGTGGCATGGAAACCCTCCCTCTTCAGGAGCATCTATTTCATCGCGACGGGAGCCAGGGTCACCCCATGGCTGACAGGATTCAATTCCGCCATGAAGATGGCCCTTCAGGCCGACCCTACATTCAAGGAGTGCCGCAGCCTCAAGGGCGGAATGTACGGACTGAAGGCGGCCCGTACGATAGCTCTCCTGACCTATCGCTGCGAGGAGGGCCTTTTCAAGCAGGAGGAGGACTCTCCGGACGTGATGTTCGCCGACAAGGCCGGGTCCTACTACCGGCACCAGAGCTCCAAGTTCGTCAGTACGTGGGACGCATATTCCTACCTCTATGTCTGTGACGAGGTGGACAGCAACAATGTCGGCCGCGGCCGCGGCGGGGTGGAGAAGGTCCTCGGGCAGATCAAGGCGGACTGCACCTTCGTCTGCATGTCCTCGGACGAACTTTTCCCGCCGGAAGACATGAAGCCATGGTCGGAAATGGTCCCTGGGGCGAAGTTCCATCTTGTACGGACCCCTTACGGCCACGACGGCTTCCTGATCGAGACCGACGCCATCGGCGACATCCTCCGTCCCGGAGTCGAAAGCCTGCTCTGTGGGGACTGACGTCTCCCGGCCCCGGCACCTTCGTTCCAAGGCCGCAGACGTCCCCTGGCCAAGTCTTTCCCTATGGATCAGAAATCCAGTTCCCTGCCCTGGTAGAAGTCCAGGAGTTTCGTTGCGTAGAGGAACTCGTAGCGAGCCCTGGAAAGGTCGGATTCGCTCCGCAGGAAGGCGTCCCGCGCTTCGTTGAATTCCGTGATGTTCGCCTTGCCGTTCTCGTACTTGGCGGTGACAAGGTCGTAGGACTCCTTGGCGGAGGCTTCCGCCTCCTTGCTCGACAGGAGCTTCTCCCTTGCCGCCACCGCATTGTAGTATGCTTGCTGGATTTCCTTGTACAGGGTCTTCCTGGTGTTCTCCAGCTGGAGCATCTGGTTCTTCCTGGACAGTTCGGCGGCGCGTACCTGGTTGCGGGTCTGGAAACCGTTGAATATGGGGACGGACAGGGTCAGTCCGAGGTACTGGCTGAAATTGTTCTTCATCTGGTCTGCGAACGAATTGGAAGGAGCGCTGCTCATCGTGTAGTAGTTGGAGCCGAATCCTCCGCTTGCGCTGATGCTGGGAAGGTAGGCTCCTTTCGCGATCTTGATCGCATATTCCGAAGCGTCCAGACGGAACTCTTCCGCCTTGACGGCAGGCTTTTCAAGCAGGGCATCCTCATAGATCCGCTCCGGGTCCGGAAGGATCGTGCCTTCCAGGTCGGTGACCGGCCTTATTATCGTAAATCCCTCAGGAGAAGGAAGTTCCAGAAGCTGGGTAAGGTCCAGGACGGCCAATTTGAGGCTGTTGAGGGCTTCCGTGGCGGTCAGGCGGCTCTGGCCCAGCGCAGCCCTCTGCTGGGCTACCTGCGCGGGAGACGCCTTCCCGTTTTCCAGCATCCCGGTCAGCCTCTCCACCTGCAAGGAGTCGATGGCGACCTGGTTGCGGGCCACGTCCAGCAACTCCATGTTGTAGAGTATCTGTACGTACGCCTGCGCCACCGCCATGCTCACGTTCTCCTTCGCCCTTTCAAAATCGGCGGAGACTGCCTTCAGGTTGAGTTCGTCCTGCCGGATGGAGTTGCTTATCCGCGACCCCTGGTAGACCGGCACCGAGGCGCCGAGGCTGAAACCTGTGGAAGTGGTGTTGGTGTTGGAATATGTGTTGTCCGCCGTCAGTCCGCGCCCGAAGGAGAAATTCTCGCTTGCGTTGGCGCTGACGGAAGGAAGCCTGCTGCCTTTCGAGGTGCTCAGCTGCAGTTCCTGCTGCTGCACCTGCAGCCCTTGCTGCTGAAGGGAGATGTTGTGCTCCAGGGCATAGCCTATGCAGTCGCGGAGCGACCACGGACCGTGTTCCTGGGCGGTGGCAACGGAGGCCGCCAGGAGCAGGAGGAGCAGTGGAAGAGTCTTTCTCATGGCTATTTCTTTTCGATTATCTGGTTGCCCCTGACCTTGTCGCCGGCTTTCAGCCCGGACTTGACCTCGATGTTGATGCCGTCGGACAGTCCCGTGGTGACCGGGGTCCGTACGTAGTCCTTGTCTCCCTTGGCGAGGTAGACGAAGGTGGAGTCTCCCTGGAACTCGAGGGCGCTCTCGGGGACGGAGACGACGCCTTCGACTCCTTCCAGCTGTATTTCGGCGTTCGCGCTGTAGCCCGACCTCACGGTCACGGAGTCTGGCACGATCACGGCTGCCTTGATCTCGAATTCGTTGGTCCCGTTCTTCTCCTGGGCTTTCGGGGAGATGAATTCCATCACGGCGTCGAACTTGAGGTCGTCGATGGCTCCCACCGAAATCGTCATCGGACAGCCTTCCCTGACCCTTCCCACTTCGGTCTCGTCGATGTACCCGTCGAAGATCAGGTCGTTCATGTTCGCGACGGTGGCTATCGTGGTTCCGTCATTGAAGGTGTTGCTGAGGATCACCGAGTTCCCGACCTTCACGGGGATGTCCAGGATAAGTCCGGTGATGGTCGAACGGACCAGCGTGGAGCTTGACTTGGCGTTGCTCCGGGACACTCCGTCCCTGACTACCTCGAGGGTCTCCACGGCGGCATTCTTCTCCTCCTTTGCCTGCTGGAGGGCCTGGCTGACCTGGTCGAACTCCTCGGCGCTGACGAGCTGCTTGTCGTACAAGGCCTTTTCGCGGTCGTAGTTGACCTGCGCCTGCTTGAGGTTTATCTCGGCAAGGCGCACCCTGCTCTGCGCGGAACTCAGGGAGCTCATCTCCGGGATTACCTTCACTTTGGCGATGACTTCTCCCTCGGAGACCATCTGGCCTGCCTCCTTGTACAGTTCGGAGATGATGCCGCTGATCTGGGGCTTTATGTTGACCTCGTTGCGCGGAATGATCTTGCCGGTCATCACGGAAGTCTTGTGGATGTCCTTGATGGTGGCCTCGAGCTGCTCGTACTTGATCTCCTTCGGCCTGGAATTCTTCCAGAGCGCGACGAAGGTCCCGATGAACACCAGGGCGGCAAGCGCCAGGATGATGTACTTGAAATTCTTCTTCATATCCATTGTTGTTTCATTGTCATTCTTCTCTCATGGCATCCACGGGTTTGATCTCCATGGCCCTCATCGCAGGTGCGAGTCCGGCGAGGATGCCCAGTACCGCCAGCAGGAGCAGGACTCCGATGGCCGTCCAGAATCCGATCTGGAACGAGACCGGACCGTTCTCGGGGTTGGCCGAGACGATTTTCCCGACAAGGGAGAGCACCCCGGTCGAGACCAGGATCCCGAGCATGCCGGCGATTACCGTGAGTCCCACGCTTTCGGTGATGATCTGCGAGAGGATCATCTTCGGGGTTGCGCCGATAGCCCTGCGGATGCCTATTTCCGTGGTCCTCTCCTTGACGGTGACCATCATGATGTTGGAGACTCCTATCGCTCCGGCCAGCAGGGTGCCCAGGCCGACGAGGAGCACGAGGATGTTCACTCCCTTGAAGAGGTTGTCCACTATCGAGAATATTTTCTTGGTGTCCAGCATCATTATGGCGCTCTTGTCCGTAGGGTCGAGGGAATGGCGCCTTGCCATCAGGTTGCGTATCTTTTCCTGCATTACCTGGGAGTCGGCTCCGTCCCTGACCGTGAAGCACATGATGTCGAACTTGCCGCCCCTGCGGTCCAGCTTGTCCATCAGGGTTGAGGGAATCACCACCGCCTGGTCGGAGTTGCCGTTGATGCTGATGGCCGAGCGCCGACAGTCCACGCCGATGATCCGGTACTGCATATCCTTGATCTTGAGGTATTTCCCGCATGGGTCAGAGCCGTCGGGGAAGATGTTCTCCCAGACCCTCTTGCCGATCACGCAGACTTTCCTCTCCTGCGAGCAGTCCACCTGGTTGAGCCATCTTCCGAATAGCATCTCGGGAGTCTCGACTCCTGAATATTCATAGTCGAGTCCCTTGAGGTTCGCGGCGAAGTTCCTACCTCCGTAGGAAACGTCGCTGCCCCATGAACTCAGCATCGGGGTGACTATGCCGGCCTCGGGCACGAGGCTCTTGATTGCCTGGATGTCGCTCATGTCCATCGTCCACTGCCGGTCTCTCTTGAAGCCTCCGTAGGGCTTCGAGGTCGGCGCTGCGCCCATAATCACCGCATTCGAGGTGAAGCCTTCGAAGTTCTTGCTGAGCATTGCCTTGAGTCCGTTGCCGGCACCCAGCATGACGAGCAGCATGAAGATCCCCCAGAATATCCCGAATCCGGTGAGGAAAGTCCTGCTGCGGTTCCTGGCGAGGGTGTCCACTATTTCCTTCAACCTGTCTATGTCGAATCGCATGGCTACTTACCCTCCCTCAAAGCTTCGATGGGGCGGACCCTGGCGCCCTTCCAGGCCGGGATGATCCCGGCTATCGTACCTGCGACGATCAGCAGCAGCGTGGCTTCGACGGCTACGTCCAGGCCCACTCCGATGTCCTTGAAAATGTAGAGCTGCGTGAAGCCTACGTCCATGGGGTGCGACCCCAGGCTCTTGTCCATAGCCTCGTTGGCAAGCATCCCGAGTACCATTCCGATGTAGCCGAAGGAGGCCGTGATCACGATGCTTTCGGCGACGATCAGTTTCAGGATGGAAGCCGGCCTGGCGCCCAGGGCCTTCCTGATCCCGAATTCGTGGGTGCGTTCCTTCACCGTGATCAGCATGATGTTGGAAACCCCGACAATGCCGCTCAGCAGGGTCAGCATCCCCAGGATCCACAGGGCGGTTCGGATGATCCGCATTGCCTTGTCCATCTCCTGGTTCTGCATGTACATGTTCCACAGGTAGGTGGTCCTGGTGTCCTCGGGAGAGGCGTTGTGGAGGGTGCTCATGGCCCTTTTGTAGGCAGCTTCGAACTGTTCGTTCTCTTCCTTGGTCTCGAGACCGTGGAACTTGATGTCGAGGTTGTTCAGCCACGTCCCTTCTGTCTTCATCTTCCGGACCGTGGAGAATGGGGCATAGGAACTGTGTCCCCAGTCGCCTTCCTCGGCTTCGACGATTCCTACCACCTTGAAGGTGTTCGGCCCGAGGTTGATGTCCCTGCCGATTATCTTCGAGTAGTCCCGGTCGTCTCCGAGGAGCTGTGAGGCGGCTGAATTGTCGATGACTATGCTCCTGCGGAACTGGTCCATGTCCAGTTTGTTGATGAACCTTCCGCCGATCAGTTTCAGCCAGTTGGAGGAGGCGAGGTATTCGGGGGAGACTCCGAAGACCGTCGAGGAAAGGGCTTCCCGTCCGAAGGAGAGCGTGTCCGAGAAGGACACCGTTCCGTAGACTTCGTCGATCAGCGGGCTGAATTCCTTGCTGAAGGCCATGTCCCTGTCCGAGAATCGTATCCTGGTGTTCTCGCGCATTCCCTGGTAGGGGATGCTCGTGGAACCGGGATAGACCCTTATGATGCGGCGGATTTCGTCTCCGGCGTTGTTCATCAGGGCGTTCATCAGCCCGTTTCCGGACCCGATGAGGACGACGATGATGAATATTCCCCAGCTTACGGCGAACCCTGTCAGGGTCGTCCGCAGCTTGTTCTGCCGGAGAGTGCTCCATATTTCATGAATAAGTTCCAGCATGTCACTTCAGCATTCCTGATTCCGATCCGAAGACGGTGGCGTCGTGCCTGCTGTTCTCCTCTATCTGTCCGATGACTCCGTCCTTGATGTGGATTATCTTGTTCGTGTAGTTTGCAACTCCGCTCTCGTGGGTGACCACTATTATGGTCATTTTCTCCTGCTCGTTCAGTTCCTTGAGGAGTTCCATGATCTCGACGGAGGTCTTGGAATCGAGGGCGCCGGTAGGCTCGTCCGCCAGGATGATGTCGGGCCTGGTAATCAGGGCGCGGGCGATCGCGACCCTTTGTTTCTGGCCTCCCGACATCTCGTTCGGGTAGTGCCCGGCCCAGTCGGTGAGGCCCAGCCTGCCAAGGTACTCCATGGCCCTGGAGTGGCGCTCGTGCCTGGACACTCCCTGGTAGAAGAGCGGGAGCTCCACGTTCTCTACGGCGGTCTTGAAACCGATCAGGTTGTAGCTCTGGAATATGAACCCGATCATCTTGTTGCGGTACTCCGCAGCCTTCCTCTCGGAGAGGTCCTTGATGAGTTTCCCGTCGATGGAGTACTCCCCGGAATCGTAGTTGTCCAGGATGCCGAGGATGTTCAGGAGGGTGGACTTCCCTGACCCCGAGGCCCCCATTATGGAGACGAACTCGCCTCTCTCTATTCCCAGGTTGATCCCTTTCAGCACGTGCAGCGGCTGTGCCCCCTGATAGGTCTTGTTGACGTCTTTGAGCTCGATAAGCATGTTGCCCTTTATTAAATAAGTGTACTACATTATTAGTACACTACAAAGATACGCAGGTTTTTTTTATTTGCAACAACTTTCCGCAAATATTTAGCCATAAGTTTCGAAATCCTTCGCCTGTCCTGGCCGCTGCGCCTGTCTTTAAGGCAACGAATGGATTTCCGGGAATTTTTTTTCCGCTTACGGTTTCAAGGAATACTGCCCCTCGAAGTTTGAATATGAAACCTGTTTTTT
>ONRD01000005.1 GCA_900320185.1 uncultured Bacteroidales bacterium
AAGCCTGGCCTGAAAATGGCCGGGCTTCATTGTATTATCGGATTTTTTTCGTAAGTTTGATGAGGACCTGTCCAATTCCCCGAACCATTGCAAGCGGCAACGGAATGTGGAGCAAGGCTCCGACTACCTGGGCAGCCGGAGCTGAAATAGGTTACAAGACCATCGGCGGACCGCTACGGGTCGGGATTCACTGGTGTGACTTGACCGGTTTCGGAATCACAGGCAGCTACGGTTTTTATTTCTAGGGAAACCGCGACCGCCTGACGACGTTGGAGGGACGGACGGAGCGGAAGGAGCGAATGCGTTCAGGATTGCAAGCGGTGTTGCCCTGAGGACCCTGGCCACCCGCGGCCGTAAGCGGGAGGGACCCACACCGCAAGGTGTGGGAGGGATGGAGCGGAGCGGAAGGTCCGAAGGGCAATATCCGCTTGCGGGAACCCATCAACCGGCAACCCACGAACAAACACGAAAAAAGAGGATGACCTCCAAGTCAACGGACTTGTCAGTCATCCTCTTGGATTATCATTACCGGGACGGAAGGCTAACCTTCCGGCTCCTGAGGTTCTGCACGATATTCAAGAAGGTCAGCCGGCTGGCAGTCAAGAGCCTTACAAAGGGAGTCGAGGGTAGCGAAGCGGATTCCCTTTGCCTTCCCGGTCTTCAAGATGGACAGGTTGACAGGAGAGAGCCCTATCTTCTCCGCAAGCTCATTGGAAGACATCTTCCTCTTTGCAAGCATCACATCGACATTGACTACGATCGCCATGGCTATTCCTTAGTTTTGGGTGCAGCGGCAGGCTGCTCATCGGGAGCGGCATCCTTGCCCTTGATGTATTCGGGAAGATTCATGCCCGCCATCTTGAAGAGGTCCTGGAGCGGAGGTACGGACTGCATCATGCCGGAGATGAAATTGGCTGTGGCAGTCTTGCCGTCCTTTCCGCCGGCGCCGTCCCAGACGGTCACCTTGTCGATGTTGATACCCTTCACGGCCTCGACCTGGGTCTTCACCAGTTCAGGCAGCTTGTCGGAAATCATCATCAGGACAGCCTTCTGCGCGTCACCTTCCGCAGCTCCCACCATCCTGGCGAAACCTTCAGCCTGCTTGGTGAGGATCTCGAGGGTACCACGGGCCTGGGCATCCATCTTGGCGAAGATAGCATCAGCCTCACCCTTGGCAGTCCTGCGCAGTTTCTCGGCCTCAGCCTCAGCCTCGATGATGAGACGCTCCTTCTCAATCTGGGCAGGGACGACGATATTGGCCTGCTGGGTAGCCTTCTCCCTCTCTGCACGGGCAAGCTCGGCATCCCTTTCCGACTGGTAGGCTTCCTGCAGTGCCTTGGCGGCCTGTACCTTCTCGGCAGCGACTGCGAGACGGTCGGCCTCAGCCGTCTTCTGGCGGCGGAGTGCGTCGGAATTGGCGATCTCCACCTTTGCGTTGTTCTCTCCCTTGACCGCATCGGCATCGGCGGCAGCCACGTTGATACGGGTGTCCTTGTCGGCGTTGGCCTTTCCGGTCTCACCGTAACGGTTCTGCTCGGCGACGCTCTTCTTGGCGTCGTTGATCGCCTTAGCGGCCGCTTCCTTACCAAGGGCCTCGATGTACCCGGACTCGTCACTGATGTCGGTTACGTTCACGTTGATGAGCTTGAGTCCGATCTTGCGGAGTTCAGCCTCCACGTTGGCGCTGACGCTTGCCAAGAACTTGTCCCTGTCGGCGTTGATCTCTTCGATGTCCATCGTCGCGATGACCAGACGGAGCTGGCCGAAGAGGATATCGGTCGCGATGCTCTGTATGGCGTCGGTCTTGAGGCCGAGAAGCCTCTCGGCGGCGTTTGTCATGACCTCGGGCTCAGTGCTGATACCGACTGTGAAGCGGCATGGCACGTCGACACGGATATTCTGCTTGGAAAGCGCATTCCGGAGATTGCATTCGATGCTGATGGGCTTGAGGTCAAGCATCTGGTAGTCCTGGAAGACAGGCCAGATGAAAGCCGCTCCTCCGTGGATGCACTTTGCGGAAGACTTGCGTCCCGTCTTACCGTAGATGACGAGGATCTTGTCTGAAGGGCAGCGCCTGTAGCGCCTTAGGATTGCCGCGAAGGTCACGAAGAGGACAGCGACAATGATGAGTATCAGTTCGATGTTCATGGTTGTTGTTTATTAATGGTTGCTTTCTCGTTCTTGTCAGATGATGGCAGGGTCAAGTTCCTCTACCAGGACCGTGCTGTCGTTGAGCACGTCTACGACCTTGATGGCGGTACCGGTCTTTATGGCGTCGCCGTCAGTCACGGCATCATATTCACGGACTGCACCGTTGATGGAGATCTGGACCTTCCCCTCGCCTGAGCGGGCGGCCGGGATCGTCAGGTAGACATTTCCCTCGCACCCGACGGCGGAGGAACGCAGGTCGATGTTCCCGCTCTGCTGCATGCCGCTGAGCCACTTGAAAAGCAGCATCACGACGACCACCAGACCTATGCCCACGAGAACCGCCACCGTAAGGAGCAAGGCATCGGACTTGATCGTGTTGCGCAGCAGGACTGCCGTCCAGCCGAATCCCAGGCAGAAATCCACGAGGTTGCGGAAGGTGAGCAGATTCATTGAAGGATCCGCGTCGAAAGAACCGTCTCCGCCACCCATGTCGACGTCCGGAGAAGCATCGAAGTCAGTGTCGATTCCACCGTCTCCTCCGATACCGATGAAAGTCATGACAGACTGGATTAAGAAGATCAGTGTAGCGGACAAAGTCACGGCCCACAGTACTTGCATGACCGTACTCAAGGAAGACCACCAGGCTAACATATCAACATAGATTAAAAGGTTGAACCAAACTCTTTGGAGTCCAAGTTGGGCTCCAATGCAAATATATAAAGAAATTTATATAAAACAATAATTTTTGAAAAAATTTCGTAAATTAATTAAAAATCTTCCAGAAGCCTCCCCAGGATGCCACGCACAAAGGAGCACAGGGGCGAGGAAGAGAAGGAAGCCGACGGCCTGAAATGAACGTCGGTAGCAAGACCGGGAACCGGGGCGGGAATGACTGAGAGTCTTCCTGCGGGTTGGAAGGGATCCGCTGTTCCAGCCATTGGACCGGATGCACTGTCCGGGAACACGGCCGTCCCCCGGCATGCGGCAGGGACTATCCCGACGACCTGGGGCGACCGCCCGGCCAACGAAAGTACGGGTATAAGGTTGTCCGAGAGAAGCACCGCCAGGGCCTCGATGTCCGGAGGAAGCTGCCCGGAATAGCCTTTCCAGACCGCATACCGGACTCCGGGAGGTAGTTTTCCAAGGCTGTCGACATCCGAATATGCCGGATTCGACGTGACCGCTATGGCCCGGACGCTTCCGACGAAGGAGACGCTGCTTTCCAGCGAGGGTTCCGCCTCGTGAGGGCACGAGGAAACCACGGCATCCGCATCCTCATCGACGGCGGAGCAGTCCGAGAGGGTAAGCGACAGTCCGGGATTCGACGCATGGAGGGCAAGGATGAGTCCGGGAGCGATGAAACTTGAGACGAAGCCATCCGAAACGATCCTGAGCGGACGCCCTGAGGCAAGTTTTCCCTCAGGGCCGAACATGGAGCCGGCAGCGGAGTACCAGTACAGTATCCTGGAGGCATATTCTTCGAAAACGAGCCCCGCGGCAGTGAGTTTGACGGCACGGCCCGAACGGTCGACCAGAACTGTCCCCAGTTCCTTCTCAAGTTCGGAGATATTCTGGCTGACAGCGGGCTGAGTGATCCCAAGGGCTTTGGCTGCAAGGGTGAAACTTCTCTTGCGGGCCACTTCCATGAAAACCTTCAACTTGAAATCCTGGAGCATAAGCAACTCTTATAGTCACAAATATAGTAAAAAACGCTCACGATGGAAAGCAGGCCCAGGCGGAAGGCCGCCTGCGCGGAGCAAGAAATAATGAAGGCGACCGTTTCTGACGGCCGCCCTCCCAATAAAGATTTCAATGATCCTTGCTACTCCCTTTCTGTGGATTTGCCAGGAACCTGGACGAAATCGATGAAGTTGCCCGAGTGGACAAGTTTCCAGGCAGCCTCGCGGATGGACTCCTTGGAGATGGCGTTGACGGCAGCCTCATATTCCTTGTCGTAGTCGCCGCCACCGAACTGGTAGTACCTGACGAGGTTGTTCATCCAGTAGGAATTGTTGATCCTGTTTTCAGGGACATTCTTCTTGAAGTTCTCGACGGTACGGGTCAGCTGCTCGTCGGTAGGGCCGTTCGTGGCGAGCTTGACGAACTCGTCGACCGCGAGGTTCCTGAGCTTGTTCACCATAGAAGGCTTGCACTGGAACACTACCTGGAGGATGGTCCTTTCCTCAGGTGCCTTCATCGAAGCGCTGGCGGAAGAGGCACCGTAGGTGCCGCCCTCGTCCTCGCGCATGGTGTCAACGTAGATCTGGTCGAGGACATAGCTGACAGCCTGGGTCATGACATCGCCGTAGACGGTGTAAGGGCTGTAGTCCGTGTAGACCTGGATGACGGTGCACAGAGGAGTCTCCATGTCGGTCTTGATGAACTCATTGACGTTCCCCTTGACGAAATGGGGGCCCATGTCGGTCCACTGGGTGGCCTTCTTCCCCGCAGGGAGCGAGCCTATGTACTTTTCTACCAGGGGCTGGAGGGTCTCGAGGTCAACGTCGCCGGTGATAACCATGACTGCATCCTTCGCATCGGCGAAGATGTTGCGGTAATTCTTCTCGACGGTTGCCAGGTCGGCCTTGTCGATCTTCTCCATCGAGATGAACTCACGCCTGGGATCGTCTCCGTACAGGACCTTGGTCATTTCCTTGTTGAAGATCATCTGGGGGTTCTTCTCGAGATTGGGAAGCATCGACTTGAGCTGGCTGACGGCGGTGTTCCACTCTTCAGGGTCGAAACGAGGCTCCACATATTCAAGATAAAGGAGCTGGAAGGCTGTCTCAAGGTCCTTGACGGATGAGTTGCCGGAAACTCCGCTGAACATGTTGCCGATATAAGGGTTCACGCTGATGTTCTTTCCGGTCAGCATCTTGCCCAGGTCGGTTCCCTTGAACCCGGCCACACCCCGGTTGTTCTCGAACATGCCGTAGATGTTGCTGTCGAAGGAAGCCATCTCGGAAGTGGGGATAAGGCTCTCGCCGCCCGCCTTGAAGAGATTGAAGAGGATCTGGTCCTTCTTGTAGTCGGTAGGGAGCACGACGACCTTCACACCGTTGCCGAGGGTCCACTCGGTGGAGCCGTACCTGGACTTGGCGGTCTTCTTGACCGGCGAGCCGGCCAGGGTCTCGGGATTGAGGAGTTCGACGTCAAGGCTTTCTTCCACGGGAGCCTCGATCTCCGCGCCCTTGACTTCCTCCATTACCTGGAGAAGCTGCTGGGCGGTAGGGGTGGCGATCCCGTCCTTCTGGGGACCGGAATAGATCACGACGAGGTTGTTGTCAGTGATGAACTGGGGAACCACCTGGTTGAGAAGCTGGGCGTTTACCTGGCCGAGGAGACCCTTCACGAGCTCAAGTTCGGCCTGGGGCTCCATGTAGGCACGGTTGTCGAAGAAGTTGCTGATCAGAGGATAGACGAACTCCGGATTCTTCCTGGAAGAGGCCTCTGCAGCCCTCTTCTCGTAACGGGAGATGATCCCGTCCTTGGCCCTCTGGACCTCAGCCTCGGTGAAACCGTATTTCTTCATCTTCTCAAGCTGCAGGCAATAGTCCTTGAATCCTCCGAGGATGTTGTCTTCCTTGAGGGTGACATCGCCGAAAGCAGCCTCGAAAGCCTCGCAGAGGCTGCCGTAGCCGAAGCTGCCGGAAAGGAAGGAAGCGTCCGGCTTGGAAGTGATGTCGTTGAAACGCTCGCCCATCACGCGGCTGGTGATGTTCGTGATGAGGTCGACAAGCATTCCTGGAACTGTGTTGTTCATGGACTCGTCACGTGCATCGGTCTCCCAGGCGAGTTCCACGCTGCAGGAAGTTGTCTCGGGATCGGTAAGGACAGCCACCCTCGGCTCGGCGAACTCGGTAAGCGTGATCTTGTCCTTGGCCTTCGGATTGACAGCCTTGGGGATGTCCGCCCAGGTGGACTTGATCTTGGCCTCGACATAGTCCACATCGACGTCTCCCACGACGATGACGGCCTGCATGTCGGGACGGTACCACGTCTTGTAGAAATTGACAAGGCTCTCGGGCTTGAAGTTCTCGAGGTTCTCCTGGCTTCCGATAAGCGTGCACGTGGAATACTTGCTGTCACCGTACAGATAGGGAAGGCTCCTTTCAAAGGTCCTCCACTGCGCATTCCTGCGGCTCCTCCTCTCTTCGATGATGACGGGGCGCTCCTTGTCGATCTCGACAGGATCGTTGGTCACGAAGTGCGAATAGTCATGAAGGATGAGAAGGCAGGTATCCACCACCGACTGGCGCACCAGAGGTATGTTGGTCAGCATGTACTGGGTCTGGTCGATTCCCGTAGACGCATTGACATTGCCTCCGAAAGAAGCTCCGATGCTCTGGAGCCAGTCAAGCAAGGCCTTGCCGGGGAAATTCTTGGTGCCGTTGAAGCACATGTGCTCGAGGAAGTGGGCGAGACCGTCCTGGTCGGGAGTCTCCTGGATGGCACCGACGTTGGTGGCGAGGTAGAACTCGGCGCGGTCGGCCGGTTTCTCATTGTGCATGATGTAGTAAGTCAGCCCGTTGTCGAGCTGTCCCTTGCGTACGGCAGGATCGTTTGGAAGCTGCTGCATCTGCCCCTGGGCGAAGACCGGGATGGCGGCCAGCACAAGGGCAACGGCAAATGTTAGGATTTTTCTCATGTTGATTGGGGATTATTGTTGTTCTGACTTGTATTCTAGGATGTCTCCCGGCTGGCAGTCCAGCGCCTGGCAGATTGCATTCAGTGTCGAGAAACGCACTGCCTTCGCCTTGCCTGTCTTCAGGATGGAAAGGTTCGCAGGGGTGATTCCCACCTTCGAGGCGAGTTCTCCGCTGGACATCTTCCTCCTGGCCAGCATAACGTCCACATTAATGATAATAGGCATCTTGATCCAGGCTTCGTTCCTTTTTTGCGAAGATAAGGCAATATTTGTTCACGTGCAAGAAAAGACCGAAATAAATTGCCGTGATTCGATAAAAAATTTAGAAATATCAATACTACGGTCCTCTCGCCCATGTCCATGGTCCCGGGGGGCACGACGAGGCCGCGCGTTTGCAAGGGAGCCTGCCTGAGAACGGCGGCCGAATAAAAAAAGAGGATGGCCTCCAAGTCTGTCGACTTATCAGTCATCCTCCCCTTGAAAAACTCTCCTGCCTTTATTCGGCGGGGCTGATGGCACCCACCGGGCAAGCGTCTGCGCATGTGCCGCAATCGACGCATGCATCAGGATCGATGGTGTAGAAATCACCCTCGTGAATCGCTCCCTGAGGGCACTCGCCTGCACAGGTTCCGCAAGCGATGCAATCGGTTTCAGAAATCTTGTAAGCCATAATACCAATAATTGAATTGTTTCCTCACTATGATGAATCCCCTTCCGGGAACCAACGTGCAAAGATAGTTCGAATAATCACAATATCAAACCCCGGACCAGAAAAACAACGAGTGCTATGCCGACTTTCAATGCCTTCGCCTTGAAGAAAGCGCTCTTGCTGTCGGCGATCAGCGGAAGTGAAGCATGGCCGTCCTGGACGATTGAGTTTGCGAGCAGCACGTCGAAGGGAATGACTCCCCCTGCGAAGAGGGTCACGAAGACAAGATGCGGTCCCGACTCCGGTATCAGCCCCACCAGGATTGCCAGGAGGACCATCAGGGTCATGTTGTCGCTGATCCAGGCCTGAAGGTCGACGAAGCGGAAGAGCACTCCTACGGCAAGGAGCACCCCGAAGGTCCAGGCGAATATGCTCGGAAGGTGCCTGCAGACAATGTGCTCCCACAGATGCTCCTCGACGAAATGGTCGGAAGCGAACACCAGGGCGCCGACGACCACGAGGCTGAGGGCGCCGAAAAGCCAGAACAGCCACTCCTCGTCGAACAAGGAAAGGCCGGCATCCGCCGCACCGTCATCTTCTTCCAGCCAGCCTGAAAGGAGAGCTGCCAGGAACAAGCCCACGCCAAGGAACATCACAGCCCTCTTCCATCCGAAATGCCGTGAGCGTCCCTCGGGCGAGTCCCCGTCGTGCTGGTGACCGTCCTCTTCGTGTATGTCATAAGTATCTTCAAGCCTTGTAGGGAGCTGTCTGCCGCCTTTTCCGAACCGGTCGACAAGGAGTCCGGTCACTACACCCAGGAAAAAAAGGACGATGAACAGGACGGCCGCTTTCCCGGGGAACATCGCAAGCATCATGAACGACTCGTCCCCCACTGTGGCTATCATCATCGCGAGAAGGGCCCCGAAGCTCAGCATCCTGTGGGTGTACAGGGACACTACGGCAAAACCGCCGACACATCCCGGCAGAGACCCCAGCAGGGCTGATGAAAGCACCTGTACGAATCCGGACTTTCGGAGAGGGGCGAAGGCACGTCCGCGGCTCTCCACGTTGAACGACTCGATGAGCATCATCATGATGACCACCAGTCCAGAGACGAGGACGGCGGTACGGAGGGCTTCAGCTACGGTAAGGAGGATTTCGGAGAAAGGAACCATGTCATTCGATCCACCCGCTTACGAAAAGGTTCATCACGGGACGCAGGGGCGAATTCGTCGTCACAGTGAGTATCAGCAGGCACTCCCCTTTCGGGAGTCCCTTCGTGTCGAGGACGGCACTCAGGGTGCCTTTCGCGCCGGGGGCGACATCACCGAACGCAGACGGGACGAGGCTGCGGCTCTCCGAATCGACCTTATGGACTTTAAGGACGGATTTTCCCTCGTTCCTGATCACGAACGAAGCGTTGATCTTGGTCCCGGCCTTGACTTTCCCGAAGGAATATGTGCTCTCCTGGGCCATGGGCTTGGCTGCGTCCTCGCGCTGCGCCTTCGTCCACGATGCGAAGTTCTCCTTCACGTGGACGGATATTCCGATACGGCTCTTTCCGGCGCCAAGCTCCGGATTGGGCTCAGCGAACAGGGCTTCCGCACCGGCCTCTTTCTTCTTGCCGGAGGCTCCCGCCGCCACGGAGGCCTTGGCGGCCTTCCCGTCCACGAGCGGAGTCGCATAGTACCAGGTCTTTCCCCATGTGCTGCCGTCCGCTGTAACCGTGTAGGAAAGTTTCGCAGTACTCCCCGCCGGGACAGGATTCTGCGACAGCTTGAGGCTCAGTCCTTTGCTGACGCCCTCGAAAGTCACGTCCAAAGGCTTGGAGCCAAGGTTCGCCACCAGTATCTCACCGCTTTTCTGCACTCCCTGGTTGATGTTGCCACCCTTCACTTCCACCTCTTTGAACCCCAGGTTGCCGAAGTGGACGGGATACATCTCGGGAAGGCTGAGCTTCCTGGCATGGCTCTCGCCCCTCAGCCTCAGGATGACCGGCTGCTTTATCCCGGAGACGTAGACCGTCAGGGACTTGTCGAAAGGATAGCCGCCTTCGTCGTTCTTGTAGGTCGCGGTGACCTTCGCCGAAGCTCCGGGCTTCACAGGCTCCCTTGTCCATTCGACGTCAGTGCAGCCGCATGAAGAGACCACGTTGTAGATCACGATAGGCTTGGAACCGACGTTCTTCGCCGTGAACGTAGCTTTCACCGGGCCGTCGGAGACGAGGATGTCCCCGAAATCGTGGACGGTCTTGTCGAAACGGACCGTGTTCCCGAAAGTATTCGCGTCCTTGGCCCCCTGCGCCGAACCCGACGGTGCGGCGGCAAGGATGCCCAGGATGACTGCTGCGGCTGATATGGCGTTCTTGATGTTCATCTTCATCGGTTTGGGGAAAAGTTTGCAAATACCTTTCCAAATGCAAAGTTAGTCCTAAAAAGATACTTTTTCAAATCACGCCGAAAAATTGTAAATTTGTACGATTATGCGACAATGACATGGCAGAGAACCAGCAGAGCTACGAATACACGGAAGCCAACATAAAGACTCTCGAAGGAGTGGAACACATCCGCCGGCGTCCGGGGATGTACATCGGCCGTCTCGGGAACGGTTCCAATCCGGGGGACGGAATCTACGTGCTCCTCAAAGAGATCGTCGACAACTGCATCGACGAATTCTCGGCAGGATTCGGCAAGCAGGTCATCATCAAGATAGAAAACAACGAGGTGAGCGTCAGGGACTTCGGGCGAGGGATACCGCTCGGCTCGGTGGTGAAGGCCACCAGCCAGCTCAACACCGGAGGCAAGTTCGACGACAAGGTGTTCAAGAAATCCGTCGGACTGAACGGAGTCGGAACCAAGGCAGTCAACGCCCTTTCCGAGAAGTTCTACGTAGAGTCTTTCCGCGACGGCAGGAGTTCCTGGGCCAGCTACGAACGCGGGGAGCTTACCGGAAGCGGGGTCAAGGAATCCGTCTCCGAGAAGAACGGCACCCTGGTCGTTTTCACTCCAGACAGCGAGATGTTCGGCTCCTACGAGTTCAACATGGACTTCGTGGAGACGATGGTGAAGAACTATTCCTATCTCAAGAAAGGGCTGGCCCTCAACCTCAACGGCACGGTGTACAAGTCCGAGAACGGACTCCTGGACCTGGTCAAGGAAAACATGTCCGAGACCCCGCTCTACGAGCCGGTACACCTGCAGGGAGAGGACATCGAGATCGTGATGACGCACGGCAATGCCTACGGCGAGAACATCTCGTCCTTCGTCAACGGCCAGAACACCCGGGACGGCGGGACCCACCTGGCCGCCTTCAGGGAGGCAGTCGCCAAGACACTGAAGGAATATTTCAAGAAAAACTACGCGCCGGAAGACTGCCGCCAGGGAATAATCGGAGCTATCAGCATCCAGATACAGGAACCCAACTTCGAGGGCCAGACGAAGACCAAACTCGGCTCCACCTACATGTGGGAGAAGTACAAGACCGACGCCAACGGCAAGAAGATCCAGAATCCCGACGGATCCCTCGAGATAGACCGCGGTCCGACCATCAGGTCGTTCGTCAACGACTTTGTCGCAAAGAACCTCGACAACTACTTGAGGATGCACCTGGACATAGTGCCGGTCATAGAGGAGAAGATAAAGGCTTCCCAGGCAGAGCGGGAAGAGATCTCCGGAATACAGAAAAAGACCCGTGAGCGCAACAAGAAGGCGAACGTCTACAACCGCAAGCTGCGGGACTGCCGCTACCACTTCGGCGAAAGGATGCCGAAGGACAAGGAAGACCTCGCCGAGAAGACAAGCATATTCATAACCGAGGGAGACTCTGCGTCGGGAACCATCACGAAAGTTCGCGACGCCAACTACCAGGCCGTCTTCAGCCTCCGCGGCAAGCCGATAAACTGCTACAAGGAAAGCCGCAAGAGGGTCGCCGAGAATGAGGAACTGAACCTGCTTATCTCCGCCCTGGGCGTCGAGGACGACCTGGACAACCTGCGCTACAACAACATCATCGTCGCGACGGATGCCGATGATGACGGGATGCACATCAGGATGCTGGTTCTGACCTTCTTCATGAAGTATTACCCGGACCTGATACGCCGCGGCCACGTCCATATCCTGCAGACTCCCCTTTTCAGGGTGGCCAACAAGAAGGAGAGACGCTACTGCTACTCTTCCGAGGAAAAGGAAGAGGCCGTCAAGGCACTCAAGACGAATGTCCAGATCACCCGCTTCAAGGGTCTCGGGGAAATCTCATCCAATGAATTCGTCGACTTCATCGGAGAGGACATGAGGCTCGACCTTGTGAAACTGTCGGACGAGGAATCGATTTCCGAGATCATGGAGTTCTACATGGGAGACAACACCATAGAACGCCAGAACTTCATCCGCGCCAACCTCAAGTCCGAAGAAGAACTCGAAGACGTAAACATCTAATACCGGAAGACCAATGTCACGATGGAGCAGATTCTGCGGCTGGCTGCTGCGCAAGAAGGGATGGACGGCTGTAGGCGGTCCGGTGCCGGAGGACAAGGCCGTCATCCTCGGCGTCCCCCACACTTCTGTCAAGGATTTCGTAATATCCTACTTGTTCTACACCGCCTTCGGGGCACAGAAGGCCAGGGTGATGATAAAGAAAGAGTTCTTCTTCTGGCCGTTCGGACCGCTGCTCAAGGCCATGGGCGCAGTCCCGGTCGACAGGAAGAACGCCGCCACGATGCTCAAGAGCCTGATAGAGCATATGGAGAAGGAAGACTCCTTCATCATAGCAATCGCTCCGGAAGGGACCCGGAAGCCTGTCCGGAAATGGAAGACCGGCTACCACCTCATCGCAAAGACAATAGGCTGCCCGGTCTACCTGGGCTATTTCGACTGGGGCACTAAAAGAGTCAGCATCGGACAGAAGTTCGAACTCACGGACGATGCCAGGGCGGATACCGAAAGGATCCAGGCAATTTATGAGGAGATGCACCTTAGGGGAAGGCACCCCGAAGGATACATCACCCATTAGAGCACGGAAATGTCAGTAAAACGGTTTTTCAGGGCAAGCAGGGAAAACTACATTACCACCCTTGCCAAGCTATTCGAATACGCCACCGACAACTTCGCCAAGCGTCCCTTGTCACGCTTCGTGGGAGGTGGGCAGGAATACACCTACGAGTCCTTCAAGCACAAATGCCTGGAACTCTCCCAAAGGTTCAACCGCTGGGGTATAAGCGCGGGCGACAAGGTCGCCATCCTCTCCAACAACATGCCCAACTGGACCGTTGCGATGTTCTCATGCGTCCCGTTCGGCAGGGTGACGGTCCCGATCCTTCCCGATTCTTCCGAGAGCGAGGTGACCAACATCCTGAACCACTCCGAGTGCAAAGCCATATTCATCTCGAAGCGTCTCATGAAGAAACTGAGTTCCGAATGCCGCGCGAAACTGCGCCTCGTGATCGACATCGAGACCTTCCAGCTGATCAAGAAAGACGATTCCGCCTTCACCTGCGAGGGTCGCAGCGCCGAGCCGCAGGCCGATGACCTTGCTTCCATCATCTACACTTCCGGGACGTCTGGGAATGCCAAGGGCGTGATGCTGTCCCACAGGAACTTCTGCCAGAACATCATAGCCGCGGCCCATGCCCAGCCCGCCGGGAAGAAGGACAGGTGGCTTTCCATCCTTCCTATGTCCCATACCTACGAGATGGCATTCAGCGTCCTCTATCCCCTGTACGCCGGAGGATGCGTCTATTACATACAGAAGCCACCGACGCCATCCATCCTGATGAATGCGATGAAACAGGTCCGCCCGACCATAATGTGCTCCGTACCTCTTATCATAGAAAAGGTCTACCGGAACACCGTGGTCCCGACGATCCAGAGGAGCAGGACCCTTTCGTGGATGGAGAAACATGCGCCCTGGCTCCTGTACCGGCTCATAGGAAAGAAGCTTTACCGTTCCTTCGGGGGAAAACTGAAGTTTTTCGGCATAGGCGGCTCCAAACTGAATCCTGCAGTGGAGGAATTCCTCCTCAAGGCCCGCTTCCCCTATGCGGTCGGCTACGGTCTCACCGAAACCGCCCCGCTGATCACCAATGCATGCGTAGGCAAAACCGTCGTCGGATCGATCGGAGTGCCCGCATACAACGTAGAAGTGAAACTGGACAATGTCAACCCCGAGACCGGAGAAGGAGAGATAGTCGCCAAAGGCGACAACGTGATGCTGGGCTACTACCGCGACCCTGAAAGGACCCGTTCAGTCCTCAACGATGACGGATGGTTCAGGACCCATGACCTGGCATGCATGGATTCCAAAGGCAGGTACTACATCAAAGGCCGGCTCGGGAACATGATCGTAGGCCCGTCCGGAGAAAACATCTACCCCGAGGAAATCGAAGAAGTGATCAACACGATCCGCGGGGTGAATGAATCCCTTGTTTTCCAGAAGGACGGGAAACTTGTAGCTCTTGTCAAGTTCGATGACGACATCGTCGACTGGGAGCAGCTGGAGAGGGAGGAGAAGTTCTTCGAGAACCTTGAAGCAAGGAAGAAAGCCGTCCTGGACTTCGTAAACAAACACGTAAGCAAGCAGTCCAACATCAGTGAGATAGACGCGATGAAGGAAAACTTCGAGAAGACTGCCACGAACAAGATCCGGCGCTACAAGTACAAGGACGGTATCCCGGAGACTGAAGACACTAAAGACACCGGAAAAGGCAAAGAAGACAGCTGAAGCCCTCGGGGCAGTCTACCCCCCCTGCCGGCCGACGCTTCACTTTGCAAAAAAAATATTCAGACAAGACATACAAAAAGGAGCCGACCCGACAATGGGTCAGCTCCCTGAATTTCGCGGTCCGTCGTGGAACCGGCTTTAGGCCTCAGCCTCGACGATGACCTTGACAGCTGCCTTGACGGCTTTGTAGCACTTGACAGTAGCCTCGTACTCACCTACGGCCTTGATGTCCTCGGCAGGCATGGTGATGTTCTTCTTATCGACCTCGATACCGGCAGCTGCAAGAGCCTCGGCAACCTGGGCGGAAGTAACGGAACCATAGATCTTACCGGACTCGCTGACCTTCACGGCAACCTTTACGGGAGTTTCCGCGATCTTGGCTGCGAGAGCCTCTGCATCAGCGATGAGCTTAGCCTCCTTGTGTGCCCTCTGGCGCTTTGTCTCCTCAAGCTGCTTGATAGCGGAAGGGGTGGCCACAGAGGCGAATCCCTGAGGGATAAGGTAGTTCTGAGCGTAACCTGACCTCACTTCAACAACATCTCCGGCCTCGCCGAGGTTGTTTACTTCTTTCTTCAAAATAATCTTCATAACTGCGCTCTCCTATTTACTTGAGAAGGTCGGTGACATAAGGAAGAAGTGCAAGGGAACGTGCCCTCTTGACTGCCTTCGCGACTTTCCTCTGGAATTTAAGGGAAGTACCGGTGATGCGGCGGGGAAGGATCTTGCCCTGCTCGTTGAGGAACTTCTTGAGGAACTCGGGATCCTTGTAATCGACATACTTGATGCCTGCCTTCTTGAAACGGCAGTACTTTTTCTTCCTGACCTCGACTGTAGGAGGGTTCAGATAGCGGATACCTGCATTCTGTGCGTCATTCTGTGCCATGATTCTTTCCTCCTTGATTAAGCGTTCTCTTCATTGTTGGCTGCCTCGGGGGCGGGAGTCTCGACAACCTCAGGCTGCTCTGCTGCGGGAGCCTCTGCTGCAGGTGCAGCTGCGGCTGAGTCCTCAGCAGTCTCCTGGGCGGCCTTCTTTCCCTTGTTGGCCCTGCGCTTCTCGGCATAGGCGACTGCGTCCTTGTCGAGGGCAACGGTCAGGAACCTGATGATCCTCTCATCACGGAAATACTGGGTCTCGAGCACTTCCACGAAGGAAGGATCGGCCTGGAACTGGATGAGATAGTAGAATCCCGATGTTTTGTGCTGGATCGGATAAGCCAGCTGGCGGAGGCCCCAGTCCTCCTCGTACACGATCTCGCCACCATTGTCGGTGATGAGCTTTGTGTACTTGGCAACCGCTTCCTTCATCTGCTGGTCAGACAAAACGGGAGTTGCGATGAAAACGGTCTCGTACTGTTTCAACATTTGACTTAAATAATTAGTAATTAATAAAAAGCAATCCTTTCCGGCCCGTATGCCAACCGAAAAGGACTGCAAATATAGTCAAAAAATCTTTTCAGGCAAAATCTTGTGCCAAAATCACTTCCCTATTTCTCGGGGATGTTCTCGAGCACCGCCTTGAGGAATTCCCAGGTCTGGGCCACGGTGTCGATCTTCACCCTCTCGTCCGGAGAGTGTGGATGCACGATGGTCGGTCCTATGGAGACCATTTCCCAGTTGGGGTACTTGGCGCCCATGATCGCGCACTCGAGGCCGCCGTGGGTTGCAGTGATCTTCAGGTCCTTGCCGAAGAGCTTCCTGTAAGTGTCTTCAAGCACCTTGATCATGGGTGTCCCCAACTTCGGAGTCCAGCCGCTGTAGGCTCCGGAAAGCGAATACCGGGCCCCCGCCAGTTCGAACACATAGCGGATCGAGTCGGCAAGGACCATCTTGGCCTCGTCGATTGAGCTCCGGGTCAGCGAATGAACGGTAAGGTGGCCCTTCACCGTGCGGATTATTGCCATGTTCGTAGATGTCTCTGTAAGCCCCGGGATGGTGTCGCTCATCCTGCGTACTCCGTGGGGGCAGGCGATGATGGCCTTCAGCGCCCTGTCGATGACCTTGGGGCTGATGTAGCGGGGAGCCGCCTCGGGGAGCTTCTCGTAGAACATCACCATGTCCGGATCCGAATACTGGAACTCGAAACGATAGTCACCGAACACCTTGTCCACTACGCTCCTTACCTTGCGGGACAGCGTCGAAGGGAGGACGAGCACGGCTTCAGCCTCGAATGGGATGGCGTTGCGGAGGGAACCTCCGGTGATTCCTGCGACCTTGACATCCGGATACTTGTCGATGACAGCCTTGAGGATGCGGCAGACCGCCTTGTTGGCGTTGCCCCTGAACAGGGAGATATCCATCCCCGAGTGTCCTCCCTTAAGCCCCTTGACCGTGAGTTTGTACGACACCTGTCCTTCGGGTGTCTTGTAAGTCCTGTAGGCGAAGTCGGCGGTGCCATCCACCCCGCCTGCACAGCCGGTGCAGAGTTCGCCTTCGTCCTCGGAATCGAGATTCAGCAGGATGTCACCCTTGAGGACTCCGGGCTTCAAGGCGTTGGCTCCGGTCATCCCGGTCTCTTCGTCGTAGGTGATGAGGGCCTCGAGCGGTCCGTGCCTGAGGGTCTTGTCCTGCAGTACGGAAAGGGCGAGGGCCACGCCGATGCCGTTGTCGGCCCCGAGGGTTGTGCCCTTGGCTGCCACCCACTCCCCCTTTATCTCCGTCTCGATGGGATCGGTGAGGAAGTCATGCCTTGTGTCGGCGGTCTTCTGGGGGACCATGTCCATGTGCGCCTGCATGATCACGCCCTTCCGGTTCTCGAAACCGGGAGTCGCCGCAGCGGTGAATATGATGTTGCCGGTGTCGTCCCTCCTGACGTCCACCCCGTGCTGCCTGCCCCAGGCGAGAAGGTATTCCTGCACGGCGGCCTCATGCTTTGAAGGACGCGGGACCCTTGTCAGGCCGTAGAAGTTCTCCCAAACGGACTTGGGTTGTAAATCCTTGATTGTCATAATGTAGGTTATTTTATGTGATTGTCGTTATTTTCCAAGCGGGAACCAGCTTTCACGGCCCAGCTGGTAGATGGCCATGCGGTCCTGGAGGACAGGATTCACTCCGTCCGAGAGGACCACCGTGCATATTGCGGGAATCCTGTAGACAGCGACGTTGCCCTTGGCCGGGGAAGCCTTCCCGGAAGCATCGGCGATCTTCTGGGGCTCGATCTTCAGCAGGTAAGGTTTCCCCGAGACATTGTCGGCCGTCACGATACCGTCCGTGTCGGATACCCGGAATGCAATGTAGGTCTGGCCTTTCTGGTCCTTGGCAGGGACCACGTCACACTTGAGCTTCTGCGTCTGGAAGTCGCTGTAGCCGGTGAAGAGTGACATGTATTCCTTTTCAAGGGCTTCGATCTCGGACAAGGCGGCTCCCATGGCCTCACCGCTGTAGGTGGCGTCGGTATCTCCGGTCACGATCTGGATCCTCTTCTTCCGAAGTTCGAAAATCGTCGAGGCAGCTTCCTGGGCACGCTGTTCCAATGATTTCTGGACCACCATGTTCTGCTGCACGCCGACCCTTCCGTAAGAGGCTCCGGCGTTGTCGGCCCGATAAAGGGTTGCGGCCTCCGAAGTAAGGTTCGAACTGACTCCCCTGTCGGAGAAATCGGCCGAGGACTGGGAGGTGAACCGCCACTGGGAACCTTCTCCGAAACTGCCGTCGGAGACTGCTATGAGCCCCTGTGAAGTCAAGGAAAGGAACGAGAGGGCATCCTTGCCGGGATTGATGTAATAGCGGTAGTTCTGGTCCGCCTCTATGGTCGGAGTCATCCTCACTGCGCTCAGGTGGCACAGCGACTGGTCTTCCGTACGGGCCTCGACTCCGAGGTATTTCTGCGCATACTTGGCATAAGGGCCGGCATGGAAGGTTTCACGCACGGCCTCCACCTCGATGACGATCGTCGTCTGGGGAAGGGCGTAGGAAACGGTTCCCATCTGGTCCTGCGCCATTGTCTTCAGGCCAGGGAGCAAGGCTCCTGCCAGGCACATGGCAGCCGCAGCTGCTGAAATTGACTTTTTCATATCCATTGTAACATTGTTTGTCTGTCATCTCTATTGTCCCGGGCGCCTGGGACGCAAGTCCGCCGGAGGGTCCGGGAGACCTGCCGGCGCAGCGTCACCTTTTCCATCTCTTGTGGCTCCACAGGTAATTCTCCGGGCACTTTTCCAGATCCGCCTGCAGGAGGTCGTAGTAGCGCTGCATGATCTCGTGCGGAGTCATGCTCCCGGCATCATCGCAGATGGGGACGAAAGAGCACTTGTAGTGTCCGCGGGATTCCGGCATCATGGAAAGGAACAGGACGCTGTAGCCGAACTTGTGCGCCAGCGAGGCACCTCCCAGCATCGTCTTGGTAGGCTGGTGCATGAACGTCACCGTGTCGTCGGAAAACGCTCCCTTGTAAGGGCACTGGTCGGTCGGGAACACATAGACCTTCTTGCTGTCCCTGTGCTCGAGGGCATAGCGGAGTATCTCCCCCGAACTGATGTAGCCCTTGTAACCATACCTCAGCACGGGGGCGCACCTGTTCACGCGCATGACCTCGTCCCAGGTCTTGCTCCGGAGCGGCTTGTAGACAACGACGACGTCCTCGGTACCGATCATTTCCTTCCTTTCTTCCACGGGGCGGTAGTCATAGCACAGGCAGCCGCCGGTCAGTTCCCAGTTGCCCGAGTGCGATTCCAGCACCACCACACCGGGTGAATGGGCGAAAGCGTCCTCCAGAACCCCGATGTTTGAATATTCGACAAGACGCTTCTTGCGGAGGCGCTCCGGGTTGCGGCAGCCACCGAACCAGACCGTCTCGGCCAGGATCTCTCCCAGATGCCTGTAGAAACCACGGCTTATCCGCTTGAGTTCCCTGTACTTCCGGTCCGGGAAGGAACGGGCGATGTTGACCGTGACGACATCGCGGCGATAGTGCATCACGTCGCGAAGGAACCAGGCCATTAATCCGGAACAAGCATAATGGAAGTCCAGAGGCAAGGCCGACAGGCCCCGCATCAGTCCTTTCATCATGACGGCTCCGATCTTCATCTCGACAGTCCCTGCAATCTACAGCTGCGCAGTCGCAGTTATCAATTTACAAATATAGCAATAGTTCGTTAATTTTATAAAGACCAGGGTCTCGTCCCCGGCGCAAAGGGAGCTAGAGCACCTGGGAACCGCCCCCCTCGCTCCGCACTTTCGCGAGTTCCCGGAGCGGTGGCGGCACTCTACCTGGACGTGGGGCCGGCCTTGCGGGGAGGCATCCTGTCCCTCAGCCCTTCCGCCACGTCAAGGAGCCTCGAAAGGATCCCGTCCCTCTCCCCGTCGGGTGCCTCGAGGCTCTGATGGTGGGCCTCAAGGACACAATCGCCGCAGTAGCCGACTTCTTCAAGGGCAGAGAGGAAGAGGTCGAAGTCTATTGTCCCGTCTCCGGGGATAAGGTGTTCGTCACCGTTGGCATGATTGTCCTGGATATGTACGGAAAGAGGCGCGACGCTGCATTCCTTTATGACGTCGGGAGAGTAGCCGCTGCACCAGGCGTGCCCGACGTCGAAACACCAGCCGAAGTACGGGCTTCCGACTTCCTTGACAAGGTCGGCAATGATGCGGGGATTCTTGGACGCACCCCAGAGAATGTTCTCGGAGAGCAGGACGACTCCCTTTTCCCTGGCCATGGAAAGCCACTTCCGGATGGCGGACGCATTCACGGAGATGAATTCCGTACTGTCCTCGATGACCTTGCCGTCGATCCTGAAGACCGGATGCACGACAAGGTAGCCGGCACCGAGGACTCCGGCCACTTCGATGGAACGGGAGAGCCATCTGTCGTTGTCGGCCTCCCCGGGTGCATGGGCATGGGTGTAAGGTATACCGACCTTGTCGGCATGGGCACGCAGGGACTTTCCCCAATCGAGGTATCCGTCCGAGATGAAGGGAGAACCTTCAAAGAGCCAGTAATCCAGCCCCATGTCGATTCCTTCGTAGCCAAGACGGGCGAGCCGGTCGATTGCCTTTTCGGCCGGGTAGCCGTCTTCGAAGACATCGGTCGTCGTCACGATCCTGGGGGGCAAGGTCCCGTTTCGCGAACATGATGCCGCCAGGGAGATTGACACCATGGCCGCAATGAAGATCCTTGGAACACGATTCATGGTCATTATTCTTCTTGAAAAGCAACTGCAATATAGCGAATAAATGGCTAAATGGCAATGCCGGGCTCTGCCGGGTGATGCCCGGGAGCGATAAATTTGGAAATTCATCCAATTCTCCGTAAATTAGTGAATCGGTTCGCCGGCCCTGGAGAGACGCTATCCAGGATGGCCGGAGAGATGCGGCCCAGGAGCAGGCGCCCTCCCGCACTCCTCCCGCCCAGGAGGTCGGAGCCGCTGCGTTTTGACTGGATATCAATTACAAACTAAACAGGATAACTTTTTATGTTCAAAGGTCAACCTAAAGGTCTATTCGCCCTTGCCCTCGCCAACACAGGCGAGCGCTTCGGCTACTACACGATGCTGGCCATCTTCATGCTCTTCCTCCAGGCCAAGTTCGGCTGGGAGCAGGCAACGGCCAGCCAGGTCTACTCCATCTTCCTGGCTGCGGTGTACTTCATGCCGGTAGCCGGAGGCTGGCTTGCCGACAAGATCGGATTCGGCAAATGCGTAGTCACGGGAATATGCGTCATGTTCCTGGGATATCTCGTGCTGGCGGTCCCTACCGCGGCAAACGGATTCGGCGTCGCCGTGATGCTGGTCGCGCTCCTGCTGATCTCGGTCGGAACCGGCCTGTTCAAAGGCAACCTGCAGGTACTCGTAGGCAATCTCTATGACGATCCCAAGTACTCGGCGAAGAGGGACAGCGCCTTCAGCCTGTTCTACATGGCCATCAACATCGGCGCCATGTTCGCTCCCGCCGCAGCTACCGCCATCACCAACAGGTTCCTCGCCAAGGCCGGCCTGATCTACAAGGCCGCCATCCCGGCCCTTGCCCACCAGCACATGGCAGGTACGATCACCGCCGAAGGTTCCGCAGAGCTGACCGGCCTGATGGCCAAGATGCCCGGCCAGGAAGCCGCTTCGATGGGACTCGACCAGTTCTGCCCCTACTACATTGAAAAGCTCTCCTCTTCCTACAACATGGGATTCGCCGTCGCCTGCATCTCCCTGATCGTGTCCATGGCGATCTACTTCGCCTGCCGCGCATGGTTCAAGCATGCCGACTTGAACGCAAAGCAGGCCAAGGAAACCGGGAGCAACTACGTCGAACTCACTCCCAAGCAGACAAAGGAGCGTGTCGTCGCCCTCTGCCTCGTCTTCGCGGTCGTGATCTTCTTCTGGATGGCCTTCCACCAGAACGGACAGTCCCTGACATGGTTCGCGCGTGACTACACCCAGAGCGTAGCCACCGGATGGACCAGGATAGGCTTCAACATCTGGGCCCTCTTCCTGATTGCAGTCTCGGTCTACACCCTCTTCGGAATATTCCAGTCAGAGAAAAACAGCAGCAAGGCAATCTGCGGCGTCGCCACGGCCGCCCTGTGGTGCGGGGCCTATGCGATCTACCACAACCTGGCGAACCCTCTCGACATCCAGCCGCAGCTCTTCCAGCAGTTCAACCCGTTCTATGTGGTCGCCCTGACCCCGGTATCGATGGCCCTGTTCAGCGCCCTGGCCGCAAGGAAGACGCCGAAACACCCTGAAGGGATGGAGCCTTCCGCCCCGAAGAAAATCTGCCTTGGAATGTTCGTCGCCGCGCTCGGCTATCTCGTGATGATCTTCGCATCCAAGGGGCAGGCATCTCCTGCCGCCCTCAACGGGACAGTCTCCCCCGACCCGGTGGTTCCTACCTACCTTATGGGTACCTACCTGGTGCTGACCTTCGCCGAACTGCTCCTCAGCCCGATGGGCATCTCGTTCGTCTCGAAGGTTGCTCCTCCCAAGTACAAAGGACTCATGATGGGCCTTTGGTTCGCAGCCACGGCGGTCGGCAACTACCTGAGTTCCATTCCGGGCCTTCTCTGGAAGAAGGTCTCGCTCACTGCCAACTGGGGCATCCTGATGGCCTTGTGCATCGCCGCAGGACTCGTGATGCTCGCCATGCTCAAGAAACTCGAGGCGGCCACGAAAGATTAAGATTTCCGTCAGGGATGGGTGACCCCGTAGCCGAACAGCGAAAAGTCACCCTTGCAGGGATCACCGGGGAATATGTCATCGAACACCCCGGTGATTTCCTTTACCGTCACGAGGTCCTTGGCCTTGCGTGAAGTCAATCCCAGTGCGGTGGCTTCGTCATGGACATGGACGTCCAGGGGGATGAGCAGGCTCCCGGGATCGGTGTCCTTCCACAGGCCCAGGTCCACTTTCCCGTCGTCCCTGACCATCCAGCGCCGCATCATGTTTATCTTCTTGTTCGGAGCCTTTGGATCAGGCTTCTGGCCGAAAACCGCCACACGGACCTGTTCCGGGGTCAGCGGCTCCATGCTGGGGAACTCCTCGTACAGAGACCTCAGGCGGGCGCATATGGCCGAGACATCGCTCCATTTCACCGTACGGTGGATACTTGCCGGATCGGACCTCCACTCCCCCTTCATCACATAGTCGTAGGGTTTCCATCCCATCTCGTCGAAGAGCCTGCCGCAGTCGCGGACTATCATCGCCCGCCTGCCCCAGGCGAAATGGGCTGCAAAGACTGCGGCGACCTCCACATCCTTCAAGGAGTTCTTCCCGGCCCTGAAGCCGGCGGCGAAATGCCTCGGGAAAGCGATCGGATCCTCTTCGAAGTAGCGAGGGTCGTTATAGGTTTCAGCCCATTCGATGAGCAGTGATCTTGTACGGTCGTCCATAAATCTGAATTATACCGCAAAAATACTTAAATTTGCATTATTGCAACAATGGCCCGCCTGACGGGACACGGACTCGGATCGATGCCAAGGCTTTTCATAATATCGGGCTGCAACGGCTCCGGAAAGACGACTGCCTCCTATTCTCTGCTCCCGGAGATCCTGGAGTGCAGCCAGTTCGTGAATTCGGACGAGTTCGCCAAGTATTTCGCTCCCTTCAATCCGGAGAAAGCCTATGTGGCGGCCAGCCGCTACATGCTCCTTAAGATACGCTACCTGTTCGAGCACAGGGCCGATTTTTGCATAGAGACGACCCTTGCCACGAGGTCCCTTCTCCAGATAATAAAGAAGGCGCAGTCCGACGGGTACTTTGTCACGATCATCTATTTCTGGCTGAATTCCCCGGACCTTGCAGTGGCCAGGGTGGCGGCCAGGGTTGCCGCCGGAGGGCACAACATCCAGGAAGAGACCGTGAGACGCCGCTACAACATGGGACTGCACTACCTGTTCAGGGACTTCATGCCCATCTGTGACAAGTGGGTGCTCGCCGACAACTCGGAGGTCCCGTTCAAGGTGGTGGCGGAAGGGGACAAGGACGGCATGATCGTTCGCGACACAGCCCGTTTCGCAACGATCAAGAAGATGAATGAAGCCTACGAGAAGCAGTTGGCTGCCGAGCGTAAGGCACAAAGACAGAACAGATGACTAAAGACTATTATCTCGGGTTATTCAATGTGACCGAAGATCAGTTGCAGAAGCTTTCAGCCGAAGGGATAGCCGGTGGCGGCAGCTACTGCGACCTTTTCTTTGAAAGCACTTCCTACAGCGACCTGCTTCTTCGGGACGGGAGCGTGGCGGCAGGAGGATTCCACATCGACCATGGAGTCGGGATCAGGGTCCTGCAAGGAGACAAGACCGGCTACGCATACTCTGAAAGCACGGACGCAAGGGCAATGTCCCAGGCAGTCAGGGCCGCGTCGAAGATTGCCGCCGGCGGCGGAGTCCCCGTGGCCGCGGTGAAGCGTCCCGGCGGCAGCGGGGAGCCCCTCAAGGGCGGCTTCCCCTGCAGCGGAGGGTGTCCGGACCGCTATCCGATGGACAACGACTGGAGGCTCTCCCAGGCTTCCATGTTCGTTCCCTACCTGGAAGAACTCGAACGGAAGATCGCCGCGAAGGACAGCAGGGCCGAGAAAATCATCATATCCCTCAACGACCAGGTCAGCGATATCCTCATGTACAACTCCCTTGGAGAGTTGACCCATGACACCAGGCCGCTTGCTTCCCTTGCCGTGTCGGTCGTGTTTTCGTGGCAGGGAAAGATAGAGAACAAGACTGTCTCCAGAAGCTTCCGTACCGGTTCCGAGATGCTCGGGCCCGGCCTGCTGGAAGAGATAGCCTCCGAGGCAGTGGCTGGGATAGACGAGAGATTCCAGGCGCGGCGACCCAAGGGAGGGCAGATGCCGGTCGTGATGGGAGCAGGTGCCTCCGGGATACTCCTCCATGAAGCGATGGGGCATGCCTTCGAGGCTGATTTCAACCGCAAGGGCCAGTCCATATTCAGCGACAGGATGGGAAAGAGGATCTGCATGGAGGGCATCTCGATAGTCGACGACGGGACCATTGCAGGCAACAGGGGCGCAGTGAACTTCGACGACGAAGGCATACCGGGCCAGAAGACTTTCATGGTCGAGGACGGAGTCCTCACAAGCTACCTCCACGACAGGATCAGCGCAGGTTTCTACGGAGTAGCCCCCACCGGAAACGGCAGGAGGGAAAGTTTCCGCTACGCCCCCCTTCCCAGGATGCGGGCGACTTACATGCTCGGAGGCGACGCCAGGAAGGAAGACCTCATAGCATCGGTCGACAAGGGAATATTCGTGGACGAGTTCAGCAACGGCCAGGTCCAGATCGGAGAAGGCGACTTCACTTTCTACGTCAAGAGCGGCTTCCTTATCGAGAAGGGCTGCCTGACCGCCCCGGTGAAGGACATCAACATCATAGGGAACGGGCCCCAGGCCCTCGCCGACATCATCGGAGTCGGGAACGACCTTGTGGTCGACGAAGGAGCCTGGACCTGCGGAAAAGGGCAGAGCTGCCCGGTCTCGTGCGGCATCCCTACGGTGCTCATCAAGAATCTAACGGTTGGAGGAGAATAGGATGACGGAAGGAACTGAAGGACTGCTGTCCGAAAAGGAGATCAGGATAGCGTCGGAATGCATGGAGCGCGCCCTCGGCATGGGAGCGGACAAGGTCAGGATTTCCCTCGGGAAGAGCCTCATGGAACTGTTCGGCACCCTCAACGGAGAGCTTGACAAGGTAAGCCACTGCCTGGACAGGTCGATGAGCGTCGGCCTCTTCGTAGATGGGAGATACGGCAGTTTCTCAACCAACAGGCTGGAGGAAGAAGGGATTGAACCATTCCTGTCAAAAGCCATCTCGACGGTGAGGATGCTCGCCGAGGATCCCTGCAGGGACCTCCCGGACCCCTCAAGGACCGCAAAGGACGCCGTCACCGGCCTGGAAACGGGTCTTTACGATGCGGAGTATCCGGCCATGACGGCAGAAAAGAGACTCGCCGTCGCGATGGACGCGGCTGTTTTCAAACGGCACGCGGGAGAAGACCTGGTTTCCGAGGAAGGTGAATATTCAGACTCTGTCTACGACACACTCCTGATCGATTCGCAGGGACTCCGCTGCAGGCACATCGAAACCTCGTTCGACTATGGAGTCGAGGTGCACGTCCAGGACAGGGAAGGGAAGAAATACAGCGGCTACTGGTGGGACTCTTCCCCGAAATACCAGGGCCTTGATGCCATGGGCTGCGGAGAAGTCGCCTTAAGGAGGGCCCGCGCCCAGCGTTATCCGGAGAGGATTAGCAGCGGCCGCTACACCATGGTGGTGGACAACGAGAACGCCGCAAGGCTGGCCGCGCCGATAGCAAGGGCCCTTGGAGGGATGGCCATCCAGCAGAAGAACTCCTTCATGCTGGACACCCTGGGCAGAAAGGTATTCCCCGAATGGCTCACGCTCATGGACGAACCGCGCGAGGCCGGGGCTCCCGGGGCCAGGCTTTTCGATTCCGAAGGAGTCGCAGCCCTGGAAAGGCCTGTGATAGAGAACGGAGTCGTAAAGGTGTATTTCATCAACACCTACATGTCCAGGAAACTCGGGATGGAACCCACCATCGAAGACGTCATGAGACCTGTCCTGAAACCCTGTGCCGCTCCAGGCATCAAGATGTCGGAAACATTTGATTGCCAGGCGATAATGAACGCAGTAGGAGATGGCATCCTGGTTACCGGTTTCAACGGTGGCAACAGCAACCCTGCCACAGGCGATTTTTCCTTCGGCATCGAAGGGTTCCTGTTCCGGGACGGGAAGACAGTCCATCCGGTCAGGGAGATGCTCATAACGGGCAACCTTCTGACCCTGTGGAACAACCTTCTGGCAGCCGGCAACGACTACAGGCCTTGCAAGTCAAAACTTATTCCTACCTTAGCGTTCTCGCAGGTGGATTTCAGTGCATGAACAAACCAAAACAAACGACAGATAAAATGAAAGTTGAAAAGAACAAAGTAGTGTCCCTGACCTATGAACTCATCGTGGACGGCGCCCTCGCGGACAAGGCCGACGAGAACCGTCCCCTGGACTACATCCACGGTACCCACATGCTCCTTCCCAAGTTCGAGCAGGAAGTTGAAGGCAAGGAGCCGGGAGACACCTTCGAATTCACCCTCACCCCCGAAGAAGGTTACGGGACCTTCGACGAGTCACGCCTCGTGGAACTTCCCCTGGAAGCCTTCATGATAGACGGAAAGGTTGCTACGGAATTCCTGGTTGTCGGACGGATGATCCCGATGATGAGCAACACCGGACAGGTGGTAAGCGGCAAGGTCCACTCCGTCGGCGACAAGTCGGTGACTATGGATTTCAACCACCCGATGGCAGGCAAGACCTTGAATTTCAGCGGGAAGGTCATCGAGGTAAGGGACGCCACGGAAAAAGAACTCGACGAAGGTCTCCACGGGGAGTACCTCCCTCCCGAGGAAGGCGGCAAGCGCTGCCGCAAGCACGGCGGCAAGTGCCACAAGGATGAAGGCGAAGGCTGCTGCAAGGAGGAGGGTGACGGCGAGTGCTGCCACTCGGAAGGCAAGGACGGCGAAGGCTGCTGCAACGGCGGTGGCTGCTGCGATGAGAAGGAATAGCCGATGAGGACGGCCGTCGTCATACTGAACTGGAACACCAGGGACTACCTCATGAGGTACCTCCCCCCGCTGTTGTCTTCTGTCGGGGAGGATGCCTTCGTGGTCGTTGCCGACAATGCCTCGACGGACGGCTCGGCAGAGGCGGTCCGGGAGCATTTCCCTTCGGTACGTCTCCTGCGGTTTGACCGGAATTACGGTTTCACCGGCGGTTACAACAGGGCTTTCGAAGCCGTCTGCGGATTGCCGGAAGCCTCAGGCATGGAGTATTTCGTCCTGATCAACTCGGACATCGAAGTCACCCCCGGATGGCTCTCTCCGCTCGTGGAGTGGATGGACGGCCACCCGGACTGCGCCGCCTGCGGCCCGAAGCTCCATTCCTGCCAGGACAGGGACAGCTTTGAATATGCAGGCGCGGCGGGAGGCTTCCTGGACAGGTTCGGCTACCCGTTCTGCCGCGGCCGTGTACTCAAGCGGGTCGAAAAGGACCAGGGTCAGTACGACACCCCGGCCGACGTGTTCTGGGCGACAGGAGCCTGCCTGATGGTCCGCAGGGATGATTTCCTGCGCGAGGGGGGGCTGGACGACCGGTTCTTCGCGCACATGGAGGAGATTGACCTTTGCTGGCGGCTCCAGCTCGAAGGGAGAAGGGTCTGCACCGTGCCCCGTAGCCTGGTCTACCACCTGGGAGGAGGCACCCTGCCGAACGATTCCCCCTGGAAACTGAAACTGAACTACCGCAACAACCTGCTGATGCTTTCAAACAACCTGGCGAAGACCTATGCCCTTGAATATTCCGGCAGGCATACTCCCCGCAAGGCGGCTTCCGCGGCATGTTCGAGGGCATCCCGGACCATATTCCTGAGGATGCTGCTGGACTGCTGCTCGGCCCTTGTCTACCTGCTCTCCGGCAAGGCCGGATGCTTCAAGGCCGTCATCCAGGCCCACAGGGAGTACCGCGCCCTGGTCCGCAGGCCCGGAGCTGAGATGGTTGCGGACTATGCTGCCTCCCACCCGGGAGTCAAGGCTCCGAAACTCTACGACAGATGGATAGTACCTTTGGCATTGACGAAGGGAAACCGTATATTTGCCTATCTAAGGAACACATTATGAGAATCGTCATCCAAGGCGCGGGCGAGGTTGGCTCGCATCTGGCCAAGATGCTGAGCCAGGGGGCTCACGACATCACCATCATAGACGACAACAAGCAACGGCTCGACAGTCTCAGTTCGACTGTGGACGTGGCGACCTTCCAGGGCTCTCCTTCTTCACTCAGCGTGATGAGGGATGCCCGTGTCCAGGACTCTGACCTGTTCATTTCGGTGGTCCCCTTCGTCCCCCAGGAGGTCAACATCGTCAGTGCCCTGCTCGCCAAGAACCTCGGAGCCAGGAAAGTCACCGCGAGGATTGATGACGATGAATTCCTCACTCCGGAGAACCGTCTGCTTTTCAAGCAGATGGGCATAGAGCTGATGTTCTATCCGGAGAAGCTTGCAGCAGACGAGATCGCCGATCTCCTGAAGCATTCCTCCACCACGGAGTCGATGGATTTCGCACGCGGAAGGCTCCAGATAGAGGTCTTCAAACTTGACGAAGACTCTCCCCTGCTGGACATGACGGTCGCCGAATTCGCCTCCATCGCCACGAACGAGGACTTGCAGTTCAGGGTGATCGCGGTGTCGAGGGGAGGACTCACCATCATTCCCAAGTTCGACACCAAGTTCATGTACCACGACCTGGTCTTCATCATCGCCACCAGGGTGGGCATGTCTTTCATAATGAAGTTCCTGGGAAAGAGCAACATCGAGATCGGGAAGGTAATGATCCTGGGCGGCTCGAAAATCGCCGAGCTCACGGCTGAAAGGCTGAGCCGCAGCATCGACACGGTGAAACTTCTCGTCAAGGACAAGGAACACGGGTCGGAACTGTCGGAGAAGCTCCCGGACAACGTACTGGTCGTCATCGGCGACGGCCGCAACTCGGACTTCCTGCTTGAAGAGGGAATCCGTGAATATGATGCCTTCGCAGCATTGACCAAGAACGACGAGGCTAACGTCCTGGCCTGCATCACGGCAAAGAAGTTCGGAGTGGAAAGGACCATCGCAGAGGTTGAGAACATCGAGTACATAAGGCTGGCCGAAGAACTCGGCGTAGACAACATAATAAACAAGAAGCTGATCACCGCAGGAAGGTTGTTCCGCTTCACGCTGAGCGGGAAGGCGCGTCTCGTCAAGTACATGTCCGGGACCGAGGCGGAGGTCCTCGAATACACCGTCTCCCCCGGAAGCGCCATAACGAAGGCTCCGCTCAAGGACCTGTCCTTCCCCCGCGACGCCGTCATAGGAGGAGTGATCAGGGGAAGCGAATCGTACATCGCCGTCGGCACCACCCGGATCGAGGCGTACGACAGGGTTGCCGTTTTCGCCCTTCCCTCCGCCGTCAAGGAAGTCGACCGCTTCTTCAAATGAACCAGGAGATGAAAGCACTCAGCAATTACGACAAGTTCCGGAAGTTCTTCACTGAAAGTGATTTCTGGGAGAAGATCCAGAAAGTTGCCAGGAAGGCAGGCATCAAGATATCCTACGCCGCGCTGCTGCTCTACTATGTCCTGCGGAGTCCGGCCACTCCTTCGTCCGACAGGATGAAGATCATCGGGGCGCTCGGCTACTTCATCCTTCCGGTCGACCTGATTCCGGACTACCTCCCGGTCATCGGCTTCTCGGACGACCTGGCAGCCCTGACCTGGGCCTTGTATTCCGTCGCGAAGAACATCACCCCGGAGGTGAAGGTCCAGGCCCAGGAACAGCTCGGGAAATGGTTCAAGGACTACCTGCCATCTGACATAGAAGGACTGTTCTAAGGCACGCACAAGGGCTGCGGGACGAGTTCCTATGCGGCCCCGGACGATCCCGTCAGACAGTCCCCTGCTCCGCAACAATCAGAGAAATGCCAAGCTACCTGCAAATAGAGAACATTTCAAAGTCCTACGGGCCCAAGGTCCTGTTCGAGCACATCGGTTTCAATGTCAACGAAGGGGACAAGATCGCGCTCATCGCTCCCAACGGCACGGGAAAGACGAGCCTGCTGAGGATACTCGCCGGCAAAGACAGTTCCGATTCCGGCGGCAGGATACTCTTCCTGAAAGACATACGCATCGCCTTCCTGGAGCAGGAATATTCATACGACCCGGACGCCACCATAACCGGCCAGATAGCTGCAGTCAGCCTGAAGTGGACGGAGCATCTCGATCCGGAGCACAAGGCGGCCTATGACTTGAAAGTCCGCCAGCTGCTCACGGCGTTCAGGCTGGAAGACGGGTCCAGGAAGATGAAGGACCTCTCAGGCGGCGAAGTGAAACGGGTTGCCATAGTGGTCATGCTCGCTTCCGAGGCCGATTTCTACATAATGGACGAGCCCACCAACCACCTGGACGTGGATGCGATAGAATACCTTGAGAACTACCTCTCACATGCCCGGTGCACTCTCCTGATGGTCACCCACGACAGGTATTTCCTGGACGGGGTGGCGAACATAGTGATGGAACTGGACCACGGGGCCGTCTACATCTACAAGGGAGGCTACCAGAACTACCTTGAGAAGCGCCAGGAAAGGATCGACAACTACAACGCCAACACTGACAAGGTGCGCAACCTCCTCCGCCGGGAACTGGAATGGATGCATGCCAGTCCTTGCGCCAGGAGCGGGAAGGCTAAGTACAGGAAGAACGCTTTCTACGAACTTCAGGAAAGGGCCGGACAGGTCTACAGGACAAGCCAGGTCGACCTTGGGGAGATCGGACCTGCAACCAGGCTGGGAACCAAGATCATCGACTGCAAGGACGTAAGTTTCAAATACGGAGGAGTTTACTACCTCAAAAACTTCACCTACAATTTCCAGCGCTACGAAAAAGTCGGGATCGTAGGAGGCAACGGGGTCGGCAAGACTACTTTCATCAACCTCCTCCTGGGCAACATGGATCCGGATGACCCCGGAGAGTTTTCCGGCACGATCGAGAGGGGCGAGTCCCTCAGGATCGCCTGCTACCGCCAGTCCGGCATGGAATTCGACGAAGGACAGACCGTCCTCGAAACCGTCAACGACACGCGCCTCCTCGGAAGGTTCATGTTCCCGCACGACATGCTGAACAACAAGGTGGCGACCCTTTCGGGAGGCGAGAAAAGACGGCTGTACCTCCTGACTGTCCTGATGCAGCAGCCAAACCTGCTGGTGATGGACGAACCCACCAACGACCTCGACATAGTCACTATCAACATCCTGGAGGAATACTTGAAAGAGTTCAAGGGCACACTTATCCTCGTGTCCCACGACAGGCACTTCCTGGACAGGCTGGTGGACCATCTTTTCGTGTTCTGCGGAGACGGCCTGGTCAAGGATTTCATCGGCAGCTACAGCCAGTACCGGGACTACATCAAAGACTACAACGCCTCCCTGAAGTCGGCCTCGCGGGAAGACAGGCGCATCGCGAGGGACAACCGGAAAGACCCCGCCAATGCAAGCCAGCGGAACACGCGCAAGCTCAGCTACAAGGAAAGCCGCGAACTGGAGCAGCTGGACAAGGACATCGATTCGCTCACCAAGGAAAAATCCGAGCTTGAGTCTATGCTCAGCGGGGGGATGACCGATCCGGCCGGACTGGAGAAAGCCTCCATCCGCTATTCCGAAGTCTCCGCACTCCTCGAAGAGAAGGAAAACCGCTGGCTGGAGCTGTCCCTGCTGGACTGAGTGCCTTCCGGCTCAAGGCAGCCGGTACTTGGACGGATGGAACGGGCGGCCTGGGTCGCAAGCGGTATTGTCCAGAGGACCCTGGCCACCCGCGGCCGTAAGCGGGAGGCACCGCGCCGTCAGGCGTGGGGGGATGGAGCGAAGTGAATGGACGGTCGCAGGCGGTGTTGTCCTGAGGACCCTGGCCACCCGCGGCCGTAAGCGGGAGGCACCGCGCCGTCAAGTGTGATATGTGCGTAGTCGTAAGCGGTGTTGTCCTGCGGACCCTGGCCACCCGCGGCCGTAAGCGGGAGGCACCGCGCCGTCAGGCGTGGGGGGATGGAGCGAAGCGGAAGGTCCGAAGGACAACACCGCTTGCGACTCTTCTTCTTTCTTTGCCTTGCATACCCGGCCGTGGAGGCGCAGGCATGCCGTCAAGCCAAGTCTACTCCGAAACCAGCTCGATGAGCGGACTCAGGCCGGCGCCCGAGTCTTCTCCCTGGAGACGTATCGTTCCTCCATTCGGAGCACCAAGGGCGCCCTTGCCGTTAGCCTGGGCATTGGCCACGCAGGTGATGCGCACGGCGATCTCGTCCGAGGGAGCTGTCAGAGTGAACTTGAAGTCGATGTTCTTGGCCGTGGTGTTCATCAGTTCGACATTGTAGGTGAAAGTATCTTCACCGACCGTCCCGGTACTGGTTTCCATGGCCGGCTTCCATGTCCCGCCGTCAAGATACTCGATCAGCCAGAACTTCATTCCGGTACCGGATGCCTTCTCGGTGAACGAGACATGTATGATGCTTCCGGCTTCAAGGGTCGAAGAAGGATTGGCCGTCAGGTACCAGTAGTCCCCGGGCCATACACCGGTCATGTATGGTTCGCCGGTACCTCCGATGACACGCGCGAACTTGTCGTTGACGTCCAGGGCGGACTTGTCGATGCTCCAGAAACGGATCGATCCGCTGCCCTTGTCATTGGCGGGGAGGTACGCGCCTCCGAAGCCGCCGGCCTTCACCTCTGCGCTGGTGGGCGTGTTGAAGAGGTCTGCGTAGGCAGCCATCGTGCTGGCTGACAGATTCCACTTGGCGAGGACAACCGTGCTTGCCTTCTGGGTAAGGGTAACCACGGTCTCGAGGTTGTGGGCTGAATTGAACACCCTGATCCTGGCTGTACGGTCAGTCTCGGAGTCGTTGGCGCTGTAGGTCACGGTGAAGCCCTCGGTCGAGACCATCGCCTTGGTAGCTGGAGCGATGCTCAGCCAGTCAGATCCCTCGACGATCTCATATTCATAATCGACGTTGGACTGGACTGTGATGTTCGCAGTGCCCGCATCGGCCTTGACAGTGAAAGAGTTGCCCTCCACTATGCTGATGAAAGGTTCTACGGCCTGGCCGGCGGCGCTCTGGATGACAGGGACCTTGAGTTCGGTCTCGCCAGCAAGGACGGTGATGTAGCCTTCCCTCATGGAAGACAGCTCGCTGGGATTGCAGGTAACGGTCACGGTCTTTGTCTCCCCTGCCTCACCGCTTTCCGTGTCGATCTGGAACCATGAGGCGGAAGCGCTCAGGGTATATGCCTGGTCGGAGGTCACCGTGATGGTCTTGGGCTCGGAGGGAGTTCCTTCGAAGGTTATGTAGGAAGGATCGACCGTGATGTGGGCGTCGACGGGTTCAGCGGCGGAGCCGTCACCCTCCTCGAGGATTATTACACAGGGCTGGGGCACCTCGTTGGCGCCGCTGCCGATTGCCAGACGGGCGGTTCCGCCGTTGCGGGCAGCCAACGGACCGTTGCCGCTTGCCTGCCAGTTGGCCACGCAGCGGAAACGGAACTGAAGGTGCTCGACGTTCCTGGTAAAGACCACGGTCTCGTTGACGGCTATGTTGGTGGATCCGTCAGGGGCCATCGCATGGGTGTAGGTGACATTCTTGCCCTCGGGCATGTCGGTGGAGACCAGGGGCGTCCCGGCGACTTTCCAGGTCTTTCCGTCAAGATATTCAAGGATCCAGTACTTGTGTCCGGTGGCCGACGTACGCGTTCCGAACTTGATCTGTACCTTGGAACCGGACTTCACGGGTTTGTCCCCGTAGAAGAGCCAGTAGTCCTCCGGCCATGGACCGGTAACGCGCGGGTCCTTGCCCGAGATGTCGAGCAGGTACTTGTTGTTGCCGTTGTTGCTCGAAAGGTCGTACGGCACATATGTGATGTAGCCGCTTCCCTCGACGGCAGAGAACTTGCCTTCGGTCGGCCAGGTTGCTCCCTGGGTGACGAAATTGTCGGTCTCGATCTCGAACCTCATGTAGACGGTCCCCATCGCCCCGGCGTCGGTCGCGGACGTGACGACGAAGGCGTGAAGCCCGTCTTCGGTGGTGCCGATGTAGTAGCCCACTATGCCGACATAATGCATGTCAAGGGCGGCAAGGCCCACTTTTTCAAGTGGATAGACAGGCTGTCCGGCATCCTTTTCCTTGACTGCGAACTTCCCGCCGGTGTAGGAACCGTCGAAGGATACATACTGGACGGAGCCAGGTGCATATCCTGCGATCGTTTCCGTGATGTCCACAGGCTCGGGATACTCGGCTGTGCCGGCAGCGGAAGAAAGGATGTCTTCCAGGGTGAGTGCGGCAAGGCCCGCGACGACGGTCGTCTCGCCGCTCATGGTGACCTTGTCACCGACGGAAAGGCCCGTGGGAGCGCCCACGACGAACATGCAGGTTCCGCCGTCTCCCACGACGAAACCTGCCGTGGTCAACGCCATCACCTGGCACTCGCTCACTTTGACGAGGGTTCCCGGCTCGAAGGAAGGAAGTTCGGAGACCGAGCATGTCGGAGCGTCCTTGAACCTGTCTCCCTTCTGGCTTACGGAGATTTCGACAGTCTTGGTGGTGGAGGCACCTTTGAAGAAGATCTTGGCATCACGCGGAGTCTCGGCCGAGTTGTAGCTTGCATGCATCGTTATCTCGGTGGTACCCTCCCCGCTGGCAGGAGAAATGGTGAGCCAGGAGTCGGAGACTTCAGCCTGCCAGGTACCGTCCGCATAGATCGTGATGACCCTGGAGTTTTCGGCGGCAGGAAGGAGAATCTCGGATTCCGTGGTCAGCAATGCCCTTGATTCGACCGGTCCCTCTTCCTGGCAGCCGGAGAAAGCGGCGCACAGGAGCGACAGGGCGGCGAGCATGGATATTCTGGTGTGTTTCATGTCCATTTGGTTTTAGAAGTCAAGGCCGTCGTCCCAGCCGGGATTCTGTGCCAGGTTCTTGTTGAGCGAACGTTCGTTGATAGGAATCGGATAGAGATAGTCGCGGCCGGGGTCGAAGACATGCTGGATGCCTTGCTGCCTGTCCACGTAGCCGTAGGTGCCATTGCTGAGGATGATTCCGGACTCGGAACCTATCTGCAGCACGAACCTGGCGTTTGTCTTGGGCTTCGAACCGGTGTAGAGGCAGACCTCGTTCACTCCGTCACCGTCGAGGTCGTATTCGCCGGGTCCTGGGAACCACATTCCCTGAAGAGGCTGCTCGATGCACTTGCCTTCAGCCCAGCGCATCAGGTCATACCACCGCTTGCCTTCCACTGCCAGTTCCACGCCCCTCTCGCGACGGACCTCGAGGATCTCCGCGAGGTGAGGGTCGGCCAGGAGGATGGGGTTCTGGTAGCCGTATTCAGGCGAGATCAGGTAAGGGTCCACGGTAAGGCCGGAAAGGACCATGTGAGGCATTCCGACACGGTCGCGCAGGAGATTGACCGATTCGTCCAGTGCAGCCTGGGTCAGCTTGCCGTTCTCGGCTAGAGCCTCGGCGTACATGAGGAGCACTTCCCCATAGCGATAGACCGGCATGTCATTGGTGGCGCGGTCCACACGGTCTACGCCCTCGAGGGTGCAGTCCTGGACCCACTTGGCCAGCTGGAAGCCGGTGTTGGTGCAGGAAAGGTCGATGCTGGCGAGTTCATTGCTGCCGATCCTCTTGTAACCGGGAGTCCTGACGGTGAAGGCAAGGCGGGGATCACGGTCTGCGACCTCCTCCTTGAACTCCATGGTCTCCCATCCTTCCCTGTCGGTGAAACGGGAGCCATCCTTCATCAGGTAGGTGTCGATGAACTTCTTGGTCAGGCCAGGGGTTCCCTGGGTCGGCATGATCGCATATGCGTTGCAGTTGTTGAAGATCGCAAGCGAGAAATCATTCTTTATTGCGAGGATATACTCGTCCTTGTCGGCATCGACTTCGGCGAAGAGGGTCAGGTAGTCGGGGGCGAGCTTGTAGACTCCGCCGTCGATTATCTGCTTCGCAGCATCAGCCGCAAGGTCCAGGAAGTAGGAATATTCCTTGCCGGCAACCTTGTAGACGTCATTGGCATGGTACTTCCTCCATGTCCCTTCGAAGAGGCAGAACTGCGCCTTGAGCGCCAGGGCCGCCCATTTGTTTACACGGTAGGTGCTCACCTTGGAAGGAAGGGAGGCTATCGCATCGTCGATGTCCTCGATCATGTGGGAGAGGACGACGTCGCGGCTGTCACGGGGATTATAGAGGGCCTCGTCTGCGGAACCAAGCTCTACATCCACCCAGGGCACGTCGCCGAAACGGCGCACCTTGTCGGCGTAGATGTACGCCCGGAAGAACTTGCAGAGCCCGGTATATTCCTTGACTGCTTCTTCGTCATCGCAGTTGTCGATGTGTCCGAGCATGGTGTTGAGCTTGCGCAGGTCCGTCCAAGTCCAGCCGTTGCCGCTGGCGGGGACTACCCTGTAGTTGCCGCCATGCATCAGGCTGGAGAGGTTCAGGTGTATCTGGTAGTCGGACTGCTGCTCATAGGGAGTCTTGTCCAGCAAGTTGTTGTAGAACGTGTTGGAAAAGAGCTGGAGGTCGGTGCGCGTCCTGAAATAGTTTTCAGGGGCGAGGGAGGACTTTGGCACCGTGTCGAGCAGGTCGCACGCGGAAAGTCCTATGATGAGCGCCAAAGCGGCTGTCATTAATCTTTTCATGTTTGTCTCCTCCATCGTTAGAATGTAATGTCAATTCCGAACATGTTGCTCTTCTGCCATGGATAGGCAAGGTGGTCAGAAGCGCTTCCGCTGCTGGACCTCGAGAAGGCGGACTCGGGATCAAGGAACTTGGTCACCTTGGTCAAGGGAGACCAATAGTTGAGGTTTTCTCCTGAGTAGTAGACCCTTACCCTTTCCAGGCCAACCTTCTTGGTGAGGCTCTGGGGAAGTGTGTAGCCAAGGGTCAGGTTCTTCAGGCGGAGATAACGGATATTCTGGATGTAACGGCTGTTGACCTTGGAGAGTTCACCTCCGGTCGAAGAATACGACCTGGGCCTGGGGAAGTAGGCGTCAGGGTTCTCCTCGGACCAGCACATCTTCGTAAGGAAGTCCCTCGGGATGAAGGACGCGTAGGAGTAGCTGTACGGGCCCCAGAACGCATAGTTGAATCCTGCAGGATACCAGTAGTGGTTCCCGACTCCCTGGAAGAATATGCTGAAGTCGATTCCCTTCCAGTCGAATCCGGCAGTGATGCCGTACTGGAGGCTGGGAAGCGAATTGCCGAGTATCTTGCGGTCTCCGGGGTTGTCGACCGTGTTCTGTCCGATTCCGAGCTTTTTGTCGGAGTCGAGGTCGACATACCTGAGGTCGCCGGCCCTGAAGCCGCCGGTCATACGTCCCGAGATGTAACCGGTGCAGTCACAGACCTCAGCCTGGTACTTCTGGGCCTCTTCGTCGGTTGCGAACAGGCCGTCCACGACGAAGCCCCAGACCTCTCCGATGCGCATGCCTTCATAATAGGCCTTGGCGAAGGACTTCTCGGGGTTGTCGTACTTCGTGATATGGGACCTGTAGTCGCTCATCGTAGCCCTGAACCTGTAGCCGAACGGTGAGCCGAGCAGGTTGAACTGGTCCCTCCATGAAAGGGAAAGCTCGTAACCCTTGGTGCGCAGGTCGGCCGTGTTGGACTTGGGGGCATCCGCGCCGTAGACCGCGGGGAGCTTCACTCCCTCCGTAAGCATGTTCTTCGTATCTCGGATGTAGGCCTCTCCGGTGAACTCGAGGCGGTTGTCAAGGAAAGCCGCGTCGAGACCCAGGTTGTACTGGTAGGTGGTCTCCCATGTCAGGTCGGAAGCCACGGGGGCGGAAAGGGTCGCATACTTAGCCATCGTAGAGCCCTCGCCGAACGAATACGCCGAGAAATCAGTGATGTTGATGGTTCGCAGATATGCGTAGTTGTTCACGTTCTGGTTGCCCAGGGTACCGACAGACGCCCTCAGCTTGAGGTTGCTGACTGTCTTCCTGAGAGGAGCGAAGAACGGCTCCTCGGATATCCTCCAGCCCAGGGAGCCGGAAGGGAAGAAGCCCCATTTGTGCCCCTTGGCGAAACGGGACGTACCATCGTAGCGTCCTGCGACTTCAAAGAGGTAACGGCCCTTGTAGTCATAGTTCAGACGCCCGAAGAAACCCATGAGGGCATATTCGCTCTGGCTTCCGGTGTTCGTCATGATCACGTTGCCGAGGGCGTCCGGACCGGTGAGGGAAAGGTCGTTGAGAGTCTCGCTCAGGAGATTCTGCCCGACCGCCTCTATGTACTTGGTGTACTGCCTCTCGACGTTGTAACCAGCGGTTACCGTCAGGTTGTGGGCATTGTTGAAGGTATCCTGATAGGTTGCGAAGACGTTCCCCGCCGTGTAATTGTAACCACGGACAGTCTCCGTCAGCTCGTCGAGGCCGGCACCCGTAGTGTAGTACTCGATGTCCGAATCAGGATAGCGCCTGAAGGAGAAGTTCGTAAGACGCGAGGTGTTCTTGTTCTCGTGGTACCTGTAGGTGAAGTTCGCGACCAGGGTAAGCTGCTTGAAAGGAGTTATCCTGAGCTCGGTCGTGTTGGAGAAATCGTTCCTCTTGCGGTCGTTGATGTCCTTCTTGTCCCCGAACATGATGTGGCGTCCGTTCGCCACGTTGTACGATCCGGAGATCATAGGGGTGCCGTAGACCCATGACCCGTCGGGGTTCTGGAGCGGGAAGGAGGCCAGGGCGTGGCGCGCCGCGTACTGGATCGCATTCTGCACGTCGCCTACTCCGAGGAAGGAATAATTGGAAGTGTAGAACGACGTGTTGTTGGATATGCGCATGTACTTGTTGATCTTCGCCTCGATCTTCGAACGGAGGTTGAATTTCCGGAAGACGTCAGGCTCGGACTTGATGATACCGGTCTCGTCGTCGAAGCCGCCGGACAGGTAATACTTTATGTTCTTGTCCCCGCCGCTGACCGAGACGTTGTGTGTCTGGACCGGATGGCGGTCGTTGAACATGGAATGCCACCAGTCGGTGTTGCAGTAGTAGACCCACTGGTTGCGTCCGTTCCTGAAATCCTGGACGATCCAGGGACGTGACGGATCCTCGGTCTTGTCATTGACACGGGCCAGCAGCTGGGCCATGTCGTAGTCGGTGTAGGTCGTGTACTTCTTGCCTGCGTCGGACTGCCAGAAGGTGTCCACGGTGTAAACGGACCAGAAGCCACGGGTCTCGTAGTCGGTGCTGGTGGTGGGTTCCTCCCAGCCGAAACGGCCGTTGTAGCGCACCGTCGCCTTCCCTCCCTTGTCGGAGCCGGTCCTGGTGGTGATGAGGATCACTCCGTATGCGGCACGGGCTCCATAGACGGCGGCAGCCGAGGCATCCTTGATGACGGAGATGCTCTCGACATCGTTGGGGTTGACCCTGTCAAGCTCTCCGACGGCTCCGTCGACGAGCACCAGCGGGCTGGCGCCGTTGATGGAGGTCGTTCCACGGATGTTGAGCGAGCCCACGCTACCCGGGTTACCGGAAGATGTGCTGATGTTCAGTCCGGGTACCGAACCCTGGAGCATGTCGGTAAGGTTGTGGGTGATCCTGTCCTTGAGGTCGTTTGCGGACACCGCGGTGACGGCACCCGTCAGGTTGACCTTCTTCTGGACGCCGTAGCCGACGACCACCGTCTCGTTCAGCACCTCGGTGTCTTCCTCCAGGACGACAGTCACCTGTGACTGGGCGGCCGGGACGGAGACAGTCTGCACCTTGTAGCCGAGACAGTTGACCTCGAGGGTCACAGGGCCGGCAGGAACGGTCAGCCTGAATGTGCCGTCGACACCGGTCGTGACCCCGTTGGTCGACGAATGGATCACGGCAGCCCCTACGACGGGCTGCTGCCCTGAGTCCACGACTGTTCCTGAAACCTGCCGGGTCTGGGCGCCGAGGGACAATGCAGTCCCAAGGGCCAGCGCCAAAATGGCGGCAAGTACTTTCATTAGTCTCATAAACAAATTGGTTTTATTAGGATTTCGTTAATATGCAGCCGGATTACTTGTAGGCATCCGTACTGAATGCCTTGGGCCGCTTCATGGTCTCGGAATAATCGTTCCCGAACCTGTCCGTCACCTTTATCTCCAGGGTCGTTGCCGGGCCCGAGGCCTGTACCTGGAAGAAGTGGTGGTACTGGGAAGTGGTGAAGTTGGGATTGTCCGTAGCCTTGAACCTCTTGGCAGTCATGGCGATCATGTGGAGCGGGTCGTACTGCCACACCTGCTTGACGGAAAGGGATTTCCCGTTCTCGGTAACGGTTATCTTCCACGAAGGGTCCCAGTTCCAGACATTGAGCAGTACGGTGTTGCCGGGATATGAGCCGACGTTGGTCACATAGGGCTCCCACCCCGTCTTGCCTCCGCCAAGGTCGGACGTCACCACCTTCTTGACCTCGTTCATGTCATAGGCGTTGAACTGGTAGGAGACATCATGGCCTGTGGACTTGTAGACCCACTCCATGTCTGTTCCCTTCACCGACAGGATGGTGTAGCCTCCGGGAGCTCCGTCCTGGGCGAGCGTAATCCCGGGCGTAAGGTAACCGGACCACCACCAGGACCCGCAGACCGAGCCGGCGTTGTGCTCGAACAGTTTCTTGGTCGAAAGCCGGTCGTAGTTGAAGCACCTGTGGGTGTGGCCGGTGAAGAAATGGACAGTGTAACCGGAAAGCAGTTTCTCCAGCCCGTCGGTGTTGAGTTCACCCGGGGCGTCCGCACCGGACATGCCGGCCGCGAAGCCCAGCGACGAAGTCGGACGGTAGACAGGGGCATGGGTAGACAGCACCACCGGTGTTGCCTTGTCCACATGGGAAAGGTCCTTGGCGAGCCAGGCGGCCTGGTCGGCGGTGAAGTCGATGACATATTCACCGCGATGCGAGGAGCCTGTCCCCACATTGTTGTAGTCAATGTCGTCCATCACTATGAAGTGGATCTTCCCGATGTTGTAGGAATAGAAGGTGGGCGCCATGGAATTGCGGTAAGGGATCTCCTTGTCGAAGTCCCCCACCCTCTCCATGTCGTTGTCATGGTTGCCCATGGTGTGGAACACCTGGAATCCCTTGAACTTCGAGTTCATCAGGGAGATGTACTCCCCGAACGAGAAGCTGTTGGAATACCAGTACAGGTCCCAGGTCATGTCGCCGAGGGTAAGACCGTATTTCCTGCCGTTGTCTGCGGCGAGGGTTGCGTTGAGGTCGGAGGCGAATTCGCTGAACTGGCTCAGGTCGTTGGTCCTCTTGGCAAGATGCATGTCTCCCATGATGTACATCGTGAAGTCCTCGGAGGCAGCCTTGACGAGTTCGAAATCGACCCTCTCGGGCGCAGCGGGCAGCTTCACGAGCCCCTGCCAGAACACGGGAAGGAAACCTTCGGACGTGGCCTCGTAGTCCCCGGGGATGCTGATGAAGACATAGCCGTACTTCTTGGCCGACTTGATCTGGTAGATTCCCTTGGAATCGGTGACGACTACCTCCACGCCGTCGGAGACCACTACCCCCGGGATGCCTTCGTCACCGCAGAACACCTTGCCGTAAACGGTCGTACCCGAAGCCGGAGTAATCGTGTCCCCGGACTGGCCGGAAGAGTACGAGACCTTCATCTGTCCCATGTGCTTCTTGACGGAGCCGGACTGGAGGTAGACGTTGTAAGTCCCCGAAGTCATTCCGTCGAAAAGGCGGATCGTGAATGACGAGTCGTCGACCTTGACTATCGCACATTCGTGAAGAGTCCCGGCCGGATCGCCGAGGAGGATCAGGTCCGTGGACTTCGGAGGCTTGCTGAAAAGGACCTTGAAATCCATCGTCCGGGCCCCTGAAGGGAGAGTCACCGTGGACGGGACCTCGAAACGGACGTCGTTGGCTGCCGGGACGGGGTCTTCCTTCCCACCCTTGCATGAATAGCAGCAGAGAACTACGTTCAGCAGGATGACAGCTATTATCCGGAGTTTTTTCATAATCTGCAGGATCGTTTCATTTTTCATGTTAAGCGTTCACAATCATACAAAAATAATCATTATTTGACAATTATGGTTATCTTTGCTTAGGTTTTGACCAAAAATGATTCCGGCACATGAAAAATTTTCTAGCACCCCCGGCATACAAGCCTGAAAGGACAGGAGAAGGAGTCGACAGCCATTACAGGCGGATGCGGTGGCAAGTCTTCATCGGGATATTCATCGGTTACGCAGGCTTCTACATCGTCAGGAAGAACTTTTCCATGGCCATGCCCGGACTGGAGGCCCTTGGCTTCAACACCGAGGAACTGGCCATCGTGCTCTCCATGAACGCCATAGCCTACGGCTTTTCAAAGTTCCTGATGGCATCCATCTCGGACCGTTCCGACGCCAGGAAATTCCTCCCGCTGGGGTTGGTCATGGCCGCCCTGTCGATGGCGTTCATGATCGTCCCCGTCAGGGCGTTGGGCGTGGAGCACAAAGGGGCGGCCATCGTCCTGATGTCGGTCCTCAATTTCCTGGTCGGCTGGTTCAACGGAATGGGCTGGCCTCCGTGCGGAAGGGTGATGACCCACTGGTTTTCGATAAAGGAAAGGGGGACATGGATGAGTTTCTGGAACTGCGCCCACAATGTAGGAGGTGCGCTGGTCGGGCCTATGGCCGCCTACGGGGCCGTCCTCTTCGGATCGTGGTTCTACGGCGCCCACAGTGAATATTACTTCCTCATCGGCTCCTTCGCCTTTCCGGCAGCGGTAGCGGTCCTGATCGCCATAATAGCCTTCTGCATGATAAGGGACACCCCCCAGTCGTGCGGACTGCCTTCGATCGAGAAGTGGTCGGGAGTGGCTTCGAACACATATTCGGAGAAAGCCGAAGAGGTGCTGTCGGTCAAGGAGATCTTCAAGACAGTCCTCAGCAACAAGCTGCTCTGGTACATAGCCTTCGCCAACGCCTTCGTCTACATGGTCCGGTACGGATGCCTCGACTGGGCTCCCAAAATCCTTACCGACAAGGGGATCGACCTGAAGAGCACGGGATGGGCGTATTTCGCGTATGAATTCGCCGCCATCCCCGGAACCATAATCTGCGGGTGGCTCAGCGACCATGTCTTCAAGGGCCGCAGGGCGCTCCCGACGATACTGTTCATGGCACTCGTCGGAGTGGCCATATTCATCTACTGGAAGAACCTGGACAACCTGACCGTCATAATCGCCTGCCTCATCGCGATCGGCTTTTTCATCTACGGCCCGGTCATGCTTATCGGAGTTCAGGCTCTCGACCTGGCTCCCAAGAATGCCGCAGGTACAGCGGCAGGCCTTACAGGCTTCCTCGGCTATGTCCTAGGCACGGCAGTCCTCGCCAACATAGTCATCGGCTTCGTGATGAAGAACGTCGGGCTGGACATGGTCTTCATCCTCCTGATTGCAGCCTGCGTACTGTCAATCCTGCTTATGCTGCTTACCTATAAGGCTGAGCAGTATCTGGTCAGGAACAAATAGCCTCGGCCCCGTTCCCCCGCCCTTCCGGCGGTCACGCACTTTTTTTTCTTAAAAGGGCGAAAAAATTTTCGTAATAATACAAACGTTTGTATATTTGCAAGTCCGCACGTTTAAGTGCGTTACCATAACCACATAACATGAAGGCCTTTTTCTCGTCCGGAAAAATACAAACGATTGTATGGATATCGTTGCTCGCACTGGCATTCTGCTGCGGCAGAAAGCCGTCCTATGAATTCGCAGACCTCTACGAAGGCCTGCCTTTCGACATGCCCAGGGTCCAGAGACCTTCCATTCCGAAGAGGAGCGCAAGCATCGTCGAGTTCGGCGCCGTCGGGGACGGGATAACCCTCAACACCGAGGCTTTTGCGGCCGCGATCTCCCACGTCTGTGGAAAGGGAGGCGGCCATGTCGTCGTTCCGGAGGGGATATGGCTCACGGGGCCTGTCACTCTGCTGGACAACATAGACCTGCACCTGGAAGAAGGGGCTGTCATTGTCTTCAGCGCCGACAGGGACCTCTATCCCATCATAGAGACCAACTTCGAAGGCCTGGACATGTACAGGTGCCTCTCCCCCATCAATGCCTACCGGGCCAGGAACATCTCCATCACCGGAAAGGGGATCATCGACGGAAGCGGCGACTCCTGGCGCGAAGTCAAGAAACAGAACGCCCCGCCCAAGGTATGGAAGGAAATCCTCAAGAACGGCGGAGTACTCTCCGACAGGCAGGACGTCTGGTTCCCCGACGAAGGGTACAAGAAGGCACGCGCGACCTCGGGCAACTTCAACAATCCGGACCCGAGCCTCGACACCGCCGAGATAAAGTCTTTCCTCAGGCCGGTCATGGTCTCGGTCCGTGAATGCGAGAACGTACTCCTGGAAGGCTGCACTTTCCAGAATTCCCCTGCATGGAACATCCATCCCCTCTACAGCAGGAACCTTATAATCAAAGACATAAATGTCCGCAACCCTTGGTATGCCACCAATGGTGACGGAATCGACATCGACGCCTGCGAGAACGTCATCCTGCAAGGCGCGACATTCGACGTCGGCGACGACGCGATCTGCATCAAGTCCGGCAAGGACGAGGATGGAAGGAGGCATGCGGTCAAATGCAGGAACCTCCTCATCGACCGCTGCACCGTCTATCACGGACACGGCGGCTTCGTGGTGGGCAGCGAGATGAGCGGCGGCGTCGAGAACATAAAGGTCACCCGCAACTGCTACCTCGGCACCGACGTGGGACTCAGGTTCAAGAGCACGAGAGGCCGGGGCGGAGTCGTGAAGGACATCTGGATCGACGACATCAAGATGAAGGACATCGTCGCCGATGCCGTGACGTTCAACCTGTTCTATGCAGGGAAGTCAGCTACAGAGGGAGGCCCCGGAGCGGAGTCCGCCACCATTCCGGAAGCCGACGAGACGACTCCCGAATTCAGGGACATCCACATCAGCAACGTCACCTGCAACGGAGCGGCGGCTGCAATAACTGTCAACGGCCTCGAGGAGAAGCCGGTCAGGGACATCTCCTTCAGCGGCGTGACCATCTCATCCCGGAAGGGCATAGAGGTCTCCAACGCAGACGGCATCACCTTCGAGAACGTCGTCGTCAGGACCCCGGGCGGCGAGGCTCCCTCCGTCAGGAATTCAACGAGGATCACATTCAAGTAACGGAATGAAAGGAATATTGAGCATGCTTGCAGCGGCAGCAGCCGCACTGGCCTTACTCTCGCCGGCCGCCGCCGGTGAAAGGAAGGCGGACATCGTAGTCGCACAGGACGGAACCGGAGACTTCACCACCGTCCAGGACGCCATCGACGCCGCTCCCGACTATGAGCACGACTATTACACCCTGATACTGGTCAAGGAAGGCACCTACCGCGAGAGGGTGACGGTCCCGCACAACAAGACAAGGATAATTCTCCGTGGGGAAGGAGCCGGGAAGACACGCATAGTGTACGGCATGTACGCCACGATGCTCTGGCCGGGGACCGACCGCAAGGTGGGGACTTCGGGCAGCGCCACGATGTACATCCACGCCAACAACATAGTCGTAGAGGACCTCAGCATCGAGAATGATGCGGGTGAAGGGAAGCAGATAGCCCAGGCCGTGGCCGTCAGCATCAACGGCGACAGGGTGTTCTTCCACAGGGTGAGCTTCATCGGCAACCAGGACACCCTCTACACCCACGGACAGTACTGCCGCAACGGATGGGCGGTCCGCAACTACTTCCTCGACTGCTACATCGAAGGTACCACCGACTTCATATTCGGACCGGCCACGGCCCTTTTCGAGAACTGCGAGATAAAGTCCAAGAAGGACAGCTACGTCACCGCTGCCTCCACGCCGAAAGAGTTCAGGTACGGCTACGTGTTCCGCAACTGCAGGTTCACTGCTGCACCCGGCATCACCAGATGCTACCTCGGAAGGCCCTGGGGCGCCTACGCCAAGACGGTCATCATCGACTGCGAGATCGGGGCTCACATCCTTCCGGAAGGCTGGCACGACTGGGAGAAGGAAGGCAAACCCGACACCAAGAAGAACTCCTTCTACGCCGAGTATGGCAACCACGGCCCTGGGGCGGCGCTTGACGGAAGGGTCAAATGGTCCCACAGGCTCAGCGCCAGGAAGGCCGGGAAATACACATTCGAAAACGTAATGCTGGATCCATCAGACACCGACATCTGGGATCCCCTCAACATAAGATGAGAAGACTGATAACAGCAGCCGTACTTGCCGGCACCGTCCTCCTCCTCGCGTTCTGCAAGGAGGAAGCGCCGTTTTCAATGCAGGTAGTCAGGAGTGAGATGACCCGCTGCCCTGACGCCGACAGGCTGGACGGCCTCGAGGGCAGGCTCAAATGGAACTATACCACGGGGCTGGAACTGCTGTCTTTCCTGGAGGCGGCCCAGAGGTACGGCGGGGAGGACATCTTCGAATATGTCGAGAGCTGGTACGACCGGATGGTCGGCGAAGACGGCAGCATCCTGACCTACAAGACGGGAAACTTCTCAACCGACCACGTCTGCCCGGGAAGGACCCTGTTCAAGCTCTACGACAGGACCGGCAAGGAAAAGTACAGGATGGCGATGGACACCCTGCGGAGGCAGCTGTCACTCCACCCCAGGACCTCCGAAGGAGGGTTCTGGCACAAGAAGGTCTACCCGCACCAGATGTGGCTGGACGGCCTGTACATGGCTCAGCCTTTCTACGCTGAATATGCCTCCCGCTACGAGGAAGGAAGCGTCCGCGAGGAAAGTTTCCGCGACATAGTGAACAATTTCCTGGTCGTCGCCCGGCACACCTACGACCCCGCGACCGGACTCTACCGCCACGCCTGGGACGAGAGCCGCTCCATGTTCTGGTGCGACAAGGCGACCGGGCAGTCAGCCCACGCATGGGGGAGGGCCCTCGGCTGGTACTGCATGGCAATTGTCGACGCCATGCCGCTGGTCCCGGACGGGACCCCCGGGAAAGATGAGGTCCTCGGAATATTCAGGAACATCTACGAGACCCTGCCAAGGTACTCGGACCCCGCAACCGGGCTGTGGTACCAGGTCCTTGACCGCCCCGGCGCCGAAGGCAACTACCTCGAGTCGACATGCTGCGCAATGTTCGTCTACGCGATGCTCAAAGGAATCCGCATGGGCTACCTCGACGCCTCCCTGTACAAGGACGCGCGCAAGGCATATTCAGCCATGCTGGACACCTTCGTGACGACTGACGGGGACGGACTCGTGAACCTTGGCTCATGCTGCGCCGTAGCCGGACTCGGCGGGAAGGACAACCGCAGCGGGGACTACGATTATTACATCAACGAAAGGATATGCTCGAACGACCCGAAGGGCATCGGTCCCCTGGTCATGGCATCACTTGAAATCGAAAGGAAATGAACAGAAACAGGATCATAGCAATGATAGCGGTGGCCGTGGCGGTGTTTTCGTGCGGCGGGAAGGAGACCCCGGAATCCCTGAAGGCTCCGTCCGTGCCCGTCAACGTAACCCTCCACCGCAGCACCGAGAATTCCCTCAGCTTCCAGTGGGACGCAGTGGAAGGCGCCACTTCCTACGACTGGACCCTGACCCAGGGTGGTTCGATGGTCAAGGAAGGGACCTCGACTGCCCGGAACGCCATCATCACCGGCCTGGCGAAGGCTACGACCTATGCCTTCTGCGTCAGGAGCGTCGCCGGGGAACTCAGTTCTTCATATTCACAGGCGATTGAAGCCACTACAGCAGGCACGCCCGACCCTTCAGGTCCCGGAACGCCCGGAACGCCCGACTTCGACTATTCCGAGTTCAGGATTCCCGAGGCGGAAGAGGACGGGAAGCCAAGGGCCTTCCCGGGAGCGGAAGGCGGCGGGCGCTTCGTCACGGGAGGACGCGGAGGAGCCGTCATCCATGTGTCCAACCTCAACGACTCTGGTTCCGGTTCCCTGCGCGCGGCGATAAACACTAAGGGGCCCAGGACCATCGTCTTCGACGTGGCCGGGACCATCGAACTCAAATCGGCGCTGAAGGTGGAAAAGAACTACGGAGACCTCACGATCGCCGGGCAGACCGCTCCCGGAGACGGGATATGCTTGAAGAACTACAACTTCCGCATAAATGCGAGCAACGTCATCATCCGCTACCTGCGCTTCCGGATGGGAGACGAGAAGAAGACCGAAGACGACGCCTTGAACCTCTACACCGGGGACAACGACATCCGGGACGTCATCATCGACCACTGTTCCCTGAGCTGGTCCACCGACGAATGCGGTTCCTTCTACGGGATGACCAACTTCACCCTCCAGTGGTGCATCCTCTCGGAGAGCCTGCGCAATTCGGTGCACGGGAAGGGCAAGCATGGCTACGGAGGGATCTGGGGCGGTGCCAACGCCACCTACCACCACAACCTCCTCGCCCACCACGACAGCCGCAACCCCAGGCTGGACCATGACTACGTGTCCACCCTGAAGGGACCGGTCGACATCGTCAACAACGTGATCTACAACTGGGGATCCAATACCTGCTACGGAGGCGAAAGCGCCAACGGCACGAACACCTTCAAGCAATACAACGTGGTGGCCAACTACTACAAGCCCGGCCCCGCCACGAGCCATTACTACGGCGACAAGAAGATACGCTTCATCGACCCGACGACCTCATGCTCCAAATGCACGTCCGAGATGGGAGTCTCCACTGTCGTGCCAGGGCATTTCTACATGACCGGCAACTACATGTCCGGGCATCCCGGCATGACTGCCGACAACTGGACAGCCACCACGGCCGATGCCGCCACGATCGCCGCCATCAGGTCCGACAGCCCGTTCCATTGGAGCGACGGAGCGATGATGATGACCGTCCATTCTGCGGAAGACGCATTCGACCAGGTCACTGAATATGCAGGAGCATCCCTCAGGCGCGACCCCGTCGACAGGAGGGTGGCCGAAGAAACGGTCAAGGGTACCTTTACCTTCGAAGGCTCCCAGACCGATGCCGACTCCCCATCCAGGAAGGGCTTCATCGACACCCAGGAGGACGTCGGGGGCTGGCCCACATATTCTGCTACGGAGACTGAGGAAGCAAGGATGAAGAAGGACACCGACAAGGACGGGATCCCTGACAGCTACGAAGACTTCTTCGGGCTGGACAAGGACAACGCCGCGGACGGCAAGGCCGTCAGCCTCGACATCCACGGACGCTACACCAACCTTGAGATGTACCTGCACTACCTGGTCAGGGAAATCACGGCCGGACAGGTCAGCAACGGGAAATACAAGAAACTCTGATTCTTGATCATCATATCATCAACAATACCACAAACATTTCACAATCCTATGAGCAAATTCTCAATCAAGCTTGCCGCTCTCCTCGCCGGTCTCCTAAGCGCAGTAGCGCTCGAGGCCCAAGAGGTGAAAGGTACAGTAAAGGATGCCAACGGAGAGCCTCTGACTGGTGTGTTTGTCTTGATCCAAGGCACCCAGACAGGTACCACGACGGGACTGGACGGCGAATATGCCATCAACGTCCCGGACGCGTCGAAGGCAGTCCTCCAGTTTTCAATGATCGGGATGAAAGCCGTTACCGTCCCCGTGGCGGGAAAGTCGGTCATCGACGTAGTGATGGAAGACGACGCCAACGTCCTTGACGAGACGGTAGTTGTCGGATACGCTACCGTCAAGAGGCGCGACCTCCTCGGTTCGGTGGCTTCGGTCGGCTCCGAGAAGCTGACCGAACAACCGGTGACGACCGTCAGCCAGGCCCTTTCCGGGAAGATGGCCGGCGTCTCCGTCGTGACCACCGAAGGCGATCCTGATGCCGACATCAAGATCCGCGTCCGCGGAGGCGGTTCCATCACCCAGGACAATTCCCCTCTCTACATCGTCGACGGCTTCCCCGTGGAATCCATCAACGACATCGCTTCCTCCGAGATCCAGAGCATTGACGTCCTGAAGGACGCCTTCTCCACCGCGATCTACGGAAGCCGGGGCGCGAACGGTGTCGTCATCGTGACCACCAAGAGCGGAGAGAAAGGACGCAAGGTCAGTGTCAGCTTCAACTCCTACTACGGATTCAAGACAATGGCCAACAAGGGCGCCATACAGACCATGGACTCCGAGAACTTCGTGAAGTTCCAGTATGAGCTCGGCCTGCTGAGGGACAACCTCTCCACGGTCTACAACTCCTATTTCGGCACCTTCGACGACATCGACCAGTACGTAGGCCTCCCCTGCAACGACTGGGTCGGGATGGTTTTCGGCAACACCGGAACCACATTCAGCACCGACCTCACAGTCTCAGGCAGCAGCGAAGGCGTCAACTGGACCCTCGGCTACGCCCACATCGGGGACGATGCGATCATGAAGAACTCCAACTACGCCAGGGACAACCTCAACTACAAGTCAAAGTTCAAGACCTCGGACAGGACATCGATCGACGTCAATGTCAGGTACTCCCGTACCAATATCCGCGGTGCCGGAGCCAACTCCCTGAATGACAATTCCGGGCAGTCCTCCTCGAACGGACGCCTCAAGCATGCCGTCCTCTACACCCCCATCCCCGTGAGGCAGCAGTTCCTCTACGGCGAGGACGAGGAAAACTACGGAGACACCGTGCAGCCCCTGGTCGCAGTCGCGGACAATGATTCCAAGAAGGTACGCACCACATGGAACGCCAACGCGGCCTTCAACTGGGAGATCGTTGACAACCTCAAGCTCAAGATCGACGGCGGCATGGAAGATTACCGCCAGACCGACAACAGGTTCTACGGTATGAGCACCTACACCGTCTACAACGCAGGTGCCGCAGGCCCCGCAGCCTCGTACATCGATACGTTCCGCAACAGGTACCGCAATACCAACACCCTTCAGTACAATTTCGAGGACATCCTCCCCGAAGCACATTCGCTCGACATCCTCCTCGGAGAAGAGATGACCATACTGAAGAGCAACGTGGTGACGGCCACCGTCTCCGACCTGCCGGACTTCTTCTCCGCCAAGCAGGCCTGGAACTTCCTTTCTTCCGGGACCCCCGGTTCCATCAGGAACTATTACAACCCGGACGACAACCTCCTTTCATTCTTCGCAAGGGCGAACTATGACTACATGCACAAGTATTCGATTGGCGGGACTCTCCGCGCAGACGGTTCCTCGAAGTTCGCCAAGGGCAACAGATGGGGATTCTTCCCTTCCGCGGCAGCTTCCTGGACAATCTCCAACGAAGACTTCATGAAGGACAAGGAGTGGATCGACCAGCTGAAGCTCCGCTACAGCTTCGGTACCGCGGGCAACAACAACATCCCCACGGGACAGATCAGCAAGATCTACTCGGCCTACGCCACCACCGACCCCACCATGCTGAACATCATCTCCACCGGCAGCACCTACTGGATGGCCGGGAAGATCATGAACAACCCCGACCTGACCTGGGAGACCACCTACACGCACAACATCGGTCTCGACTTCAGCCTGTGGCACAGCAAGGTTTCAGGTTCCGTGGAGGTCTACCAGAATGACACCAAGGACCTTCTGATCAACTTCCCGGTCAAGGGCACCGGCTATGATTCCCAGTACCGCAACCTCGGCTCGACCAGGAACCGCGGCGTCGAACTCACCCTCAACATGCCTCTGGTCACTAACAAGGACTTCTCACTCAACCTGTCCGGCAACATCGCCTACAACAGGAACAGGGTGGTGGACCTCGGAGGCCTCAAGAGCATCACCGCCGAATCCGGCTGGGCTTCGACCGAGATCGGTCCCGACTACATCGTGGAGGTTGACCAGCCGCTCGGCAACATGTACGGCTACGTGAGCGACGGCCGCTACTCCATCTCCGACTTCGACTTCACCAACGGAAAATGGGTCCTCAAGGAAGGAGTTGTCGACTGCAGCTCCATCGTAGGTTCCGGATTCATGCGCCCGGGAGCCCCCAAGTTCAAGGACCTGGACAAAGACGGCCTGCCGGACAAGAAGGTCATCGGAAACGCATCCCCTGACTTCCAGGGAGGATTCTCGCTCAGCGGCTACTTCAAGGGCATCGACTTCGGAGCCAACTTCAACTACATGATCGGCAACGACGTCTACAATGCCAACAAGATAGAGTTCAACTCTTCCCGCAAGTTCACGACCCTGAGGAACCTGACCACCCTCTCCAACCTGGACAACCGCTGGACCAACGTTGACTGGAACACCGGCGAACTCATCACCGATCCCGCCGCACTCGAGGCGGCGAACAAGGGTACGACCCTCTGGGCCCCCTTCGTCCAGAACGCCATATTCAGCGACTACGCCGTCGAGGACGGTTCATTCCTCAGGCTCCAGTCCGCCACCATCGGCTACACCCTGCCCGAGACCCTCACCGAAAAGGTCCACATCCGCAAGCTTCGCTTCTATGCGACCGGGACCAATCTCTTCTGCCTCACCAAGTACTCAGGTTACGACCCTGAAGTGGATACCAGGCGTGCCACGCCCCTCACTCCCGGAGTTGACTGTTCGGCCTACCCCAAGAGCAGAGGCTATGTGTTCGGAGTCAACGTAACCTTCTAATTTGAACAGAGTATGAAAAAAATACTTAAATACTTCGCCATTGCAGCAGCGGCGACTATGGTCCTCGGTTCCTGCGACAAGATACTCGACCAGGAATCCCCTTCCTCGTTCGACGACGCCACGGTGTATTCCAACTATGCCCTCGCCGAGCAGACCATATTCTCAATCCACATCGCTTTCGGCGAGCAGAACAGCTACCGCGGACGCTTCCTGCCCTGGTACGGCTTCAACACCGACATCGAGTGGTACAACAGCGCCAAGAGCGGCGACCAGGACAAGACCGGCATAGCCTCCTACGACTGCCTGGCCAACAACCAGCAGCTCGGACAGGAGAAGAACCCTTACGCAGACATGTACAGCGCCATAGAAAGGGCGAACCTCACCCTTGCCGGCCTCAAGGAATACGGTAACATCGATGAGGACGCCGACATGGCATATCTCTACGCCGAGACACTGACCCTTAGGGCCATGCTCTACTATGACCTGATCAAGGCATGGGGAGACGTTCCGGCACGCTTCGAGCCCCTGAACTCGGAGACCATGTACATTCCGAAGTCAAGCCGCGACGTGATCTTCAACCGGATCCTGTCCGACCTGGACGACGCGATACCCAACCTCCCCTATCCGGGTACGACATCGACCACCAAGACCGTGGACCGCGTCAACAAGTGCTTCGCCGAAGGCCTCTATGCAAGGATCGCACTCGCTGCATCCGGCTACGCCCTCCGTCCCGCCGACGGGAAGGTAGGGACCGGAGACCTCGGAAGCGTGAGACTGTCCTCGGACGGCAACCTCAGCAAGGAAACCCTCTATCCGAAGGCCCTTGCCTACCTCAAGGACGCCATCAACTCCGGCTACTGCTCCCTTGAGTCCGATTTCGAGACCCTCTGGCGCAATGTCAACAACTTCGACCTGGCGGCAGGCAAGGAACTCCTCTTCTGCATCCCCTTCGGGGACACCGACAGCAAGGTGCGTGGAAGGTGGAACTACACTTTCGCCGTCAAGAACGAGAATGCCTCCATCTTCGGGTACTCCTTCAACCAGGGCGGTACTGCCGGTCCGACCCCCAATTTCTGGTTCAAGTTCGCCGAGGGCGACAGCAGGCGGGACATCTCCTGCGTAAACTGGAAATGGGTCAAGAGCACCGGACTCCAGGAGCCTGCAGGCATCAACACATGGTACTTCGGCAAGTTCCGTTTCGACTGGATGTCAAAGCACCCTTACAACGGGGGGAACGACGACGGCGTCAAGCCTGTCGTGATGCGCTACGCAGACGTCCTGCTGATGGCCGCCGAGATCGCCAATGAGCTCGGAGACCTCCAGACCGCCAAGGACTGCTTCCTCCAGGTAAGGTCCCGCGCCTTCAAGGGCAACGAGAACCTTGCCGAAAGATTCGTCTCCGGGATAGTCAGCAAGGACGACATGTTCAACGCGATTGTCGACGAACGTGCCTTCGAGTTCTGCGGCGAGTTCCTCCGCAAGGCAGACCTGATCCGCTGGAACATGCTCGGAAGCAAGATCGAGGAGACCAAGGCGGACCTGACCGCCCTGTCGGAACTCTCCGGAGACTACTCCTACCTTACCGGCAACATCTGGTGGAAGGAGAACGACAACGAAGACGGACTCGTCATCTGGGGCCTCGGCCCGAACGAAACCGGCTCGCCTGAAGGCAAGGACTGGAACCAGGAAAGCGGCTACATCAGCACCTCGAAGCTCAAGGAGGACAAGATCGGCTGGCTCGCCAGCGGAGATCCCGATGCAAAGCAGTTCTGGCCCATCTTCGACTACATCCTGAACAACAGCCAGGGTTCCATCAAGAATGACTACGGTTACTAGCAGACAACCATTAATACGAAGAAAATGAAACTGTTTAAGAATTCATTCGCAATCCTTGCCGCTCTCGTCCTCGGCCTGTTCGCAGGTTGTTCCAACACCCTGGAAGAGATCACCGACCTCGACCTGGACAGGTGCCTGGAGCCAATGAACCTCTCAGCCAGGGTCAACCAGGGCAACCTCGTTACCTTCAACTGGGATGCGACCAAAGATGCGGAGCAGTACATCATAATCGTCTACACCGACGAAGGGATGACACTACAGGAGTACTGGAGCGGGACCATAAGCCCCGACCAGCTTCCCCTGACCAAATCCTTCGAGGCGGACCAGACCTACTACTACAAGGTGCAGGCTGTCAGCAACTCGAAAGAGGCCTCGAAGTGGGCGGTCTATTCGAAGCCTATCAAGACCTTCGCCGTGAAGGACAACCTCTTCCTGGAGGCCTCCGACAGGGGCGCGGACAACATCAGCCTGGCCTGGTCCACCGAACTGGAAGACTACCTGGAGGTTGACCGGATCGAATACGGACTTCCCGGAGAGGAAGACGTCCAGACCTACACTCTCTCCGACGAGGAGAAGGCTGCCGGAAAGGCCACCATAGCCGGCCTGACGCCAGGAACTGAATATGTGTTCACCCTCTACTACAAGAGCGCTTCACGCGGCGAAGTGGATGTGTGGACGACTCCCGACCCGACCGGACTCACAACCGTGAACTCCCTTGCCGGTCTCCAGAATGCACTGAAGACTCCCGGATCCAAGATCCTGCTCACCATGGACGGATCCCCCTACACCTTCGCCGAGGACGCAGTCGCCGACATCGACGGAGCGGTCGAGATCTACGGGCAGGGCGCCGCTGACGGCTCCATGCCGGTGATCAACGGGGAATTCCACATCACCTCAGCCTTCAGCGGCGGCTCGATCCGTTTCGAAAGTGTCGAGCTCAACGGCCAGAAGGGAACACGCGGGTTCACCATCCAGCTCAAGAACGGAGGCGGGATCAAGGATGCTGTCAAGATTGACGACATCACCTTCAGGAACTGCGTCATCACAGGCTATTCCAAGGGTCTCCTCTACGAGTGGGGACAGCCCATGGATGTAGGCTCGGTCAACTGGGAAAGCTGCGACATCAACAACATCAATGCAGACGGTACAGGCGGCGGTGACGTCATCGACCTGCGCGGTACTGCCAGCAGCCCCCTGTCCTCCATCGGCGCCATCAACATCGTCAACAACACGATGTACACCGGCGGCCGTACCTACCTGAGGATCGACTTCCCCCAGTCGCTTGGCGACATCAAGGTCGAAAACAACACGATGTTCGACCTGTGCGTCAGTGACAACACCAACAACGCCGGTCTCGTCGCGATCCAGACCCAGCCCTCTTCCGTCTCCTTCAAGAACAACCTCGTGATCGGGATGGGAGAGAAAGCCAAGCTCGGAGGCGACAACACCGTCAGTTCCGGTGGATTCAACGGCTACAAGTACCTGGGCAGCGACAACATCAGTTTCGCAAACAACCACTACTACGATGTCTCCGCAACCTTCTTCAACAACAACATGAAGCAGTCGGACGCTACAGGCGGCGGCGGTTCCATGCTTGAAGAAGACCCTTGCTACAACGCCAAGGCCGGATTGTTCAACCTGACCAACGCAGACTTGGTCGCCGCCAAGGTGGGAGCCTCGAAGTGGTGGGTTGGATATGTCGAGAAAGCCGAAGACCTCACTCTCGGGACCATCGAAGGCAAGAAGACATGGCTCTTCAGCAACGCCAAGCTATTCTCGGGTACCATCAAGAGCGACAGGGTCAGGGATTATCTGTACATCAGCGCAGACGAGTCAACTCCGATAGTCGTCGACAACGGCATGGCAGCATTCCAGACGGCCACGGTCACCAACAAGAAGGGCGTCCCTCAGCTCGGATACTTCAAGTTCAAGGTTACCGAGCCCGGTTCGGTCTACATCAAGGTCGCCGATCCCGAAGGCCTCGGCAACCATGTGGTCATCGGCGTCGGTCCCCTGGACGGTTCATCAGTCACCATCAAGGGCGGAGCATCGGCGCTTGTGGACATGGACAACGCCCAGAAGATCCTCATCTCCGACATCACCGAAGAGTGCTTCGTATATGTGTGGGTATCCGGCCCCGTGGCCATCAGCCAGCTCGCCTGGTCTACGGACACGACTCCGCTCAACACTGCCCTTCCCACTCCCCAGCCTTCGGCCGACCCGGCGGCCATCACCGTCGGAGATGCGACCGACATAGTCGTTTCCTGGCCTGAGGTGGCAGACGCCGCTTCATATTCAGTCGTGTTCGGAGGGAAGACATATGCAGTCGAGGAAGGCACCAGCTACACCATCCCTGCGATCACCTCAGGCATGCTCGATGCCGGCAGCTACACCGTGGAGGTCTACGCCAACCCTGGCGAAGACGACATCTACAACACCGAATCCGCTCCCGGAGTCGCAGCGTTCGCCGTACAGCCTAAGAGCGACGGCGGTGAAGGAGAAGGACTTGTCGTGAAAGACGTAGAGCAGCTGCTTGCAGCGATCACCGCCGGCAAGAGCGAGATCACCCTTGCCCCCGGCACCTACGACCTCACCGAATCGATAGCCTTGAGTTCTCCCCTCTCCCTGAAGGGACAGGACGGAGCCGTTGTCAACGGAGCCGCCTTCACCCTTGCAGGTACGGAGGCCCAGACCCTGAGCCTTGAGAACCTGACCCTGAATGCAAACGGGCAGGGTATCCTCGTGGGCTTCGATGCCGCAGGGGCAACCCTTTCCGACATCGTCATCAAGGACTGCTCCATCGACGGCTATTCAAAGAGCATCATCTACAGCAATGCCGACGCCAACAATGTAGGCAACCTGCTGGTCAAGGGCAACATCATCACCAACCAGGGTACCGGACAGGGTGGATTCGACTTCCGCAAAGGCACCCTCACGAGCGTAAGCCTGACCGAGAACACCTTCAACGGAGGCTTCCGCGACTTCATCAGGATGGATTCCGGAGTGGTCTGCTCGACGCTGGACATCAGCCACAACACATTCTTCGACGTGTCCAACAACGCAAGCAACACCGTCCTTTACGTGAGGAACAAGAATGCCAGGTACACCGTAAGCGGCAACCTGTTCCACACGATGAACGTCATCCTCGCAAAGTCCGGAGACGCTACGGCTGTTCCTGCCATGTCAGGCAACTACTACTTCAATGTCAGCGAGAAGTTCTTCACCGGAAGGATTGACGAAGAGACCGCAAAGGGCGGTGGCGGAGTCGTGCTCGGCAGCGATCCATGCAAGGATGCGGCCACCGGAGACTTCACACTCGTCAACGCTCTTGCGATCAGCGAGCAGGTAGGAGACCCGAGGTGGTGTCCTTCCGCCGCCGGCGGGAGCACCGACAGCTTCACGGTCTCCAGCGTCGATGAGTTCAACGCTGCCGTAGAAGCCGGGAAGACCGACATCAAGTTCGCCTTGAGCGGTACTCCGTACGACCTTTCAGCAGCTGCTATAACCCTCCCCGCCGGCACAAGGCTCAGCGGTGAGACTTCCGGAAGCGACAAGCCGACCGTAACGGTAGCCCAGCTGAATATCTCCGGAGAGGCCGGTACCATAGTCCTCGAAGGCCTCAACTTCGTCGGATCGGGTTCCAACTGCTTCCTGAACGTCACCGACGCAGCCACCGTGGATCAGGTGATCGTCCGCAACTGTTCAATCAGCACCGTGAGCAAGTCCGTCTTCTATGACAACGCCGGAGCCACGGTTTCTTCTCTGGTGTTCAACAACGTAGTCATGTCCGGTCTCGGTGCCGGACAGGGTACGATCGACATCCGCAAGGGAACCTACGGCACCGTGACGGTCAAGAACTGCACCGTTGTCGGGGGACGTGATTTCATCCGTGCCGATGCAGGTCGCGTCACCGGAGCCGTGAACATCTCGAACAACATCTTCGACGGCTGCACCCTCAACAATGGCAACGGCATCCTCTACGTCCGTTCCACTCCGGAGAGCTACGTCGTCAACAACAACCTGTTCCTCAACGAGAACGGGGAGAACAACCTGCTCTGCAAGTCTTCCGGCGTCACCGTCCCTACCGCCATGGGCAACAACTGGTTCTTCAACTGCACCGCGGCCAAGTTCTGGACCGGGCTGATCACCCAGGAGATCGGAACCGCCGGTGGCGGAATCCTGGACGCTGATCCCGTCAAGGATGCCGCTGCAGCCGACTACACCATCACCAACAGCGACCTCGCCGGCGCCGGCGTAGGCCCCGCTTGCTGGAGATAGGACACAGTCATGCTGAAATTGGAAAGAGATCGACACTTCCGTCGGTCTCTTTTTTCTTTGCGCCGGGCTTTGCAGAGTCGGTAGCTTGCCTCTTCGGGGACTCCGTTAGTCTCGCGATAAGTTGCTGCCATCGGGCCCCTCTGCCCGTGTGACATCCCTCCGCCAGATATACCAGGTATATTCATCGCAGACGGAAAATGACCGCAATCTTTCCGATTATGGTTATTTTTAGTATATTGTCAGAAAATCAGCGGCTAAACGACTATGAGACAGATCCATTCATATCTTTGTCCCCTCCGTGCAGGAATTCTCCTTTTCCTGCTGCTGCTTGTATCCATCGCTGCACCGGCCCAGACCGAGGTGTCCTACAGGCGCGGTGCTACGCAGCTGGAGGACATCCTTCCCCCGTCGCCGGATCAACAATTAGAGCAACTACTCCGAACCAAGTTTATAAAGCAGCTGCCACATTACAAAATGCAAAGATATTAAGAGATGCAGGGGAAAAGGTGCAAAACGGGTTTATTCTATCAGTTACCGGAGGTGGATTGATACAAAATAAAGCGAAAAAAAACTTAAAAGGTTATGAATAATGTATTCTATCTAATAATAGTATTATTATCTATTACTGGATGTAAATCTCCAATCATAAATAATAAAGATATATGTAGTATTATTGTTGAAAACTATAGTATTTCTCAGACACAAACGATAACAGACCGCTCTCAAATAAATAAATTATTGAGAATTATTAATTCAAGCAAACAAGAATTATTTAAATTTAAGCCTGATTATAGTGTTACTATATTGTATGGGAATAATGAAAAAAAGGTATTACTACTAAAAGGGCAATGTATCAAAATCGATGGTGTTACATATAGAACGAGCAAAAAAATGAGTGTAATGCTTGATAAATTATTTGAAACCGTATAATACCGAAATTCCCGCTCGTCAACGCCCTCGCCATCAGCGAGCAGGTAGGAGACCCGAGATGGTGTCCTTCCGTTGCCGGCGGCAGTTCGGACAGTTTCACCGTCTCGAGCGTCGATGAGTTCACCGGCCAGGAGGACCAGGGCCCGGACTTCGGCGTCCCCTACACCGACTTCGGGGCAAGGCAGTACAGCCCGTCCCTCTCCCGCTGGCTCGTACCCGACCCACTCGGGGAGAAGTACTACGACGTCAGCCCTTATGCCTACTGTACGGGTGATCCGGTGAATCTGGTGGATCCGGATGGACGAGATTGCGGGCTCAATCGAGATCAAGGGTATCCGGATGGATCGGAAGTATTCCGATTAATATAATTGAAGTTGTTTCGAATGGTCGGTTAAAATCTGTAAAACGCAAATGAGAGCAGGTATCGTTTTCTCCTTGATCATGATTGGGAACCTGATCTTTTCGGGTCAATATCTGGGTTCAAAATATACGCGATCGCTTAATCGTAACTATGTTCGTGTTGAGATGCAGTTTTTGTCATCCGAAGGAGACACAATAACCTTCAACCGTAGGCTTCCGATCCAATATGAGATCAAGAATAAAGATACATTAAGTGCTCGCGTCTATGACAGAGGGCTTGAATTAGGTTCAAAACACGGGCTTAATCGTTTCTCCCATCTGATAATAGGTGATTATTATCAATTGATTCTATTGCCAGTAACTCGTCATTTGCTTTTTTCGGAACATAGTTACTATAATACAAACTTTATTGAATTGAATTCTGAAGATACCGAAGGCGTCTCTTTTAGAGAAATTGAATCTGACGAGCCCTACGATATTCATAGCCATTTTAGCCTATTTCTTGACCACAATGACAAAATATATAGAATTAGCGATGTAATATGTCTCAAGGTTCAATAACCACAAGAATCTTAGCTTTGCGGAAGTTTCGCTTCCAACATGAAATGCAAGTCAATATGTAAAAGTTCCATTTCCATTAAATGTAATGTACAAAAATACAACAGTTGTAGCACCTAATAATTTATACAATGCAACAATGAAATTGCCAAATGCCAATAATATACGTGGACCCAAAGCTGTTGTTGCAAAACCTTATTTGGAATATTATGGAAAATAAAACTATCTTATTTTTATTTTATTCTCTGATGTTGTCAATGGCTTCTTGTTCGGTTAATAAAACAGTAAAATTGGAAACGCCCTTTGTTGCAGTTGTCAAGCTTATAGATGCCGAGCAGGCATTGGATTTAGAAACAGCAAAACAATATATTGATGTGGCTCGGGTGTATACGAATTTTGGTTCAGAAAATCCACAAGAAGATTGGGAAAAAATGATACGGTTTAATTATAATCTTGGCAGAGATAAAAAATTTACGAATAATTTTGGATATAGGAACTATGATATTTTGGAAACGGTCAATGGTAATAACGCAAGCATTTGTTTTAAAGCAAAAAGAGATAACGTAAGTATAAAAACAATAACTTACGGATTAGAGAAACGACAGAAAAAATGGATAGTTGTTTCCATCAATTATGTGATATGATAATGTCCCAAAAAGTGTGTCCGGATAGGTAAAAGAAAAAAGTCTGTAACTTTAAAGAAACAGACTTATGCTAACTTTCACAAAAGGAACAACTTTCTGAGGTAATGTGCAAGCATGCCGAGAAAGAAAACGGTCTTCACGACCTTTTGTGTAGCCTTCCCTAAAAGGGGACGCTTACACGATGGTATCCGCGCGAGGCGAAGCAGGGGCCGCACCAACCTGTATCAGAACCGGAAGTATTCCTTGGCGTTGTTGTAGGAGATGTCCCGGACCATCCGCTCGATGTCGGCTATCTCGCTCGAAGGGATCTTGCCATCTTCGATGTCCTTGCCGAGGACGTCACAAAGGATCCTGCGGAAATATTCATGGCGCGGATAGCTGATGAAACTGCGCGAGTCCGTGAGCATTCCGACGAACCGGCTGAGGAGTCCGAGGACCGAAAGGGCGTCCATCTGGCGCCTCATTCCGACTTCCTGGTCGAGGAACCACCAGCCCGATCCGAACTGCATCTTGCCGGGCACGGAGCCGTCATTGAAGTTGTAGGCCATGGTCATCATCACCTCGTTGTCCTTGGGATTGAGGCAGTAGAGGATGGTCTTCGCAAGCTTCCCTTCTGAAGCGAGCCGGTCGAAGAACTTGTTTCCGGCGGCGGCGATCTCCTGGTCGTGGATCGCATCGTAGCCGGTGTCGGGTCCCACGAGACCGAACATCCTTGAGTTGTTGTTGCGGATGGCGCCGATGTGGAACTGCTGAGCCCACCCTGCCTCTGCGTCCATAACCGCCTGGTCGTGCAGGAAGGCGGAGCGGAACTTGGCAAGTTCTCCGGCGTTGGGAGCCTTCCCGAGCAGCACTTTCTTGAATATGATCTCGATCTCGATCTCCTTGTAGTCGGCGCTGTAGAAGTTCTCGAGACCGTGGTCGGAAAGCTTGCAGCCCATCGAGGCGAAGAAGGCATGCCTCTTTTCAAGAGCCTCGCGAAGGTCGGCATAGGAATCAATCTCCTTCCCGGCCGCCTCGCCGAGCTGCACCAGATACTTCTTGTAGGCTGCAGGATCCTCGATGGCCATCGCCTTGTCGGGGCGCCATGCCGGAATGACCTTCGTCCCGAACGGGTTCTCCGCTATCATCTTGTGCCAGCGTAGGTCGTCGGCGGGATCGTCCGTCGTGCAGACAGTCTCGACGTTGAACCTGCGGATCAGGGCCTGTCCCCTGAACTCGGGAGTCGCCAGCTTGGCATTGCACTCTTCGAAAATCTCGCGCGCGGTGGCAGGAGAAAGGATCTTGTCTATTCCGAAAACCCGGCTCAGCTCAAGGTGCGACCAGTGGTAAAGGGGGTTCCTGTGGAGGTAAGGCATGGTCTGCGCCCACTTCTCAAAGGTCTCCCAGGCAGAATGCGTACCGCCGGTGAGGTATTCCTCCCCCACTCCGTTCGCCCTCATTGCACGCCACTTGTAATGGTCGCCGTAATGTCCGTCCACCAGCCACAGCTGGGTGATGTCCCGGAACTGGATGTTCTGGGCTATCTGCTGCGGCACCAGATGGCAGTGGTAGTCGATGATGGGCATCTTCTCGGCGCTCCCATGGTAGAGTTGCCTGGCAGCGTCCGTCCTGAGCATGAAGTCTTCGTTGATAAAACTCGCCATATTAAAAAGATTTTATTGTGTCCTGTGTGTTACAAAGACAAAAATACTTATTTTTGCATAGAAATACAAACGTTTGCATCCGATTTCGGTCCATTTGTCGGGAATTGTTTGTAAATTGCGGAAGGAAAACAACAAAACCATACATATGTCTACACAAAAGAAACTGATGACCAACTGGCGCTGGTGGCTGTGTTCGCTGCTCTTCGTCGCCACGACTGTCAACTACCTCGACCGGCAGGTGCTCTCACTCACCTACGAGGACTTCATCAAACCGGAATTCCACTGGACCGACAATGACTACGGCACGATTACGGGAATGTTCTCCATCCTCTATGCCATCGCCTGCCTGTTCGCCGGCAAGTTCGTGGACTGGATGGGCACGAAGAAAGGCTACCTGATCGCTATCGGGGTCTGGTCCGCCGGAGCCTGCCTCCACGCAGCGTGCGGCTGGGCCACCGCCCACATCGTCGACGGACTGGGCAGCGTCGCCGCGCTCCGCGCAGTGGAAGCCGGGAGCAACATAGCGCTTGCAGTGTCCACCACCTCTGTCTGGCTGTTCCTGCTGTGCCGGGGCATACTTGCCCTGGGCGAAGCCGGAAACTTCCCCGCCGCCATCAAGGTCACGGCTGAATATTTCCCGAAGAAGGACCGCGCCTTCGCGACATCCATCTTCAACGCCGGCGCTTCCGTAGGCGCCCTGGCCGCACCGCTGTGCATCCCTCCGCTCGCCGTCAGGTTCGGCTGGGAAATGGCATTCATCATCATCGGCGGACTCGGTTTCATCTGGATGTTCTTCTGGGCGTTCATGTACGACAAGCCTGAAGAAAGCAAGCATGTCAACGCCGCAGAACTCGAGTACATCCACCAGGACGACGAGGCGGAAGCCGCTGAGAAGGCCGCCGCCCGCTCCGAAAAGGCGATCCCTTTCCTCAAGTGCTTCAAGTACCGCCAGACCTGGTCGTTCATCACCGGCAAGTTCTTCACGGACGGAGTATGGTGGTTCTTCCTCTTCTGGGCTCCTTCCTACTTCAGCAACCAGTTCGACGCTCCCGCCACCTCGCATCTGGGACAGTGGCTGATATTCACCCTCTACCTCATCGTGACGGTGATTTCCATCTTCGGCGGATACCTTCCGAAGGTCTTTGTTGAAAAGAAAGGCATGAATCCCTATCAGGGAAGGATGCTGGCGATGCTGATATTCGCGTTCTTCCCCATCGCCGCCCTCTTTGCGCAGCCGCTTGGAATGGGATCGGGCAACCCCTGGTGGCCTGCGATCCTCATCGGCCTTGCCGGAGCCGGGCACCAGGCCTGGAGCGCAAACCTGTTCTCAACCATCGGCGACATGTTCCCCAAGAGCACCATAGCCACCATCACCGGCATCGGTGCGATGGCCGGAGGTGTAGGCTCGATGATCATCCAGAAGGTTGCCGGGAAACTTTTCACCTATGCGGAGAACGCCGGAAGCGCCTTCACCTTCCTCGGTTTCGAGGGCAAGCCTGCAGGTTACTTCATCATGTTCTGCTTCTGCGGAATAGCCTACCTCCTTGCATGGACGCTGATGAAGAGCCTGGTTCCGAAATACTCCCCTATCAAGGAGGGTTAACCTGTCTCTGACATTCTGTCAGCACTTGGCCGTTGGCAGATAATTTGATATCTTTGAAGCCGTCCGCCTGCATTGTCAGGTTGGACGGTTTCAGTTTGAATCAAAAAAGGAAAACGATATGTCCAAGAAAAAGAAAGCAGGAATGAACGTGGAAAAGGCGGAAGAAGAGAAGATTGAAGTGAAAGCCGGAACTTCCGGCGACGAGACCGGGGCGGAAGACGAGAAGAAGGCTGAATCAAAGGAGGAAGCCCCAAGCCGGTTGGAGGAGCTGGAAAAGGAGAACGAGACCTTGAAGGCAAGCCTTGCGAAGGAGAAGGACGACTACCTGCGCCTGATGGCGGACTTCGACAATTTCCGCAGGCATTCCGCCGAAGCGAAGCTTGACCTGGTGCATAATGCCGCAGCCGACACCATCAAAGGCCTCCTGCCAGTGCTGGACGACTGCGAAAGGGCTCTTAAGATGCTCGAGGAATCGCAGGATGACGCTGCGAAGGAAGGCACCGAGCTCATCTACGGCAAGCTTATGTCATACCTCAAGGGGAAGGGGCTGGAGCCTATCAAGGCCAAAGGTGAAAAATTCGACACTGATTTCCACGAGGCAGTGGCGCAGTTCAATGCCGGAGAGGAGATGAAGGGGCTTGTCTACGACGTGGTCCAGACAGGCTACACGCTTTCCGGGAAAGTGATACGCTACGCCAAGGTGGTTGTCGGGATATAACAGGAGGGTTCTACGGCTATGGCTGAAAGAAGAGACTATTATGAAGTACTCGGGGTGGCGCGGACAGCTACCGCCGACGAGATAAAGGCCGCCTACAGGAAGGCGGCCATGAAGTGGCATCCAGACCGCTGGGTCGAAGGGACTGAACAGGAAAAGAAAACCGCGGAAGAAAAGTTCAAGGAAGCCTCGGAAGCATATTCAGTGCTGAGCGACCCTGACAAGAGGGCCAAATACGACCAGTTCGGATTCTCCGGTGTAGACAGCCAGGGGGCTCCCGACTTCAGCGGTGGATTCGGCAACCTGGAAGACTTGCTCCGCGACCTCTTCGGTGGCGGATTCGGGGGCTTCGGCGGATTCGGAGGGTTCGGCGGATTCGGAGACTCCGGCAGCGGTGCCGGCGCACGCAGCAGGCAGAAGACAGTCTACAGGGGACGTGACATACGTACGAGGGTCCGGCTTACCCTGGAAGAGATTGCCAAGGGAGTGGAGAAGGAGATAACCATCGAGCGCAACCGCCAGTGCCCCGACTGCAACGGCAAGGGGACGAAGAACGCTTCGGACATCAAGACCTGCCCCAACTGCAAGGGCACGGGCCAGGTCCAGCAGGTAACCAATTCACTGTTCGGCAGGACGATAACCTACGCCACGTGTCCGCAATGCGGCGGAGAAGGCACGATAGTGTCCAACCCGTGCAGGACCTGCGGAGGGACTGGACTGGTAAGAAGGCGTGAGACCGTCAAGGTCAAGATCCCCGCGGGAGTGGAAGAAGGGATGCAGCTGACCATCCGCGGAGAAGGGCATGCGGCGCCGCACAACGGGACCAACGGAGACCTGCTGGTCATAATCGAGCAACTGGAGCACCCGCAGCTCAAGCGAAATGGCAAGAACCTGTTCTACTCGACGGTGATTCCCGTCACCGAGGCAATACTCGGGACCGAGATCACAGTCCCTTGCCTGGACGGCCCGCACAAGGTCAGCGTGGATCCTGGGACACAGTCAGGTACGATCCTTAAACTTCGCGGGAAAGGACTTCCGGCCGTACAGGGGTACGGTTCCGGAAGCGGAGACTTGTTTGTCAAGGTGCTTGTCTGGATTCCGAAGAAACTCTCCAGGGACGAGAAAGACACCCTTGAAGGGATGCGCGGCAGCAAATCCTTCACCGTCGACCTTTCACGCGAGGACAAGGCCCTGTTTGACAAGCAGAAAGAGATATTCTGAAGCTGAATACACCTTCTAACACGATAACGAAATGAAGAAACTCCTCATCAGCACCGCAGCCATGATGCTGACGGTAGCTTCGTTCGCCTGCACGAACCTCATCGTAGGCAAGAAGGCTTCCGTCGACGGGAGCGTCATGTGCACGTACAACTGTGACGGCTTCGGCTTCTCCGGAGCCCTCAGCTATTCCCTCCCCGGGATGCATCCGGACGGGGAAATGATCTCTGTCGGGCGTTTCGGCCCTGACGCAGCCCAAAGGCTGCTTCCCCAGGCTCCCTACACCTATGGCGTCGTCGGACTGATGAACGAGAAGCAAGTGTCCATCGTGGAAACCACATGGGACGGGAGGAAGGAACTGCGCAACCCTGAAGGCTGGTTCGACTACTTCACCCTGATGGGAATAGTCCTCCAGAGGTCTTCGACCGCCCGCGAAGCCATCGCGCAGATGCATGCCCTCGTCCAGGAATATGGCTACAACAGCACCGGCGAATCATTCGCAGTATGCGACAAGGACGAAGCCTGGATCATGGAGATGATCGGCAAGGGAGAAGGACGCAAAGGCGCGGTGTGGGTGGCCCTGAGGCTTCCGGACGACTGTGTTACGGCCTACGCCAATTCCAGCAGGATCAGGACCTTCCCCCAGGCCAGGAAGATCGACAAAAAACTTGGATTCTATGTAGTGGAAGGCGAGTGCATGTACTCCCCCGATGTCATCTCCTTCGCCCGGGAAATGGGCTATTTCGACGGCAAGGACGCCGACTTCAGCTTCCGCGAAGCCTACGGCCCGCTCGACTTCAGTTCCATCCGCTACTGCGAAGCAAGGGTCTGGAGTTTCTTCCGCCACCACTACGACAAGGATGTGATCGACTCGTATCTTCCTTTCATCAACGGTGACACCTCGAAGATCGACCACCTTCCCCTGTGGATAAAGCCCGACAAGCCGCTTTCGGTCCGCGACCTGATGAACGACATGCGGGACCACTACGAAGGCACCGCCCTTGACATGACGGCCGACGTGAGCGCAGGCCCCTGGGCATCTCCCTACCGGAACCAGCCGGTGAACTTCAAAGACTCCCAGGGGACTGAAATGTTCCGCGAGAGGCCCATCGGATGTCAGCAGAGCGGCATGACGATGGTCTGCCAGATGAGGGACTGGCTGCCCGATGCAGTCGGAGGGGTCACCTACTTCAACCTCGACGATGCCAGCATGGTCGCCTATGTACCCTGCTACTGCGGGATCAACCGCATCCCCGAGCCGTTCCGCAGGGAGAACAACGACATGATGGAGTTCAGCACCGGCAGCGCGTTCTGGATGAACAACTTCGTAGCCAACATGGTCTACCCGCGCTACAGCGCCATGATAGGCGACCTGCGCGAAGCGCAGTCCGAACTCGAGGACTTCTATGCGAACGACCAGAAGGAGGTCGAAGAGAGGGTAAAGGGGATGACGCCATCGCAGGCCGCCGCATTCCTCACAGCCAAGACGGAAGCCTACACGGACATGATGATGAAGCGCTGGGAAAAGCTGGCGAAGCTTCTGATAGTCAAGCATAACGACCAGATCATGCAGCCCAGCGAAAACGGAGTCCTCGTCCGCGGCCGGCGCACCTCCCCTGAATATGCCCCCGCTTTCGTGGATGCCGTCAAGGCCCAGACGGGAGACCGCTACGTCAAGCCGAAGGCAAAGGACTGAGACACCATCAGGCTTCGCCTAAAGGACTTCCTTCTCGATTTCGAGCATTAGAGCATAGCGGTCCCAGTCGGCCCTGTTCGAGAAAACGAGGACCAGTACGCCTTGCTCAGGATACCTCGCCGCCAGGATCTTGAATCCGCCGTTGTCTCCGGTGTGATAGATCCTCCGCGGCGAGGTCCCGGTTCCGGGCTCTATGAACCATCCGTAGCCATACCACGTGTTCGGCCTGTTCTGGTAATCTGACCAGGGGCTCCCCGACACCTTGGTGACAGGCGTCATCGCCGCTTCGGTAAGTTCCGGACCCAGGACGGTCCCGCTGCGCAGGGCCATCTCCCATTTCACGAATTCGCGGACCGAGGTGTAGATCCCTCCGTCCGGCCTGGTGGCGAAGAAGGTTTCTTCGCCGAAGTCGTACTCGTACCATTCCTTCGGACCCGTTCCGGCGGAGGCAGGACGCTCCTCGGGAGCATCGGAGACATCCGCATATTCATAGCCATGGGCCATGCAGGGGATGGCCTCCTGGTGGTCCCGGTCGAAATATGAAGTCCTTTCCATGCCCGCGGGAAGGAAGATGTGGTCACGTACATAGGCTGTAAACTCTTCGCCGGACACCCTCTCCACCAGACGGCCGAGCAGGACATAGGTAGGGTTGATGTACTCGTAGGCTGTCCCTGGTTCGAAACGGAGCGTATCCAGGTTATCCAGATACTCCAGGGCGAGGTTCTCGTCGCCTTGGATCCTCTGCTCCCTGGTGTAGCCGGACCTGGCATCCGGAATGCCCGAGCTGTGCGAGAGCAAATGCTTGACTCTCACCCGTTTCCAGATGTCGGAGCGATATTCCGGGAAAAACTTCGCAAGAGAGTCGTCAAGGCTCACAAGCCCTTTCTCCACCAACTGGAGTACCGCCACGGCGGTAAACTGCTTGGAGACGGAAGCGATATTGAACGAGGTGTTTGCGTCGATCCTGGTCCCCGTAGCCATGTCCGCCAGGCCGTAGCCCTTCTCGAACACGACCTTGTCCCCTTTCATCACAAGTACGGCTGCGCCGGGCTCCCCTTCCGGGAATATTCCCGAGCACAGACGGTCTATACGGGAGTAGGCACTCTCGCTGCATCCGGAAACGGCAGCGACGGCGGAAAGGAAAAGCGGAAGCATCTTTCTCATATCCATGGAATCTTCTTGACTTGCGCCAAATTTACGAAATTTGATTGAATCGGGATTATTGCCTATCTTGCCCGGGACAAACTTCAGTTCGCATGACAGCATCCTCAAGAATCATCAGGGCACTCCTTCCCGTTACGCTCATCGCATCCTCTATCATGGCCGGCAGCTGCAGTCCCGGCCTCACCTACTGCAACCCTGTAGTCAGGCACAACTGTCCGGACCCGTCCCTTCTCGACAACAGGACCAGGGACGGCTTCTTCTATGCCTGCTCCACAAGATCCGGCGTAGGGGGAAAAAGCTACGACATTCCGGTCTACAGAAGCAAGGACCTTGTCAGCTGGGAACTCTGCGGAGCGGCTTTCCCCGAGGGGACGCGGCCGGTGTGGGAACCGGACGGTGCCCTGTGGGCGCCCGCCCTGAACTACATAGAAGGAAAATACGTACTCTACTACGCCCTTGGGGTCTGGGGGGACCATGACAGAAGCGCTTCCGGCGTCGCAGTGGCCGACTCCCCCACCGGACCCTTCACCGACCTGGGGATGATAGTGGGCATGGAAAACACAGGTGTCGGGAACTCGATCGACCCGGCGTTCTTCCAGGACTCCGACGGGAGGAAATACCTCTATTGGGGCAGCCTTGCCCACCCTACCGACCGTCAGGCGGGAAGGAAGTCGGGAATATTCGTGGTCGAACTATCAGACGACGGCTGCTCGGTCAAGGAAGGGTTTACGCCGGTCAAGGTCGCGGGGGACATGATGGAGGGGGTATATGTCCACAAGAGGGGACGCTACTACTATCTCTTCGCATCTGAGGGGAGCTGCTGCGTCAAGGAAAAGAGCACCTACCATGTGGTGGTAGGACGGTCAGAAAGCCCGCTCGGGCCCTTCACCAGCAAAAGCGGCATGCCCATGACTGCCGGTCCCGAAGGGGTTTACGACGGAACCATACTCTGCAGGGACGCCGACTCCCTGTTCTGCGGCCCGGGCCACGGCTCGAGGATAGTCAAGGACGGACGTGGAAGGGACTGGATGGCCTACCACGCTTTCTGGAAGGGAAATAGCTATAACGGGCGTTGCATGAACCTGGACAGGGTCTTCTGGACCAAGGACGGATGGCCCTTCTTCAAGGAAGGTGTTCCGTCGTCGTCGGCCCCCTCTCCGGTGTTCAGCAAGAGAAAGGCTTCACGGAAGTAAAGGATATCTCGCAGTTGCCCCTGCCACAGATGCCGCGGCCTGGGCGAAATCTTCCCCGGAGGAAGCATACAGGACCGCACGCGAGGAGTTGACCAGAAGGCCTCCCTTGGCATTCGATCCATTCGCTATCACTTCCCGGTCGCTTCCACCCTGGGCCCCGACACCGGGGACCAGGAAGAAGTTGTCAGGGCAGAAACTCCTGATTTCCTTGAGTTTGGCGGCCTTGGTCGCACCGACCACGAACATCATGTTCCCGGGAGTTGAAATCTCCATCATCTTCTCCATCACCACCCTGTAGAGCGGCTTCCCGTCTTTGACTGCGGTCTGGAAGTCTGCGGAAGAAGGATTGGACGACAGGGCGACGACAATGGCGAACTTTCCCTTGTAGTCCAGGAATGGCAGCACGGTCTCGGTACCCATGTAGGGAGAAACGGTCACCGCATCGAAATCGAAAGTCTCGAAAAGGCTTCTGGCATACATCCTGGCCGTGTTGCCGATGTCGCCCCTCTTTGCATCGGCGATCAGGAACTGGCCGGGGCAGTTGTCCCTGATGTACCCTACGGTAAGGTCGAGGGCTTTCATGCCGTCAAGGCCGTAGGCCTCGTAGAATGCCAGGTTCGGCTTGTAGGCGACGCATCTTGGCGAAGTGGCATCCACGATGCGCCTGCCGAATTCAACCAGGGCCTCGGAGACGCTTCTACCCCTCCGGACGCATTCGGGTATGCGGGAGTAGTCAGGATCCAGGCCGACGCAGAGCATCGTACCTTTTTCCAGGATTGCGGAATAAAGCTGGTCTTCAGTCATAATACTCGTAGAACTTGACTATCGATTCCATCCCTGCATAGAACTGGCTGAGCAGGTAGCTCTCATTGGGAGAGTGGATGGTGTCCCTTTCAAGGCCGAATCCCATCAGCAGCGGATCCACTCCGAGTATCTTCTGCATGGCAGCGAGGACGGCGATGCTGCCGCCTCCGCGGCTCGGCACGGGCGTGATCCCATAGACTTCTTCCATAGCCTTTGAAGCGGCCTGAAAAGCCGGAGAGGATATCGGGATGAGGAAGCCCTCGCCTCCTTCGCATTCTTTCACCTCGACAGTGCAGTACTTGGGAGCGATCCGGAGGATATGCTTCTTGAAAAGCCTGGTTATCCTGGCGCTGTCCTGGTTGGGAACCAGCCGCATCGAGATCTTGGCATGGGCGGTGGAAGGCAGAACGGTCTTGGCGCCTTCGCCGGTGTAGCCGCCCCATATTCCGCAGACGTCCAGGCATGGCCTGATGCCTATCCTTTCCAGGGGCGTGTAGCCCTTCTCTCCCCTGAGCGCCCTGACCCCGACGGAAGCCATGAATTCCTTCCTGTCGAACGGAGCCCTTGAAAGCTCGGCCCTGTCCTTGCGGGACAGGGAGACCACGTCGTCGTAGAATCCCGGCACAGTCACCCTGCCGTCCTTGTCGATCAGGCTGGAGATGATGTCGCAGAGAGTCTGGATGGGGTTGGCCACAGCCCCGCCGTAATGGCCGGAATGAAGGTCCTTGTCAGGGCCTGTTACAGTCACTTCAAGATATGCGAGTCCCCGCATGCCGCAATTGATCGAAGGGACCTTCTCGGAGATCATCGTCGTGTCCGAGACAAGCACGACGTCCGACTTCAGGAGTGCCTTGTGCTCCCTGACCCACTTCGGGAGGGAGGGACTGCCGATCTCTTCCTCTCCTTCAAAGATGAATTTCACATTGTGGCGAAGCTTGCCGGACCTCACCAGATATTCAAAGGCCTTGATGTGCATGAACAACTGTCCCTTGTCATCATTCGCCCCCCTTGCATAGATGGCGTCCCTTCCGCCCGGGTCCTTCCTGACGACAGGCTCGAAAGGATCCGAATCCCACTTTTCCAGGGGCTCCGGCGGCTGGACATCGTAGTGGCCGTAGACCAGGACGGTCTTCAGGGAGGGATCGACGGACTTGCTCGCGAAAACTACGGGATTACCATCGCTCGGGCTGACCTCGACATGGTCGGCACCGGCTTCGGCGAGGAGGGCGGCAAGTCTTTCCGCACACCTCTCCATGTCGGGTTTATGCTCAGGCTTCGCGCTCACGGAAGGAATCCTGAGCAAGGAGAACAGTTCGCCAAGGAACCTGTCCCTGTTGTCCATGATGTACTGTTTCATCTTTATGGAGATTAAAGGCTGTCAGAGAGTTTTTCCCTGGCGTAGTCCAAAGTCACGTTGAATGTCTTCTTCCTGGAAGAAGGAGCCTCGTACATGGCATCGTCGAATATCCGCTCGCAGATGGAACGGAGTCCCCTTGCGCCGAGCTTGTTCTTGATCGCCGTGTCCACGATCAGCTCCTTCACTCCTTCACCTATCGAAAGCTTCATCCCGTCCATCTCGAAAAGTTTGGCGTACTGTTTCAGGATGGCGTTGCGGGGCTCGGTGAGGATGCGGAGCAAGGCGTCCCTGTCGAGGGCGTCCAGATAGGTTATGACAGGCAGCCTTCCGATGATCTCGGGGATGAGTCCGTAGGACCTCATGTCCTGGGCGTCCACGTACCTGAGGAGATTGGCCTTGTCGAATTTCCTGGTCCGGGAGGCCCCGAACCCTATCACCTGCGTGTTGAGACGCTGGGCGATACTGCGCTCGATGCCTTCAAAGGCCCCGCCGCAGATGAAGAGGATATTCTTGGTGTCCACATGGATGAATTCCTGCTCGGGATGCTTGCGGCCGCCCTTTGGGGGCACGTTTATCACGTTCCCTTCAAGGAGTTTGAGCAATGCCTGCTGGACACCTTCGCCGGACACGTCACGGGTGATGGAGGGATTGTCTCCCTTGCGGGCGATCTTGTCTATCTCGTCGATGAAGACTATTCCCCTCTCGGCCTTCTTCACATTGAAGTCGGCCTCCTGCAGCAGGCGGGTAAGGATACTCTCCACGTCTTCTCCGACATAGCCGGCCTCGGTCAGGACCGTAGCATCCACGATCGTGAACGGGACATCCAGCAACTTGGCAATGGTCCTTGCAAGCAGGGTCTTGCCGGTCCCGGTGGGTCCGACAAGAAGGATGTTCGACTTCTCGAGCTCGACTCCGTCGTCCGGGGATTCCCCCAGGTTGTGGTCGATCCTCTTGTAATGGTTGTAGACAGCCACGGAAAGCATCTTCTTGGCCCTGTCCTGCCCGATCACATATTCATCAAGGAAGGCCTTGATGTCCTTGGGTTTCTTCAGGTTGCCCAGCTTTCCGAGCGGTTCGCTTTCCCTGACGGAGTTGATGGCATCCACGAGATAATCATGCGCGAGGGAGACACAGTCGCTGCAGATGAACCCTTCTACTCCCTGAAGCAGGAAGGGCACGTCTTTCTCGGCTCTTCCACAGAACATGCAATGCCTTGGAGAGCCTGTTTTCTTTCCGCCCGGCATCTTACTTTTTCTTCTTTGTAAGGATTTCGTCGACCATTCCATAATCCAGGGCTTCCCTGGAAGTCATCCAGTAGTCCCTGTCTCCGTCGGCGGCGACCTTTTCGTAAGGCTGGCCCGAGTGCTCGGCTATTATGCTGAACAGCTCCGTACGGGTCTTCTCGATCTCCTTGGCAGCGATCATGATGTCGGAAGCCTGTCCCTGGGCACCTCCGAGGGGCTGATGGATCAGTACCCTGGAATGAGGGAGGCAGGAGCGCTTCCCTTTCTCTCCGGCGACGAGGAGGACCGACCCCATGGAGGCGGCCATACCGGTGCAGATGGTGGCCACATCGGGTTCCACCAACTGCATGGTGTCGTAGATTGCAAGGCCGGAAGTGACCTGTCCTCCCGGTGTGTTGAGATACAGGGAGATGTCGGCTGAAGAATCCGTCGAAGCAAGGAAAAGGAGCTGGGCCTGGATGATGTTGGCCACATCGTCGTCGATAGGCACTCCCAGGAATATGATCCTGTCCATCATCAGGCGGCTGAAAACGTCCATCGAAGCGACATTGAGCTGCCGCTCCTCGATGATCTGCGGATTGATGTAGGCGTCTGTCGCCCTACGATAGCGGTCAAGGGTCATGGAACTAAGTCCAAGACCCTTGGTCGCGAATTTATTGAATTCGTCTTTCATGCGATAGTATTTTTACTTGAAGGAAAAACACGTCCCGCGGACGGGCTACTTAAGGTCGCGGAAAGCAGTTTCCGAGATCTCTTTCTCCTCGAGGGTGACGACTTCCTTGACGGCAGCAATCACCTTCTCGTTTTCCACGTTCTCGGCAAGGTCGCGGACGCGGCGCTCGTCATGCAGCATCTCATTGGCGGCATCCACGAGGATCTGCTCGGGGACATTGCCCATCCCATACATGGCATACTGGTAGGCGGCATAGGCCTTGGCGGCTTCATGGATGTCCTTATCCTCGACCTTCAGGTCAAGCTTCTTCATCAGGGAGCCCCTCACAAGCTGCCAGCGGAAGTCGGCGAGGAATCCGTCAAACTCCTTCTCGATGTCTTCCTTGGTGTATTTTTCGGAATTGTTCTCCAGAAGCCACCTCTTGAGGAAAGCCTCGGGGACCTTGACCCCTGCCTTGTCGACGAGGTAATTCCTCAAATCCCTCGAAAGACGATAGTCGGACTCCTGCCTGTAATTGTTCTCAAGCCTTTCGGCCACCTTGGCATCGAACTCTTCCGGAGTCTTCACGACGTCCTTGCCGAAAATCTTGTCATAAGTCTCCTGGGACTCTTCAGCAGGGACGAAGGTCTTGGCATTCACTATTGTAGCGTTCCAGACAGGATCCAGACCTGCGAGCTCGTCTTTCTTGAGTCTCAGCATCGACGCCCTGTCGGTCTCGTTGGTGAAGGTAGCGGCAACATCCACGTCGAAGCTGTCGCCGGCCTTGGAGCCAAGGAACTTCTCCCTTGCCTCACCTTCTACCTTGTCGATGGAGACATAGGCACCTTCCACGGTCTTCCCCTCCTGCTTGAAATCCACGATCACATAGTCATTCTCTCCGGCAGACTCAGTCTCCTGGAAATCTCCATACTGGTTCAGGAGGTTCTTCTTCATCGCGTCGCGAGCCTCGTCGGTAGGTTTGATGCGGTAGAGGGTCAACTTGTCGGCGGAAGTCACGTCCAGGTTGATTTCCGGGGAAAGGCCGATGTCGAACTTGAATTCCATGTCGGCCCCGTCCTTCCACTCTATTTCTTTCTGGGATTCGCTGGCCAGAGGCTCACCGAGTATATGGAGGTCATTGTCCTTGATGAACTTGTCAAGCTGCTCGGAGAGGACGCTGTTGACGGCCTCGACAAGCGCCTGGTCTCCGTAAACTCTTTTCACGAGCTGAGCAGGAACCATTCCCTTGCGGAATCCCTTGAAGTCGGCATTCCTCCTGTAGGCGGCGAGTCTTTTCTTTTCCTGCTCAGCGTAATCATCTCCCTTGAGGGCGATCGTCAATTCAATGTTAAGGTCATCGACCTGGTTCTTTGTTATTTCCATAATGTTATCCTATTGTTTTGTTTTTTCGGTTTCACCGTTGCGTTCCCCGGGATAGACTATCCGCTCGTGATAGATCTGGCCGAGGTAGTTCTTGAGCACCTGCTTCACGGTGTTCAGCTGCTTGATTGAAATGTCCGCTTCGTCGAACTGCCCGGCCTTCATCTTGCCGGCGACGATGCTTTCGACAAAGGCGGAGAAAGTCTCCGGGGAATTGTCCTTGAGCGTCCTCGAGGCTGCCTCAACGCTGTCGCAGACCATGAGGATGAGCTGTTCCTTGGTAGAAGGTTTCTTGCCTTTGTAGTAGAAGTCTTCGGCGGCTGCGGGATCTCCGCCAGAATCTAAGTACTGCTTGTAGAAATAGGCAGTATTCGATGTCCCGTGGTGGGTCAGGATGAAGTCCCGTACGATCCCGGGGAGATTGTACTGGTCTGCAAGTGCGAGTCCGTCGGCCACATGGTTTATGATGGCGACCGCACTCTCGCGCGGCGACAGGCCGCTGTGGAAGTGTTTCCCGGCCGGCGCAAGGCTCTCGTTCTCTATGAAGCACAAGGGGTTCTTCATCTTGCCGATGTCATGGTAGAGGGCACCTGCCCTGACAAGGAGGGTGTTCGCACCGATGGCCCTTGCCGCAGCGTCGGCCATGTTCATGACCTGCAGCGAATGCTGGAAGGTCCCGGGAGCCTTGTGCTCCAGGTCCCTCAGGAGGTCGTTGTTCGTGTCGCAGAGTTCCCTCAGACGGGAAGCCGACAGGAGATTGAACAACTTTTCGAACAGATAGATCAGAGGATACCCGGCTACCGTCAGCATCGAGCCCAGGAAGAGCATCAGGACGGCCATGTAGGGGTCGTCGTTCACCATGTCCACAAGCCTGAAGCCAAAATATGTCACTACAAGGCTGACGAAGACGATGCCCGCATTGATGAACTGTTTCCAACCCCGGTTGAAGTACTTGAACATGAAGACCGACACCATGCTCGCCACGCAGAACATCACGTAAAGCACTATCCCGTTGTTGGCGAATATGAGCATCGGCAGGAACGAGACAAAGCAGACCGGCATGATCACCTTGTTCTTGAAGAAAGCCTCCAGGTACAGGGCGATGAGGGTGAACGGGACAAGGTACATGAATCTCGGGGCGAACCTGTTCATCAGAAGGGTCAGGGCCGTGGAGATGAAGAATATGAAGACGAGATAGAGGTAGCGGTTATACTCCCCCAGCAGGTTCTTTGCGACGAAATAGACTGTCAGGAAGAACAGGAGCACGATCACAAGGGCGATCAAGGCGTTCCCGAGCCAGAACAGGACGCGCGGGCCGGCATAGCCCATGCTGTTCTCATATTCAGCCTTGTAGGAGTCGAGCATCTGGGCGACTTCCGAAGTCACCATCTCTCCGGAGGAGACGATGAGCTCGCCGGCGCTGACGAATCCCTGGGTCGTGGATACCTGCTGGCCGGACTCTGACTTGACCAGTTCTGTCGTCTTGGCATCGTACTCGAGGTTGGGAGCTATGAAGTCGTAGATCCCGGCATTGCGGAGCAAGGAATCCACATTGACATGGGAACGCGACCGTGCAGTGACGTCGGCAAGGAGCTTCGCCTTCGCCTCGGACTCGAGGAAGACCTCCGTCACCGGTTTCTTGACGGCCCTCTTGTCCTTCTGGACGTACATCACCGCACCTGAGACATCCTTTTCGCCCTTGTCCAGCTTTACTCCCTCGTCCGGGACCACCCCGGTCTCGTAAATGCCTTCGAGAGAAGCCAGGACCACCGGCAACAATGAAGGATATCCGCCGAGGTCGGCTTCCGAAGCGCCTTTGACCATGTTGTCCACCACGTCCTGCCTGAAACGATAGTATGGCACCGTGCTCGTGTTGGTCCGGCTCCTTTCCTCCCTGAGCTGTTCCTCGGTCTTGAGGATCGGGAAGTCGAACTGGGCGACCAGGTTCTCGTGATGCCACTGCGAGCCTTTCCGGTAATCGTAGCTGAACTTCGCGTTCCTGGGGAAAAGGAGCAGAAGCACTGCGAACAGCAGCGCCAGCGGCCAGATGACCCGGTAGCCGTCAGGGACGTTCGGTCTTTTAAGCTTCAAATCCATTTCTGTCGAAAGCCGCAGGAAGCCAGCCCGGCGGGGCTGGCTCCATCCTAGGCGTCAATGTTTGCGTAATGTGCGTTCTCTTCGATGAACTGCCTGCGCGGCGGCACATCCTCACCCATGAGCATCGAGAATGTCCTCTCGGCCTCTGCAGCGTTCTCTATGGTGATCTTGCGAAGCCTTCTCTTCGCGGGATTCATGGTGGTGTCCCACAACTGCTGGTCGCTCATCTCTCCAAGACCCTTGTAGCGCTGGACGGTTATTCCCTTCTCGGAGCCGTTGCCAAGGCGTGCCGTGGTCTCGAAACGCTGCTGGTCAGTCCAACAATACTCCTCTGTCTTGCCCTTCTTCACAAGGTAGAGGGGAGGCGTGGCGAGATAGACGTATCCGTTCTTGATGAGGTCGAACATGTAGCGGAAGAAGAAAGTCAGGATAAGGCAGGCTATGTGGCTGCCGTCCACGTCGGCATCGGTCATGATGATGACCTTGTGGTAGCGCAGCCTGCTAAGGTCCATCCTCTTCACACCGTCCTCGTCTTCCTTGGCGACGGTGACTCCCAGCGCAGTGTAGATGTTCCTGATCTCTTCTGAATCGAAAGCGCGGTCACCGGCGGCTTTCTCCACGTTGAGGATCTTTCCCCTGAGGGGAAGGATAGCCTGGATACGGCGGTCGCGTCCCTGCTTGGCCGTACCGCCTGCGGAGTCGCCCTCCACGAGGAAAAGTTCGCATTTCTCAGGATCCCTCTCGGAGCAGTCCGCGAGCTTTCCGGGCATTCCCGCCCCGCTCATGGCACTCTTCCTCTGGACCATTTCCCTGGCCTTGCGGGCGGCGTTCCTGGCGGTTGCCGCAAGGATGATCTTCTCGATGATCTGCTTGCCTTCCTTCGGATGTTCCTCGAGGTACTGGTCCATGGCGGCTGCAGTGGCCTGCGAAACCGCGGACGTAGCCTCGGGATTGCCGAGCTTGGTCTTCGTCTGTCCCTCGAACTGCGGTTCGGCCACCTTGACCGAAATCACCGCTGTAAGGCCTTCACGATAGTCCTCCTGCGAGAGGTCTCCCTTGAACTTCGCGAACAGGTTGTTCTTCTCGGCGTAGTTCTTCAGCGAACGGGAAAGCCCCATCTTGAAGCCCTGGAGATGGGTTCCTCCTTCGATGGTGTTGATGTTGTTGACGTAGGAATATATCTTCTCCGAATAGCCGTTGTTGTAGGAAAGGGCTATGTCGATGGGGAGGACCTTGTCATTGCGGACGCAGATCGGCTCGGGAATAAGCTGGGTAGCTCCGGCATCGAGGTACTCGATGAATTCCTTAAGGCCTTCCCTGGAATAGAATTCATCCTGGCGGAACTGCTGCCTGCCTGTCGCCTGGGACTCGCCGTTGGGGCCGGTCTCGAACACATCCACCAGTTCCCTCATGTCGGTCAGGGTGATCCTTATCCCCTTGTTCAGGTACGCGAGTTCCCTCATCCTTGCAGCCAGGGTCTCGTACTTGTAGACGATGGTCTGGGTGAAAATGGTGGGATCAGGGTGGAATTCAATGGAAGTACCGGTGTCATTGCATGTTCCGGTGACCTCGACAGGTCCGAGGGGCTTGCCTTTCGAATATCTCTGGACGAAGACCTTGCCTTCACGGTGGATCTCGGCGACGAGGATGTCGGAAAGGGCGTTCACGCAGGAGACACCGACTCCGTGGAGTCCTCCGGAGACCTTGTAGCTGTCCTTGTTGAACTTTCCTCCGGCATGGAGGACGGTCATGACGACCTCGAGGGCGGAACGGTGCTCCTTGGGATGCATTCCCGTCGGGATACCGCGGCCGTTGTCCACCACCCTTATGGAATTGTCAGGCAGGATGGTCACGTCGATCCTGTCACAGAATCCGGCCATCGCCTCGTCGATACCATTGTCAACCACCTCGTAGACCAGATGGTGGAGTCCCCTCTCACCGACGTCTCCGATGTACATCGAAGGTCTTTTCCTCACTGCCTCAAGGCCTTCCAGCACCTGAATGCTACTGGCGGAATACTGTTCTTCCGCTTTCTTCGTCTCTTCGTTCTCTATCATTTCCGTGTCTAAAGTTTCTGTCTTCCGGCGCCCCTGCAGAGGGGTTTCGCATAAACGGACAAATATACTAAAAAATCTACAAACTCAGGGTTATTCCTACAGTGACCCAAGGTGTTTTTTCGACATAGAGGAGGTCTTTCTGGACATTGTCGAACAAGATGTTCCCGGACTCGAGCCACAGGCCGAGTTTCCGGTTGAGCCGGTAACCTGCCAGCAGGCCCAGGTCAAGGTAACCGGGGATACGGAACGGAACCTGTTCTTCAACCGAGGACCCGCCGGCATCTGCGACGTAGAGGGGGAAAAGCCCGCCGGCATAGCCGGTGCGCCTCGAGCAGAAACCAAGGGTGGAACCGACATACATCCTGGGATTGAAATTCCACACGGCCCGGACGTTACCGGTGAAACGGGGGAAACGGAAGGCATAGACTTCCTCTTCGCCACGGAACTTAGTCCCGCGGTAATGGAGCGCCGCATCGACGGAGACTTTGTCAGACTTCCATCCAAGGAGGGCGTCTCCGTAGAGCAGGTCGTAGTCCACATAGGTTATACCCGGGAAGTAAGCCACTCCCAGGTGGCCGTATGCCCAATGGGTCACCATGTCCACAAGCCTGTCCATAAGTCCGTTGTCGACTCTCGCATAGCCTGCCTTAACGTCGAACTCGAGCCTTCCCCGTACGTTGCCGCGCACACCGGCCGAAGCGTTGATCCTCTCTATGGTGTTGTCCATGAGGGGCATGGAAGCCTGCTGGAATATGCTTGATGCAGCATAGGAAGGCACCAGATGGTGGTTCCTCGCTATGAGCGACGAGTACGGGTTGAGGTCGCTGCCGCCCGTAACGGACGCATAGACGAGCACGTTGTCCGAAGCACTGAAGCCTACATGCAGGTCGGGATAGATGACCTGGCCGCTCCTTGAATGCATCCTCCCGAAAGAAAGGGTGTCGACCTGCGTTCCCTTGAACAGACCCTCGAGCTTGACCCCGAGGCTGAACTTGAAGGCGCCGGTTTCAAACTGGTACTTGGGAGTCACGGCGAGACGGCCGATGTTGTTCTTGAAAAGCGAGGAATACGAGCGGGTCGAGAAGTCGAACCCTACCAGGAGCCTGTGGAAAGCATCGAAGACCGGTCCGAGGGACCCGTCGACGACGACCGCAGTCTCTCCGAGTTTCTGTTTCCCCTTGACGATCGAAGGCTTCGTGAAACCCTGGTAGTAATCCAGGTTGTCCATGCCCACCCGCAGCCTGGCGCCTGCATCATAGAAGAAATACGAGCCGGACGGATTGTTGCTGCGGACCCTCGCGTACAAGTCGGCGGCATTGTAGGAGCGCTTGACGACGGTGTCCTTTGCCATAAGGCCATAATAGCCGGCGCCGAACGAAACGAAGGACTTCCCGAAATCGTACCTGCCGTCCAAGCCCGCGGTAGTAACGGCGTCATAGCCGGCGTAGGAGCGCTCCTTGTCGGGATCCAGCATCCAGAAATTCTCTTCGCGGACTGCCTTGACGCCCTTGTACCTGCCGAAATAGGACCTGTGGCTGGCATAAACGCTCATCTGGAAAGGTCCTTTCTGGACGGGACTGAACACGAAGTCCAGCTGGGGATGCAATGAATACCCGGCCCCGGCCTTCAGATAGAGGGACTTGCCCCTGAAGGCGTCCTGCTCGGGCGAATTGTTGAGATTGTACGGGCTGAAGCTGTAGGCGCCCTCGTATTTCTTGTTGAAGACTTCGTAGTCGAATGCCGAATCGAACCTGAGCAACGAATCTGGGACAGCCATTCCCAGCAGAGGCTTGTGGACCTCAGAGGGCTTTCCCTGGTAGGCGTTGGTAACCTCCACCGTAGGGTTGAAATTCTGGCCGAAAGAAACCGCTGCCGTACAGAGCAGGGCCGCGGCGGCTGAATAAACTCTTCTCATATCCATCGCTATTTCTTTAAGTTCTTAAGTTTGGCAAGCCTCATCTCGACGGCGTCGAGCACGTCGTCTGTGTCACCCTCAGGTGTGTAGCCGTTCTTCACGCTTTCGAATGTAGCCTTCGCCTGCGTAAGGTTGCCGAGCTCGGCGAAGGTGTCGCCCAGCACGATGAAAGCCTTCGCAAGCCAGTAGGACTGGTCCCCGGCTTTCCCTGCAAAGTCATAGACCTTGCTTTCCACGGTGTCGAAACGGCCCTGGTCGTAGGCATCCTGTATCATCATGTAGGCCGCCTCGGCTCCTTCCGGAGTGGACGGCTTTGCAGCCAGGGTCTTGAAGATCGCGAAAGCCTTTGTCCTCTCGTTGGTCATCAGGTATGACTTGGCCTTGACGTAATCGGCCTCCCTGGCCTCGTCCTGGGTGCTCAAGGCATCGGCCTTGACAAGGTCGGCGCATGAGAGGGCGTCGGAATATTCCTGACCATGGAAGGCGGACCGCATCATCCCAAGCCTGGCGGCATGCTTGTTCCCGTCGATCCGGGCATTCTCGAGAAGCCTCGAGAATCCGCCGTAGGCATCGGCATAGTGCTGCAGGTCGTAGGACAGGCGCGAGAAATTGAGCATCGCCGGCTCGAGGTAAGACTGGTTGCCGTCCTCCTCGATCGCCTTCGTGTACCAGTCGCAGGCCGCCTCCTTCTTGCCGAGGAACCTGTAGCAGTCGGCCGTGTAGTACTCGGCCATCCCCTTGTTCTTGCCGTCGGGGAACCTTTCCAGATAGTTCTGGAGGGAAGTAAGCGCCTTGTTGTAGTTCTCCGTAAGATAGAGCTGCTCCGCAGCGTTGAAATACATCTGGTCCCTTTCAAGCTCGGTCTTCCCGCCCGTAGCGCCGATCTTCTCGGCGTAATCGAGGTACTCGTCCGCGCGGCCGTCGGACTGGTAGATCGACTCGATGGCAAGGAGGGCGTCCCTTGAATATTCAGTGCCTGGCATCTCCTCGATGACCTGCTTGTAGTACGTGAGCGCCTGGTCGTTCCGGGACTTGTTGCGGGCGATCATTCCCAACTCTATGAGGGAACGGGCCGCGATAGCCTTGTCCGTGGTGTTCACGCGGAGGGTCTTGAAGCACTTGACGGCCTGGTCCGGATTCCCTGCCGAGACGTAGGCCCTTCCGAGTTCATAGAGAGCCTCGGAATAATACTCGGCGGAAGGATCGGCATCCAGGGCCTTCGACAGGACTCCGACTTTCCCCGACTTGTCATCCAGGAGGCCATAGGCGATCCCGGCCTTGTACCTGGGATAGAGATTGTCCGAGAACGCGAAGCGCTTCATGGCGTTCTCGTACCCCTTGATGGCGGCCGCGTAGTCCTTCTTCTGGAAGTCGCAGTCTGCACGGCGGCATGCAGCGTCCTCCCCTTCAGTGAGGTTCCTGCCGCCGAGGTATTCGTCGAACCACTTAGCCGCATTGTCATAATCTTCCTTGCGGAAGTAGCTGTAGGCCAGATCATAGGGAATCAGCCTCCCCTCGGTCTTGCCATCCAGGGCGGAATTGTTGTAGAGTTCCTTGAAAGCTTCCACCGCGTTGTCGTACTGGTCGCTGCGATAATAGGACTCGGCCAGCCAGTAGCGGGTCAGCTGGTTGAAGCCATCCTGCCTGGGAGAGTAGTAGCCGGCGGCCTTGAGAAGGGGTATAGCATCCCTCCAGGAGCCGTTGCCGACCAGCTGCCTTGCACGGAGATAGTTGGCTTTCATGTAATTGGACCTCTGGTCCTTGTCCAGGTTGTCGATATTGCTGTAGGCATCGACCGCCCCTGCATAGTCGCGGTTGTACAAGGAGGCGAGGGCCATGTAGCTGTAGATCTGGTCGCCGCGGTCCTTGTGGGGATACTTCTTCATGTATTCCTCGAACACCGAAGGATTGTGGTTGAGGTCGAAAGAGAGCTTGGCATAGTTGAAATGCGCATCCTCGGCGATGTCGCGGTTGAATTCCTGCCGGGAAGCATCCTTGAACGCCTCCATCGCCGCAACCTTGTTGCCGGTCTGGATGCAGCTGAAGCCAAGTTCGTAATTCGCGATCTGTCCGATCGAGTCGGTCCTGTCGGTCATCTTGGAGAAGTTCTCGACAGCCCCGGCGAAATCCCGGGTCGCATAAAGGACCGAACCTGCGTAGAACAGGTCGGCCGAGGAGAGCTCCCTGCCCTCCCTGTCGATCTTGTCGAAATACTGCTTGGCCTTCTCGGGGTCGTCCTTGGCAAGATAGGATTCGGATATCATCTTCGCCAGGTGCGGCTGCCTCTCCTTGGGAGTGTCCGGATAAATCTTTTCCCCATGACGGATGACATAGTTGTAATCCTTCTGCATGAACTTGCACTCAGTCATGTAGTAATCGGAGATTTCCGTGAAGCGCGGATCCTTGCCGGCTTTCTCGAACCAGTCGAAGGCCTCCTTGAAATTCTTCTGGGAATAATTGATGTAGCCGAGGGAGTACCTTGAAGGAGCGGTGTAGTCGGAGTGGGGCATCCTCTCGGATTTCCCGAATATCTCCTTGGCCTCGTCGAGTTCTCCCAGTTCGAAGAGAGCATACGCTTTCTTGAACGAATATTCAGCGACCTGGTCGCCGAAGACACGGCTTTCGTCAACCCTGGAGAACTCCCTGGCGGCCGCCTTGTAGTCACGGTTGTCGAAAAGGTTCAGTGCCCTGTAGAAGTGGATCTGGGGGACGAGACGGGAGTAAGGGTAGTCGTCGATGAACTGCTGCGAGAAAGCCTCGCTCCCCTTTTCCTGCTGCCTGACCGAGCAAAGGGCCTCATAGCCCTTTGCAAGGACGTCGCCGGTCCTGGACGCTATCTCGCCGAAGAGAGTCTGCGCCCTTTCGAACATTCCATGCTCATAGAAGTCGACTGCGCGGACATACGCATCCTTCACGTCATCCTGGGCTCTTAAGGCAGTCCCGGCGGACAGGAGCGCTGCAACGGCGAGCGCTGCAAAGAGTTTGTTTTTCATACTATGATCGAAGTTTTTGTTTTCTTTTCCATAACTTACAAAATTACTCAATAATCTGCAGAAAATAAAGTATATTTGCCTTAATTATGGAAGACAAAGCTAACAACACGGCAAAAACCGAGCCTTTGGTTTCCTTCAGGGAAGCCGACATCATCAACAGCGAGAACACTGTGATCTATGGACTGAACATGGACATCTATCCCGGCGACTTTGTCTACATCGTGGGCAAGGTCGGGACCGGCAAGACCTCCATCATCAGGACCATCATCGGCGAGAACCCTCTGGGGAAGGGCTACGGCGAGGTCTGCGGGATAAAGATCAACGGTCTGAGGGACCGCGAGATCCCCAGCCTCCGGCGGAAGGTCGGCGTGGTCTTCCAGGACTTCCAGCTCCTGATGGACAGGAGCGTGGAGGACAACCTTATGTTCGTACTCAAGGCCACGGGGTGGAAGGACAAGGACGAGATGGACAGGAGGATTCTCCAGGTCCTTCAGGACGTCGGGATGGAAAGCAAGGCGCACAAGATGCCGCACCAGCTCTCAGGAGGCGAGCAGCAGAGGATCGCCATCGCCCGTTCCCTGCTCAACGCCCCCAAGGTGATCCTGGCCGACGAGCCCACCGGCAACCTCGACAACGAGACCGCCGACGGGATCATGAAGCTTCTCACCAAGATCAACAAGGAAGAAGGGACCGCCGTGATGATGGTCACCCACAACAGGAACATCTTCGAGAAATATCCGGGCAGGGTCTTTGTCTGCAAGGAAGAGACCTGCGAGGAAAACATCGACAACGAGGTGATCGACCTCGCCCTGACGATCTGAGACTGGTCCGGCCACACGAAACCATGCAGGACAGATGAACCGGAAGGAACGATACTCGAGGACAATCGCCTGGTTCAAGGCGAACATGCCCCTTCCCCGCACCGAACTCGACTACGACTCGGCATTCCACCTTCTCGTCTCGGTCATACTGAGCGCCCAGTGCACCGACAGGAGGGTGAACATGGTCACTCCTCCCCTCTTCGCGCGCTTCCCGCTCCCGGCGGACCTGGCATCGGCCTCATTCGAAGATGTGTACCCCTACGTCAGGAGCGTTTCTTATCCCAACTCGAAGACCCGTCACCTGATCGGGATGGCAAGGAAGCTGGTGGAGGATTTCGGTGGCGAAGTGCCCTCCGGGATCGATGAACTGATGACTCTTCCCGGAGTGGGCAGGAAAACAGCGAACGTCATCGCATCGATTGTCTACGACAAGCCCGTCATTGCCGTGGACACCCACGTGTTCAGGGTCTCGCACCGGCTTGGGCTGTCCGACGGGAAGACCGTCGAGGCCGTAGAGAAGGACCTTGAGAAGGACATACCGCTGGAACTCAGGGCAGACTCGCACCACTGGCTGATCCTCCATGGCCGCTACACCTGCAAGGCAAGGAATCCCGAATGCGAAGGATGCGGCCTTAAGGAATGGTGCAGGGAGTATGGGCGCAACCTGAAGAAGGCAAGCGGCGTTTTGCCGCCGCCAACCGGAAATGTTTAGTATATTTGCAACCCGGAAACCGTCACGGTCCTTCATGGAAGGGCGGAAACAGGTTTGAACCAGATAATTCAAGTTTTTATTTACAGATATGAAGAGAATAGTACTTATCCGTCATGGCGAGAGCCAGTGGAACAAAGAGAACAGGTTCACAGGCTGGACCAACGTGGACCTCAGCGAAAAGGGTGTCCAGGAAGCATTCGAGGCAGGCAAGACCCTCAAGGCTGCCGGTTTCACCTTTGAAATAGCCTACACTTCCTACCTCAAGAGGGCGGTGAAGACCCTCAACAATGTCCTCGACGCAATGGACCTCGACTGGATCCCGGTCAAGAAGTCCTGGAGGCTGAACGAGAAGCACTACGGCATGCTCCAGGGCCTGAACAAGGCCGAGACTGCCCAGAAATACGGAGACGAGCAGGTGAAGATATGGCGCCGCAGCTTCGACGTCGCTCCGGGGAACCTTCCCGAAGACGATCCCAACAGCGCGACCCGCGACCCGCGCTATGCCCTGGTGCCTGACCAGTACATTCCCCGCACCGAAGCCCTGAAGCAGTGCATCGAGCGCGTCATGCCCTACTGGGAGTGCGAAATATTCCCTTCCCTGAAGGAGCATGACAACATCGTCGTGGTCGCGCACGGCAACAGCCTCCGCGGCGTGGTGAAGCACCTCAAGGGAATCTCGGACGCCGACATCGTCGGCCTCAACATCCCCACCGCCACCCCGTACGTCTTCGAGTTCGACGACGACCTCAACATGGTCAGGGACTACTACCTGGCGGATCCTGAGGAGCTCAGGCGCAAGCAGGAAGCCGTTGCCAACCAGGGCAAGGCGAAATAGAAATGCCTGAAGCAGAAAGACAAAGAGGATGGCCGGCGGCCATCCTCTTTGTCTTTGTCATGTGCCGGGCTGTCAGTCGAACTTCGTAATGAACTCGTAGCACAGGGGATTCTTCTTGCTGAGCTCCGAATTGACGTACTCTGCGACATACTCGCCAAGGTCCTTGTACTCTGGGTCTATCTGGCTCTTTATCAATACTGTTTCATTGTACTCGCTCGGGTCATCGAGATAGTCCTTTACGGCCTGGGGGACCTTGTCCTTGTCAGAAGAACTGATTGTCTTGCCGCCCGAGAGGGTGACGCTGTTTACCGTAACCTTCATTGTGTACTTATCCCAGAACGAGCTGTCGTCCACTCCGGTATAGTGTCTCGGACTGGCAGAATCCATGTCTTTCAATGTCGAGAGGGAGACCGTAGTTGCAGAGGCGCGGCTATGGGTATAGCCGTTGCTGTCCTGCGGCACGAAGACAACCTCGGCATCCGAAAGTTTGCCTTTAGGTTCGGAAAGCTTGAAATAGAATGCAGGGCGGTCATACTCATAGTAGTAGCTGGATTCCTTGTAATAGCTGGTGACAGTCTCGATGCTCAGATACTTGTCCACATCATGCTCTTCAAGGTACTTCTGCCACTTTTCCTTTTCCGCATCGACCTTGGGCACCATAGGGGCATGCACATTCTTTTCATAGCTGTCGCCGGCCGCCTTGGCTGCCTTCTCCCTGAAACCGTCGTTGTTGTAGAAGGATTCATAGAAGTCAGCTAGCATCTTGTACGTAACCTTGCGGTAAGTGCCAGCCTGACCGTTTTCCGTGGCCTGTTCGGCCATCTCCCTGGCGGAGTCGTACAAAGACTCGAATCCCGGGTAGACGTTCGCAACACGTTCCACCTGGGCGTCGGTCAACTCGACGAATACCGACTTCTTGTAGTTGACGCCGACGGAAATGGCGATCCAGAGTGCGAAAAGCAGACTGCAAAGCGCGGCTCCGGCGACGGCCCAGACTGCGCAAGCCTTGTCTTTCCCTGTGATCTCGGGGAACTTGAATTCCACGTCTCCATTCTCCGATTCATCTGTCACGGTTCCTGATGTGCCATTGGCGATTCTCTGGACATCGTTCCCGATGGAAGGGATGAGCCTTATCCTCTCACTGAAGAATCGGGTCAGCAGGAGATTGACATACGCTACAAGGACCAGGATGACCGCACCGGCCACGATGGCAAGAAGCCAGAGCAGGAAATTGAGGTCATGGTAGAAATCCAATCCGCCGGTAAGCATGCACGCGACATAGGCAAGCACCGCAAGAGTGACCGGGACCACCGCCAGGAAAAGGCTGTTGACCTCACCCAGGGACTGGTTGATATCAGCTACCAGAGGGATTGCGACAGTCCTGGAACCTGTGCGGATCGCCTTATCCAGATGCTCCCTGCGGTTTTTCCAGAAATGGAATCCGAGCAGTCCGAACATGACCAGGGAGAGAAGGATGAGGTCGAGTATGAACATGCTGACGAAATTGGACCAGAAGCCACGGCCCAGCAAAGTGACGAAGGAATCCCACTCCTTGAACACAAGGACGAGGGCTGCGGCCAGCGGGAGGAAACAAAGGATGGCGAAGAAAGAATACAATCCCTTGATGGGACGCTTCAGAAGGCTGCCGCTGTCTGACAAGAGCAGCAGACGGGCAATTAATTTCTTGATCATGATTATAAGGTTTGTAATGAAATAGCAGGATGGTGTAACAAATATAACGTTTTTATTGCTATTTTTGACAAAACGCAAAACAATGCCGAGCATTTCACTACGAGGGGAGCAAGTCCCCGCCTCTCCCATCAGGAAACTGGTTCCTTTTGCAGACGCAGCGAAAGAGCGTGGGACCAAAGTCTATCATCTGAACATCGGGCAGCCCGACCTGCCCACACCCCGGAAGGCCCTCGACGCCCTCAAGGGAGTGGATAGGACTACCCTCGAATACAGCCCGAGCCAAGGACTCAAGTCTCTCAGGGAGAAACTGTCAGGCTACTACGGAAGGTTTGGCATAGGAGTCACTCCGGATGAGATAATCGTCACGACAGGTGGCTCGGAGGCACTGCTCCTCACCTTCATGTCATGCCTGAATCCGGGGGACGAACTGATCATGACGGAGCCATGCTACGCCAACTACCTCTCTTTCGCCGTGGCCTGCGGTATAACGGTCAGGACCGTCACCTCCAGGATCGAGAACGGTTTCGCGCTTCCTCCGGCAGAGGATTTCGAGGCTGCGGTCACCCCCCGTACAAAAGCCATCCTCATCTGCAACCCGAACAACCCGACCGGGTCGCTGTATTCCGAGGAGGAGCTCAACTCCCTGAAGGATATCGTCCTTAGGCACGACCTTTTCCTTGTCGCCGACGAAGTCTACCGGGAGTTCCGCTACAACGGGGCCCCTTTCAAGTCCGCCCTTGAACTGGAAGGGCTGGAGGACAACGTCATCGTCGTCGACTCCGTGTCCAAGAGGTATTCGGAGTGCGGAATCAGGATTGGCATGATAGTCAGCCACAACAAGGAAGTCCTTTCCACCGTCATGAAGTTCTGCCAGGCAAGGCTCAGTCCTCCCCTGCTGGGGCAGATAGTGGCCGAGGCGTCCATCGACGGGACCGAAGAATATTCCAAGGAATGTTTCGAAGAGTACCTCGGCCGTCGCGACTTCTTCATAGAAGGACTGAACCGCATCCCCGGCGTCTTCTCCCCGATGCCGATGGGAGCCTTCTACACCGTAGCTTCCCTGCCGGTCGAAGATGCCGAAGACTTCTGCAGGTGGTGCCTCACGGACTTCCACTACAAGGATGAAGGTACCCCGGAAGGCTTCACGGGCGAGACCGTGATGATGGCGCCGGCTGCGGGCTTCTACAGGACGGAAGGACTTGGGAAGAACCAGGTCAGGATGGCATATGTCCTCAGGAAGGAGGATCTTGCCAGGGCGCTTCTCGTGCTGGAAAAAGCCCTGGAGGCCTACAAGTCATAGTAATACGGGACCTGCTTCAAGTGCCGGTCGGATCCTGCCGTGACCGGAAGGCAAGAGACGGGCGCGGCGAATTCTCATCATGGACAGAGGAACCATCTTCGACATACAGCATTTCTGCACCGGAGACGGGCCGGGCATAAGGACCACCGTATTCCTGAAAGGATGCACCCTGCACTGTGCCTGGTGCCACAATCCCGAGTCCCAGGACCATCGTCCCGAGATCTTGATGAGCCTCGGTAAGTGCATCGGGTGCGGCAGTTGCGACGCCGCCTGTCCCGGTTCGGACGCCAGGAGAATACTTTCAAGCCGGGAATCGCGCCTTTCGGAATGCCCTCCCGGATGCCTTGCCTGCGCGGAAGCCTGCCCGTCTTCCTGCCTCGAAACCGCAGGCAGGAGCGTCACCGTCCGGGAAGTCATGCAAGAAGTCATGCAAGACGAGGCCTACTACCGTCATTCCGGCGGCGGGATCACCCTGTCCGGCGGGGAGCCGATGGCTCAGCCCTCTTTCTCAACGGCTCTGCTCGAGGCTGCATGTTCCAGGGGAATCGACACTGCCGTGGAAACGTCAGGCAACGGGAAAGTGGATGATTTCATTTCCGCCACCAGGTGGACAGGGCTCTGGCTATGGGACATAAAACTGATGGATCCAATCCTCTACAAGGAATATACGGGGGGATCGCTGGAGACCATGCTCAACAGCCTGGAAGCAGTCTCAGGAACTGGGGCCAAGCTGCGGTTCCGAATCCTCTATATTCCGGAAATACATGATGATGAACGGGTTGTCTCTTCCACAAGAAGACTGCTCGAAATGTACCCCGATGCGGATAAGGAGATTATTCCCTATCACCTGCTCGGGAATGCCAAACGGGTGAAACTGGGGCTCCCGGAAAAGCGTTTCCGCGAGCCTGACAAGGACATGGTCAAAGCCTTCGCCCGGAAAATCGGACTGGCCTGAGAGGGCGTCAGCAGACTTGCTGGGTCCTTTGGATTATCATGTCCTGCCACTCCTTGCAAAGGGTGGTGAAACGTGCCGACCAGCCGGAGACCCTGACAGGAAGGTTCGGATACTTCTCCGGGTGGCGCTGGGCATCAAGCAGGGTGGCGGTGTCGACAACGTCGACATGCATGTAGAAGCCGCCTTTCTCCCTGAAAGCCTTCATCAAGCCGACAAGGGCCTTTATTCCGTTTTCTCCCTTCACCGAGGAAGGAAGGACCTTCAGTTCCAGGGTGGCGCCGCTGCAGGCCCTGGAGAAATCCATCTTGCAATATGAATTCAGCGCCGAAGTCGGTCCCTTGCGGTCGCTTCCGGGCGTCGGAGAGCAGTTCGTAGCGAGGATGTCACCGACACGGCTGCCCTCGGCAGTGGCGCAGCGCATCATCCTCCAGTCTATCTCGCGCCCGAAAGTGGATATTCCGCACGGACGCTTCACTCCAGCCCTTTCCTTGACCTGGGCGACGATTCCGGTGTAGTCGTCAAACACGCGGCACATCATCGCATCCGCCTCGGCATCGTCGTTCCCATAGAAGGAGAAACGGTTGCGGATCAGCTGGCGGAGCCCTTCGTTGCCGTCCCAGTTGCTACGGAGTATTCCGAGGAATTCGTCCAGGGACACATATCCGTCCTCATAGACGAGTTTCTTCAGGACGAGAAGACTGTTGGCAGTGTCCGAAACCCCACCGAAATGGATTCCCAGCATATTGTATTCCGGACCGCCGCCGTTGTAGCAGCGTCCTTTCTCAAGGCAGCCGCGCACGAAGATGGAAGCCAGGGTGCAAGGAGAGTCAACGGCTTTCCAGCATCCGTCGATCATAGCCTGCACCTCATCGACATTGGCCTGGAGGTCCTGCCTGAAGGCTGAGTAGAGGGACTCGAAGTCAGGATAATCCACCTTGCGGCCATCCTTCAGGCCGAGAGTCTTGTCCAGGACCTGCACCATGTCGCAGGGGCAGTAGGTGAATGCCGTCTTCCCGGGGATGATAGCTTCCCAGCATCCGTCGTTGGTGAACTCCCTCGCCTCTTCCAGGGGATAGCCGAACTTCACGAGCCCGTCGATGACCGTGTTCTCCGAATAGACGGACACTATGCCTCCGCCGAAGCGCTGGACCTCTGCTACCCTGCGGAAAAGCTTCTCCGGAGTCTTGTCGCCGAGCCTCACTCCGACCGGATAATCGCTTATGTGAAGCTCCTCCACTATGTCGAGGACCAGATATGTCACCTCGTTGGTCACTTCCCTGCCGTCCTTGTCAATCCCACCTATGATGACGTTCTGGTAGAACTGGGCGTCTCCCGTCGGATTGTGATGCCCGATCCATTCCGTACCCTTGATCCAGAAATGGGCGAGGATCTCCCTGGCCTCGTCAAGGTCCAGCACTCCTTTCTTCAAGTCTTCCTTCAGATAGGGCCAGAGCATCCTGTCAATCCTTCCGATTCCTGCCCAGTTGCCCATCAGCCTGTTGAAGGCATACATCGACCAAAGCGACTGGACTGCTTCCCTGAAGGAACGCGGCGGGAAGTCCGGGACTCTCTCCAGGGTGTCCATTATCGTCTGGTAGAATGCCTTTCCCTCGGCAGGTGCCTCATCCCTCATTTGCCTGAGGAGGGCGATGTTCCGCTCCTGCCATACATCTGCGGCGTCAAGGGTCAGGAGGGCGGCCTCGTTGAGGTCCCTTCCCATCTCGTCCAGCGTGCCTCCATCCAACCTGGCGCGGATCTCCTTCCTCAGTCCGTCGTAGCCAAGGCCGAGGATTCTCTCGAAATCAAAGGTAGTGTGGTTGACTCCGATAGTTCCGAGGAAAGGGACAGCCGCGGCGGTAGCCTCCACCAGAGTGGCGGACCCGACTATCAGTTCGCCGGGCAGGATGCGCAACGGAGCATTCCGGGCGACGCTCATCGCAACAGCCGCGTACCGGTGCTGCGGCGAAAGCGCCGGATCGAGAGCAAACTCCCAGTCTGCGCTCTTCATGGTGCTCCCGGTTTCACCTGAAAGGCCCTTCCAGGCAAGTTCATGAGTGATTTTACTGAGTCTTGAGGGCAGTTGGGGCTGCCAGGGTGAATGCCAGCTTTCAAACAGTTCTTTCCTGTCGGGGCCAGAAGGTCCCTTGTCATTGACTGCATTCAGGCTCAATGGATTGAACCCCATGAAGATTCCTCCCAGGCCGAGGGAAGAGACCCTGAGGAAATCGGCACGCGACATCTTGGATGATGAGTCATTCGATGCTTTCATGTTGTGTCGGAGGATTGGTTTCGAAAAAAAGGCGGTCGATGGTTCCGGGCGGCGCTGCCGTCATTCGGACACTTCGAAGTCGGCGTAAACAGGGAAATGGTCGGAAACTACTGAAGTTCCTCCGGAAACCGGCTCGCTGACTACATCATAGGCAACAGCCACGGCGTTGCGGAAGAATATGTGGTCGATCCAGGTCCAGGTAGCCTTGTTCGTCCTGAAACCTGTGTAGGTTGGGGAATCGTCGCTGGTCTTCGCATCGGTGCGGGCATGCTTCATCCATCCCCTCAGGGGCGACAGGTCGCCGTGGGTGTAGTCGCGGTTGAGGTCGCCGCAGAAGAAGACAGTGGCGTCTTCGCCACATTCCCGCTTCATGCGATCCACACTCATGATGCCGCACTGCTTCCTCCCGGAATCACCATGAGGGAAGAAATGAGTATCCCAGACATAGAAGACGATACCGGTTTCCTTCTCCTTGACCTTGAGCCAGAGGGACAGTTTCGGAGTCCCGCCGTCCTCGAACTCGGCACCGGCATAGGAACTCACGTCCGGCGTCGCGCTGAACCAGTACTTCCCCCAGGAAAGCAGTTCGAACCGGGACTTGCGCAAAGCTATCACGTTGCGCTGTCCGCCGTTCTTGAATATGGCATCGTTGTCTATCCTGTCGACGTCCTCGTAGCCGGCCTTCTTCACCCCGTCCTTCGCATACTGATAGTAGTTGAACTCGGGGAAGTTCTTCTTCAGGAAATCAAGCTGGGTACGGCGGCACTCCTGAAGGCAGAAGATGTCGGGGGCCGTCTCCTTGAACATGGCCTTGCATGGTTCCGCCCTGTACTCTTCCCACTGGTGCCCTTCTGCTTCGTCCTTTGACTGAAGTATGTTGAAAGACATCAGACGGAAAGTGAAGGACTGCTTCCCGGCTTCCGGTTCGGTCCCAGGCACCACCGGTGCAGGATCTTCGTTGGCAGGACCATCAACGGCGGCAGGCTTGCATCCGGAGTGCAAGAACATCAATGCTGCCATGAAAAGAGAGATTGCTGGACACTTCATATGGCTGTAAATATCGTTATCGTCGAAAAACGGGAAACATTGGAGGACTCTATTTCAACCGGCTCCTGAAAACATAGCGGCCGGAGCCGAGGGTCAATGCGGTATAGCCGTTTTCGGCCACCGCCTTGACACGTTTGCCGTTGCAGGCCACGCTGGAGCCATCAGCCGAAGGGACATACACCATCGCCTGGGTGTTGGCCGGTATGTCAACTGTCCACTCCAGACGGTTCCCTTTCCGTTTCCAGGATGATGAGATCAGTCCCTTGACGGTCTCGATGCTGCCTTCTGCCCACTCCAGGGTGGCGGGGATGCTTGGCTTGAGAGTGAACTTCTCGAAACCGGGATGGTCGAAATCAGGGCTGATGCCAAGCAGGTGGCGGTAGAACCATGCATCGACGGTAGCCATCATCGGATGGTTATGGGAATTCATCGCACCGCCGGTCAGGTACTCCCAGCGCTCCCACACCGTCGTGGCTCCTTTCGAGAGCATGTAGCCCCAGCTTGGATATGTCGTCTGGGTGACGATGCCCCATGCTTCGTCGACGTGTCCTCCATCCGCAAGGACATCGAGGAGGTACTTTGTACAGAGGTTGCCTGTGGTAAGGTGATAGCCACGTTCCCTGACATCAGCTGCCAGGTTTTCCATGGCACGGGCGGCCATTGCCTCGTCCGGCATGCCGAGATACAGCGCAAAGGCATTGGAAGCCTGGTTGTTGGAGGCATAACCACCTGTCCCGTCGTTCCAGTACTCCCGGTTGAAGGCCTGGCGGGTAAGGTCAGCCTTGCCTTCATATTCCTTCGCCACATCCTCCCTGCCCAGCATACGGGCCATCCTGGAGACAAGACGCTGGCAGAGGAAAAGATACCCCGTGGATATCATCAGGCCGGGCGTGTCACGGGAAACCCCGGAACCGTTCGGATCAAGGAGGAAGTCACGTGGAGGACACCAGTCGCCGTAATAGCTGTACTGGACTATCCCATCCTTGGTGCGGGAGGCCAGATAATCGGTCCAGGCCTTCATGCCGTCGAACTGGTCGGCGATTGCCTGACGGTTCCCATAGAATTCGCACGCACGCACAGGAAGCAACAGGTAGCTGGCGCAGACGGGGTCGGCCGGGCGCATGCCGAAACGGAACGGAGCGACACAGGTAATCGTCCCGGCAGCGTCCTGGGTGTCGGTGATGTCTTGGGCGAATTTGGGGAAGAAACGGGCCATGTTGAAATTGTAGGCGGCAATTTCATGGCTGACAGTCAAGTCGTTGAGCCAACCCATGCGCTCGTCGCGCTGAGGGCAGTCAGTCGGCACGCTGTGAAGGTTGCTGGCCTCGGTGTTGAAGGCCATGCGATGGATCCTGTTCACGAGGTCATCTGAACATGAGAAGTTTCCTACGACCGGAACGTCGGTTCGGACCACCTTTACCGTGAAATCACCTTCGGATGGCCTGTAAGGAAGACCTTCTACTTGGAAATACCTGAACCCATGGTATGTAAAAGAAGGCTCCCATGCCTCCTCGCCGGTCCCGGCGCAAGTGTAACTGTCCATGGACTTGGCGTTCCGCAGGTTCTCCTGGTTGACGGAGCCGTCCTCATGCAGTGTCTCGGCAAAGAACAGTCTCACCGTCCTTCCTGATTCCGCCCGGACTTTGAGCGCAACCCAGCCAGCCAGGTTCCGGCCTGCATCGAACACATAGACCCCGGGCTTGGGCTCGCCAAGCAAAACCGGTTCGATCTCTTCCACTATCCTGATCGGCTCCACACGGGCGGAATGCAACTCACCGACAGGGTCGTCCGTATTGTGTGCCCATGCCCAGCGCTCGTCCATCAGGCCGGGAGGGGTAGCAAACTTCCAGATGTCGTCACTGTCCTCGCGGGCATCGTATGCCTCGCCATCGAATATGGTCGAGTACAGGGTCGGGCCTGCAATAACGTGGCGGAAGGCATCCGTGTTGAGGACATCGAAGGTCCCGTCCGTGTAGAACACTTCCACCTGGACCTTGAGTCTGGGGGTTCCCAGCCATCCGGGGGCCACAGGTATGACTATTCCATTGCCTCCCTGGGCCAGGTACGGACCCAGATCGTAGGTTTCATAATAAACCCTCTTGCTGTAGGTGCTTTGGGCGGGGTCGAGTACATGGTCGCCGACACGCTTGCGGTTGACATAAAGGGTATGGTAGCCGATCCCGGCAACATATGCGCGGGCCCTTGCCACCGGCTTGGCGAGATGAAGCGATCCCTTGAAATAGAGCACCCTGCCGGCGATGCCCGGAACATATCCGATCCATCCCCCGTGCCAGTCTTCAGGATGGAGCAGCCCCATTTCGAACGAAGAAGGTTCCGACCACTGGGATTCGAGGCTGCCGGTCCACACTTTCACTTTCCAGAAATAACGCACACGGCTCTGGAAAGGCAGCCCCTCCGTCGAAATACAGGTAGACTGCGATGACTCGACCACGCCGCTGTCCCAGACATCTCCCCTGTCCTCGGACAGGATATCTTCAGAAGTGGCTACAAGGACGCGGTACGCTGTCTGCATGATGTCGACGCCGGTGCCCGCAAGCCGCCAGCTCAGCTGAGGAGCGTAATCTATACCGATTGGATCTGTCTGGAATTCAGATTCGAGATGGGAAACTGAAATCGAAGATGCCGGCTTGGCTGCAGCTGGGAAAGCCAGGATAGCAAGGGCAAGGAATAAGAAAACCATTTGTTTCATGAAAACAAATATAACAAATATTTTCATACTCTGAAGAAAGGGCTCACAATCGCATGCCCGTGCCGGCATAAAAAGAAAGAGTCCGTCGCAGACCTGTGTCTGTGACGGACTCCCTAAGAACGGCGGCGACCTACTCTCCCAACTGGTGGGTCAGTACCATCGGCGCGGATGAGCTTA
>ONRD01000038.1 GCA_900320185.1 uncultured Bacteroidales bacterium
GTTGTTTGAGGCGTGTGCAAGGAATGCAGGATGGCTGAACATGGCATTCGGTTTCCTTGGGGCGCTTACCTGGGAGCTCTATCTCCTGCATGAAACTTTCATACTGCGTTATGTGAAAGGTTTCGTGGACATCCCTGTTTTGCAGATGTTCTTGAGCATTGCACTGACAATCCCGATCGCCATGATCGTGGACAGGCTCTCAAGATGGATACGAAGTAAAATATGAAGCCATGCCCAAAGTCTCTGTGATAATCCCTGTCTATAAGTCCGAGCCTTACATCCGGAAGTGCGCCGAAAGCCTTTTCGGACAGACTCTCGGGGACATGGAGTTCGTCTTTGTCGACGATGCCTCCCCGGACAGGAGCATCGAGGTGCTCGGGGAGGTCCTTGACGCTTTCCCCGGAAGGCGGTCCCAGGTCAAGGTCATACGGCATGAGAAGAATTCCGGTTCGGCTGCTGCGCGGATAACCGGCCTTAAGAATGTCATCGGGGATTTTGTCGGCTGGTGCGACAGTGACGACTATGTGGATCCCCAGATGTACTGCCTGCTCCTCGAAAAGGCAGAATCCGATGGCTGCGACGTGGTGATCTGCAACTACTACAGGACCTTTGGAGAGCAGGTGAGTGTAAAAAGGCAGCAATTTACCCAGGACGCTCTTTCCGCCATGATGATGGAAAGGATGAGCTGGAGCCTTTGGCCGAAGATCACTCTCCGTTCCCTTTACGATGGTGTTGTGTATCCTGCCGGGGACATGGGTGAGGACATGGTCCTGACGGCCCAGACTACTTACAAAGCGAAGAAAATAGGTTTCGTCGACCGACCTCTCTATTACTATGTGACCAATGAGACTTCCATCTGCAACGTTCAGGGAAAGGAAAACATCCTGGGCAGGTTCCGCCAGTCGAAGGCGAACGTGGACATTATCCTGGGATTCATAAGAGAGAACTCTATCTTCCCCGAGAACTCTTCGGAGGTTATAAACCTCAAGTACCATGTCCGGATGCACCTGATGAGGCTCATCCAAGAGAAAGAAGTGTACCGTCTCTGGCGTTCCACTTATCCTGAGATCGACTGGAAGATTCTGTTTGCCAAGAAGATAAGCCGTCGCCGGAAACTCAATTTCCTGGCTGTGTATTTCAGGGTGTACACCCTCCTGAACCGTTCGATGTAGCCCCTCCCACCAAATGAAAACCGTCGCGATAGTTGTTGCTTTCAACCCTTCCGAGGAGGAGTTCCTCGGAAATCTGAGGTCATATGCTCCATTCGTGGACAAAGTCCTTCTTTGGAGGAACTCGGAACTTGGCTTCGACATCCCTGAGGATCTCGAAGGGAAGGTCGAGCTCTGCGGGGACTGCAGCAATGCCTATCTTGCCAAGCCTTACAACCATGCGTTGCGCTGGGCGATGGACAACGGTTTCGACTACCTTCTGACGATGGACCAAGACAGCCGTTGGAGCGACTTCGGGGCTTTCCTTGGCAAGGCCCTTTCCCTTCATGAAGACGACGTGGCGATCTATGCTCCAAACCCCAACGGGCAGTTCCCGGTGGACCGGGATATTCTTCCGGTCGATTTCGTGATGACAAGCGGCTCCCTTTGCAACGTCAAGGCATGCTCAAAGCTGGGAGGTTTCAGGGAGGATTACCAGATCTACTGGCTGGACAGTGAGTTCTGCTGCAGGGCGGTCCGCAACGGCTTTTCGATAAAGGTCCTGACCGGAAGCTACCTGAAGCACCAGCTGGGCCACGGCAGGAAGATCGCCTTCGGCTGGACGACGGCCGACTATTCGCCCCAGGTGTACTATTTCATCTTCCGTAACATGTTCTGGATGAGGCGCGAGTACAAGGACAACCCCTGCCTCAAGAGCATCATCCATTATTCTCTGCACTATTTCAGGGGCATACTGCTGGGAGAGAAGCAGAAAGTCAGGAAGTTCGCAAGCATATTCAGAGGCATCAGGCACGGGCTTTTCGGCCGTTTCGCCAGGCGAGGACCCGTCACGGCATGAAGCACGCATTCCTCATAATCGCCCACGGCGGCTTCGAACAGCTGCAGGTCCTCCTGGACCTGCTGGACGACCCGCGCAACGACATATTCCTCCACGTGGACAGGAAGGCCGGTGCGCTCCCGGAGTTGCATGTCTCCAGGGCCGGACTACGCATCCTGGAGGAAAGGCTGGACGTCCGATGGATGGACGTGAGCATGGTCAGGTGCGAGTTGCTTCTCTTCAGGGAAGCACGGCGCAGCGGCCCTTATGCGCGTTACCACCTTCTTTCCGGGGCGGACCTGCCGATAAAGTCCAACGAAAGCATCCATTCTTTCTGCGACGGCAATCAGGAGAAGGAGTTCGTCGGCTTCATCCCTCGGGAGCGTACCATGGAAGCACGGTTCGACCGTTACCACTTCCTGACCCGGCGCTACAAGTCGGGATCCGTCTGGGTGCGGGGTTTCAGGAAGGCCGCTGAGGCAGTGGCAAACGCCCTGCTTCCTTCGCGTACCGGCGCCGGAGAGATCCGGAAAGGCACCCAGTGGGTGAGCGTGACCGATGCCTGCGCCAGGCTCCTCCTGGACAATGAAAAGGTCATACTGCGACGCTGCTCCCACACCAAATGCCCCGACGAGTATTTCATCCAGACCTGGCTCTGGAATTCTCCGCTCCGGGAGCGCATCTACTGCACCGACGATGAGTTCAAAGGCTGCCTTAGGGCGATAGACTGGGAAAGGGGAGGACCGTACACCTGGGGTGCCGATCCCTCCGATCTTGGTGCCCTGATGGCGTCGGAGGCACTTTTTGCCAGGAAGTTCGACATGGGAAGGTATCCTTCCATAATCAAGGAAATATGCGAAAGGTTGACAAAGAAGAACTGAAAAGTATCCAGCTTGAGATCCTGGACGACATCCATGCATTCTGCGAGAGCAGTGGCATCGGCTATTCCATCAGTTTCGGCACCCTGATCGGTGCCCTCCGCCATGGTGGCTACATCCCATGGGACGACGACATCGACCTGATGATGGAGCGCGACGACTACGAGCGCTTCATCCGGACATTCCGGTCCGACAAGTGCGAGGTACTGGAACTCCGGAAGGCCGACTGGTGCAACGAACTGTTCGTCAAGGTGGTGCGTAAAGGTACCATGATGAAGGACACTGTCTTCGGGAGGGAACTCTGGGGCATAAACATCGACATCTTCCCGATGGACATGTTCCCAGCCGACGCCGAGCACACAGTCTGTGACGAGATACGGCGGAAAAGGGAGCTTCTCGCCGCCATAGCCCCGTATTACAAGACCTTCCCCGTATTTCCACAGCATCCTCCACCTCAAGGCCGGGATCGACTCCCTGGCTTCATCGTACAAAGGACAGGAAACTCCCCTGGAAGGCGGAATGCTCGGCGGCTACCTATTCCGCGAAGTGATGGAGAAGGAGGTGTTCCGCGGAGGCTTCACCGATCTCGTGTTCGAGGGCCGGAAGTACAAGGCCATCGCCGGCTACGACCGTTTCTTGAGACATGTATATGGTGACTATATGCAGCCCCCCCCCGTTGAAAAAAGGGTCTCGGTGCATTATTACGACGCTTACGTACTTGACTGAGATGAAGACGGTCCCGATAGTATTTGCCTTTGACAACCGGTTCGAGATGCCGGCAGGAGTCTGCCTTACTTCCTTGCTTGAGAATGCGGCTCCGGACACTTTCTACGACATATTCATCCTGCACGGATCAGGCTCCGACTTCTCTTCTTCCAGGCTGAACGACCTCCCGGGAGTCTATCCCAACTGCCGGCTTACATTCCGCGACGTCGAGGGAGCCTTCTCCGGGGCCCATGAGATCCGCGGCATAACTGAAGCGACCTATTACAAGCTGATCGTCCCGGACGTGCTGCCCGAGTACGACAAGGTCCTCTACTCGGACGTCGATGTGGTCTTCCGCGAGGACCAGGCCCGTTTCCTGGAGACCGATCTCGGCGACAACTATTTCGCAGCTGTGGACAACTGCTCCGCCCTCAGGCCCGAGGCCCGTGAATATGTAGCCTCGCTCGGCCTCGACCCGGCCAGGGGCTATTTCTACGCAGGCAACCTCGTTATCAACGCCGCCCTGCTGAGGTGCGACGCCATGACCGACGTCTTCCGCGAGATGGGGAAGAAGAAGTATTTCCAGCAGGACATGGACATCATGAACATCGCCTGCAACGGTCGCATCCTGCCCCTGGACCCGTCGTTCTGCATGACCGTCCAACTCTACTACCTGATGATGAACAAGCCCCGCGAGTTCGCCGCCTTGTTCCCCGAAGAAGTGACAAGGAGGGCCCTCAGGCAGGGCATCGTCCACTACAACGGCACCAAGCCATGGCGGAAAGCCTGCCTCAACATGGACATATGGTGGGAGTACTACCGCAAGTCCCTCTGGTTCGACGAGGAGTTCTGCTACAGGTTCTGGGACGATGAGTCCCTGCTCCTTGACAGGCTGACCCTGTCCAAGCGGCTGAAGCTCCTGCTCAGGTACCCTTACGACAGGAAGCACGTAAAATGACAGCACGGAAAAACGACTACCATTCATGTTAAAGCCAGTCTCATTCTTCAGGTTCTTCTTCATCATGGTCCTTGCCATGTGGCACTTCAATTATGTGCCCATAGGCCTGAAGTGCGGCTATGCCGTGGTCGAGTTCTTCTTCATCCTCTCCGGAGTGTTCATGTACAGGTCTTTCAGGAAGAAGAACCTCCCTGTCGTGGAGTACGGTATCGGCAGGTTCAAGCGCTTCGCACTGGAGGTCTATCTCTGGCTTTTCATCCTGATCCTCATGCGGACCCCCGGGCTGGTCGCCAACCATCCGGTCTCTGAAGGCCTCCAGCACGTCCTCTGGGAGGTGCTCCTCCTGAACCAGGTGCTGCCGCTGCACGACAGCATCTCCAACTTCAACACCCCGACATGGTTCCTCTGCGTGCTCCTCTACGCCAGTGTGTTGGTGTATTCCTTCCTCAAGGTTAAGGACCTGGGCCTGAAGTTCATCCTCCCGGCCCTGATATTCGGAGGCTACTGTTTCCTGCTCCACTGTTCGCCTTCCCTCGAGCAGTGGGCCGACGGCCATTCGATGATCCGCGGCATGGCCGGCCTGTCGGTCGGAGTCATGCTCGGCTGGTACATGGAAAACCGCCCTGGGCATTCCGTCGTACTTGATGCAGCCTCCCTGGTGGCCTTCCCGCTGAGCGTCTTCCTGATGTTCCTGGACAACGTCAACGGCTTCCTTTTCGTCGTCCTGTTCTCCATCGTCATAGTGCAGGCTTTCGATCCCCGGTCTTTCTTTTCCAGGATATTCAGGAACGAATTGTGGAACAGGCTCGGAGGCATCTCCTTGCACATATTCATTGTCCACACCCTCGTAAAGAGGACGTATTTCGTGCTCAACCCGCATCTTCACCTCTCCGGCGCCCTTTACCTGGCGTGCTATCTTGTCACTGTGCTCGTGGTCGCGTTCGCCTACAAGTTCGTCTGCGACCGCATCAGGGGCAGCCGTCCATTCAAGAAACTGCTCTCATAGCCTTCCAGTCCCATGAAATCCGCTAAAGGCACATTCCGGATCCTGCGGTCGATTATCCCGACCGTCTGGTTCAATTTCCGCTATCTCCCTTTCAGGCAGGCTGTGAAGCTGCCCATCCTGCTCTACAAGCCCCGTTTCCACTCATGCAAGGGGAAGGTCTCCCTCGGCGACGGTCCCGTGCGCCCCGGGATGGTGAGGCTCGGATTCCTCATCGAGACCGTTTACCCGAACTCTGGCTTCCTCTGGGACAACAGGGGAGGAGAAGTGGTCTTCCGCGGGAACTGCATCATCGGGAACGACTCAAGGATAAGGGTCGAGGAAGGAGGCCGGCTCGAATTCGGCGACGGAGTGCTCTGCACGGCCTCCCTGAAGCTGGTATGCCACCGGAGCGTCACCATCGGCGACAAGGTCCTTGTAGGCTGGGAGAACACCATCGTCGACACCGACTTCCACCGGATCAAGGACGAGTCCGGAGCCTTTGTCGGGACCGCCGTCGCACCGGTCAGCATTGGCCACCATTCCTGGCTGTGTTCGCAGGTGCTGACTCTCAAGGGGACGGCCATTCCGCCTCGCTGCATAGTCGCGGCAAGGTCGGTGCTGAACACCTTATACCAAGTCCCTGAGTGCTCCCTGCTTGCCGGTGCTCCGGCGAGGCTCGCAAGGCAAGGCATCTGGCAGGACATCGACGACCCCTCTACCAATGAACTCGGATAAGCCTCTCGTCTCAGTAGTAGTGCCCGTGTACAAGGCTTCCGCCACCATCGAAAGGTGCGTGCGGAGCCTCATGGAGCAGACCTACCGGGAGATCGAATTCGTCTTCGTCGACGACGGAAGCCCCGACGACTCGGTCGGGAAGATCCGTTCGGTCGCCGCCGGCTATCCGGACCGTAAGGTCCTGGTCGTCAGGCAGGAGAACCAAGGGGTCTGCGCTGCCCGCAGGAAGGGAATGGAGCAGGTGACGGGCGATTTCGTCCTCCAGGTCGATTCCGACGACTGGGTGGAGGAGAGGATGGTGGAGAGCCTGGTCGGCTGCATGCTTCGGACGCGGGCGGACATCGTCTACTGCGACTATTTCCTTGAATATCCGGACCGGACGGAGACTGTCTCCGAGAAGGAATATGCGGCCCCGGAGGATCTGTACAGGGACCTTTACAACGGCGTGGGCTTCCACGGTTACTACTGGAACAAGTTGATACGCAGGTCCCTTTTCGACAGCGTCCGGGCCTGGCCGGCCTTCGGCATGAGGGACGACCTGGTGGTAGTGGCCCAGCTTCTTGCTGCGTCGCGTTCAACCGTTCATCTCCCGGAGCAGCTCTACCATTACCGTATGTCGGTCAGCGGTTCCATCACCAGCGGCAAGGTTCGCATCCAGAAATACGAATCGTCCGAGAACATGGCCCTGCTCCATGAGTCGCTGTACGGCCCGGTCGATCCGCCGGCCGCCGCAGGCGGTATCCTGGCTTCAAGGGTGCTTGCCCTTCGCGCAGGCTGGTTCGCCCTTGCGGCAAGGAATTTTGGAATATTCGGAAGATACCCTTATATTGCAAGGATGCTACGTTCGCTGAAACCTTCCGGAGAGTACGGTTTCAGCGTCGCCAAGCAATGGATCATGAAACTCGCTGCCCTTTTCCTGTGATGCCTAAAGTCAGTGCGATAGTCCCTTTCTACAATGTCGAGCGCTTCATTGGCAGGTGCGCGGAATCACTTCTGTCCCAGACAATTGACGATCTCGAGATCATATTCGTGGACGACGCCTCCCCGGACGGCAGCCGCGCAGTCCTGGAGGAAGTGATCGCCAGGCATCCGGGAGCCGATGTGCGGATCCTTACCCATGAGGTCAACAAAGGTCTTCCCGCAGCCCGCAACACGGGCCTTGCACAGGCCAGGGGAGAGTACATCTACCACTGCGACAGCGACGACTGGCTGGAACCGGGTATTCTGGAGAAGATGTACTCGGCGGCCGTCGGCGCAGGAGCCGACTACGCCTACTGCGACTTCTTCCTGACATTTCCCGGGAGTGAGAGATACATGGGCAATCCCACCTACGCCTCCGCGGAAGAGATGCTGAAGAAAGGTTTCCTTGCAGGCAACATGAAGTTCAACGTCTGGAACAAGCTGGTCCGCAGGGATGTCTATGTCCGCAGCGGGATCGTTTTTCCGGCGGGGCACGGAATGGGGGAGGACACCACCATGATAATGCTTGCCGCCCGTTCCGTCGGGGCCGTGCATGTCCCCCATGCCGGCTATCACTACGTCAAGTCCAACCCAAACGCCTTCACCAACACGGTTTCCGAAAGGCACATGACTGATTTCCAGCACAATTTTGACAGGACGGTGGCCTATCTCGAGGGCTGCGATTTCAGCGAGAAGGAAAAGTACCTTTCCCTTTTCAAGCTGAGCCTGGTCATCCCTTGCCTTACCAACGGCCGCTGGGAGATGGCCGAATTCTGGGAGCAAAAGTACCCTGAAGCCTTCGGGGACATCTTCGCCAACGATGCCATGCCGCTGCGCACCAAGGCCATCCTCTGGCTCGGGAAGAAAAAGTTGTACCCTGTCCTGTCGGTTTACAATTTCCTGGTCAACAAGGTTTATTACGGTTTGAGATACAGACAGCCATGATGATATTCGTAGAACTGCTGGTCATGTTCGTGGTCAGCATGTACTTTTTCCCGATCGAGTTCGTTTGGTTTCCCGGCATCAACACCAAGATGGCGATGGCCGCCGTCGGCCTGGTCATTGCCGCGGGCTACCTGATGAAGGAGAAGTCCACCAACATCCCGAGGCCGCTGCTGATAGTGATGATGATCTCCTCGATGGTGTCCATCATCGGATTCATCTCCGTCACCTACAACCAGACATCGGACTACACCTATGTCTCCTATGTGGCCTCGGCGGCCGTCTGGCTCAGCGCCGCCTTCGTGGTCTGCAACGTGATCAAGTGGGTACACGGCCGCCTGGACGTGCGCCTGATCGTCGGCTACCTTACCGCCGTGTGCGTGTACCAGTGCGTGATGGCCCTCCTCATCGACAATGTCATGCCGGTCAAGACATTCGTGGATTCCTTCGTGGAACAGGCCCAGGAGGGACTTACCGAGAATCACAGGCTCTATGGGGTCGGCGCCTCGCTGGACACTGCAGGAAGCCGTTTCTCAACGGTCCTGGTGGCGATATCCGTCCTGCTGGGAGTTACCAAGGAGAATATGAAGCTGCCCAGGATGCTCACCTACATCTTCTCGTTCTTCTTCATCACTGTGGTCGGCAACATGATCGCCAGGACCACCATCGTCGGTGCCGGCATCGGACTTGCCTGGCTCCTCTTCGTCCTCGTGCAGCCTACCATCAGGCAGGCCTCCTCGAGGATGCGTCTCCTCGGCGTCATGACCGGAATACTCCTTGTCGGGGTCCCGGTCCTGGTCTTCCTCTACAACACCAGCCCCTGGGTGAACGAGCAGCTGAGGTTCGCGTTCGAGGGCTTCTTCTCCCTGGTCGAGACAGGGGAGTGGCATGTGTCCTCCAACGACATGCTCGAAAAAATGGTGGTCTTCCCCGACAACCTCAAGACCTGGCTCATCGGAGACGGCTATTTCAACAGCGCGATAGGCGACGTGAACTTCCTCGGACAGGACACCCAGTCGGGATTCTATAAGGGAACAGACATCGGCTACTGCCGTTTCCTCTTCTACTTCGGCATCCCGGGACTCCTTGCCATCACGGCCGTGATGGTCTACACCGCCGTCGCCACCGCCAGGATCATTCCGGAGTACAAGTTCCTCTTCCTCCTGGTGCTGGTAGTGGGACTCGTAGTGTGGACAAAGGTGGCGACAGACGTCTTCGTCGCCCTGGCGATCTATTTCGTCGTGGCCCTGATGGAAGGGGACGGGACTGCGGAGGACGACATCCCCGACTGGGACATCGATGAGGAGGCTTCCAAGGGACTGATCCGCAGAGACTGACTCTCGCATGAAGATAATCTACTGCATAGCCGGGACCTACCGTCCCGCCGGTATGGAAAGGGTGCTTGCCAACAAGACTAGGGCCCTTGCCGCGATGGGACACGATATCCTTGTCGTCACTACGGAGCAGAAGGGGAGACCCTCCGCCTTCAGTTTCGATCCCTCCGTGAGGTTCACGGACCTGGCGGTAGGCTACGAGGACAACAACGGCGGCTCCTTCCTCGATAAACTGGTCCATTATCCCATGAAGCAGCGTCTCCACCGCAAACGCCTCGAATCCCTTCTCATGGCCGAAAAAGCCGACGTGGTGGTGTCCATGTTCTGCGGGGAGGAAACCTTCCTTCCAAAGATAAAGGACGGGAGCAGGAAGGTACTGGAGATCCATTTCTCCCGTTTCAAGAGGCTGCAGTATGGCAGGAAGGGCCTGTGGGCCCTTGCCGACAGGCTGAGGAGCCGCTCAGACCTTCGCAATGCGTCCCGCTTCGACAGGTTCGTGGTGCTCACGGAGGAAGACCGCGCCTTTTGGAAAGGCCTTGACAACATCACCGTGATCCCGAACGCCCGCACCTTTACCTTCCCGGCACCGGCTCCGCTGTCTTCCAGGAAGGTCGTGGCGCTTGGAAGGTATTCCCGCCAGAAAGGCCTTGACATGCTGCTGGAGGCGTGGAGGCTGGTCTGCGACAAGGTGGGCAGGGACGCCCTCGGGTGGCAGCTCCACCTGGTCGGCGACGGCGAGATGCGCCCCTCTCTCGAGAGGCAGGTCGAGGAATATGGGATCGGGTCGACAGTCTTCCTGGACGGCTGGACCGATGATGTCAAGTCTCTGTACATGGACACGTCCATCATAGCCCTTCCCTCGCGCTATGAAGGCTTGCCGATGGTGCTCCTTGAGTCCCAGTCGGCAGGGGTGCCTTCGGTCTGCTTCGAGTGCAAGTGCGGCCCCAGGGACGTGATAGAGGACGGGGTGAACGGCCTGCTGGTCCCGGAAGGGGACGTCCCCCGTTTTGCGGAATCCCTCCTCCGGCTGATGGAAGACCCTGACATGCTCAGGGATATGGGAGGCCAGGCTTACAGGATGTCCGGCCGCTGGAGCGAAGAAGCCGTGATGGAAAAATGGAAGGAACTGTTCGAAAGCCTGTAGTAGTCTCTGCGGTGAACATCCGCAAGGGAGGCACTCTCACGGTCCTGCGGGAGTGCCTGGGCTATCTTTCCGGACGTGACGACCTCGATGTCACCGCGATCGTCCACGACCGGCGCCTTTGCGATTTCCCTGGGATAGGCTACATCGAGATCCCGTGGAGCGCAAAGGGGTGGGGCAGGAGGCTTTGGTGCGAGTACCACACCCTCGGGAAGATATCCCGCAGGATGCCGCAGGAGCCTTACCTGTGGTTCTCTCTGCACGATACGACCCCGAACGTGAGAGCCCGGCACAGGGCGGTCTATTGCCATACTTCCTTCCCTTTCCTCAAGACGATACCGCGGGACTGGAAGATGGATCCCAAGATCCCCCTGTTCGCCCACCTGACGAAGTACGCCTACAGGATCAATGTCCGGAGGAACGACTGGCTCGTGGTACAGCAGGACTGGTTCCGCGACGGAATATCTTCTCTCACAGGTGTTTCCGCCGACAGGATAATTGTGGCGCCGCCGCAGTTCAAGCCTTTCCCCATACCTTCCGGATCCGTCGTGGAAAGCGGCGTCCCTGTTTTTTTCTACCCTTCCACACCCGACTGCCACAAAAATTTCGAGACCCTTTGCGAAGCCGCGCGAATCCTCGAGACCGAGGTCGGCCCCGGCCGGTTCAAGGTCTTGCTGACAGTGCGTGGCGACGAGAACCGCTACGCCGCCTGGCTGCATTCGAAGTGGGGCGGGGTGGGGTCCGTGGAATTCGCAGGCTTCCTTTCCAGGGAGGACCTGGGGAGGGCTTATGCGGAGGCCGCCTGCCTTGTCTTCCCTTCACGCGTCGAGACCTGGGGACTGCCCATCTCGGAGTTCAAGGCGACCAGGAAACCGATGCTCCTGGCGGACCTTCCATATTCACACGAAACGGCGGCCGGATCGCTCCGGACGGCCTTCTTCAAGGTTGCCGATCCAAGGGAACTGGCCTCACTCATGAAATCGGTCATGGATGGCGGTTTCAAGCCTTCACCCCAGGCCGGGACCGAATGCCGCCCAGGCCTTCCCTATGCATCAGGCTGGAAACAATTGTTTGATATCCTTCTTTATGAGAATCCTTCAGTTAGGTAAGTTCTACCCGATCCGCGGAGGCGTCGAGAAGGTCATGTGGGATTTCACGGAGGGGCTTTCCCTGCGCGGAGTCGACTGCGACATGCTCTGCGCCATGCTGCCTTCCGACGACGTGGACGAGGAGCACAAGTCCATGGCGGTCAGGGAAGGGCGGAACACTGTGATACGCCTCAACCCCCACGGGAGGGTGATATGTGTCCCGGCCCTGGCCAAGAAGGCCGCTACCATGATCTCCCCGGCGATGGTGCGCTGGCTCCGCTCCCACCGCGGCGACTACGACATCGTGCACGTCCACCATCCGGATCCCATGGCGGCCCTTGCCCTGAGGCTGAGTGGCTTCAAGGGGAAGGTCATCGTCCACTGGCACTCCGACATCCTCAAGCAGAGGCTCCTGTTCTGGTTCTACAAGCCTTTGCAGGACTGGATGCTCCGGCGGGCGTGGAAAGTGGTTGGCACCACCCCGGTCTATGTCCACGAGTCTCCGCACCTTGCCGCATTCCAGGACAAGGTAGCCTGGGTTCCCATCGGGGTAAGGCCCGTTGAATATGACCCCGCAAGGGCTGCAGCCTTGCGCGCGCGTTTCCCGGGGAAGAAGATAGTCTTCTCCCTCGGACGCCTTGTCGGGTACAAGGGATATGCGTACCTTGTCGCGGCGGCCAGGTCCCTTGGCGACGGCTACCGCGTGGTGATAGGCGGCGGGGGACCGCTCAGGGATGAACTAAATGCCTTGATAGTTGCGGAAAACGTAGAAAATATAGTATATTTGCAAGGATACTTGAGCAATGAAGACGTGTCGGCATGGTACGGAGCCTGCGACCTTTTCGTCCTCAGTTCGATCTGGAAAACGGAAGCATTCGCCATAGTCCAGGTCGAGGCGATGTCTTGCGGCAAGCCTGTAGTTGCTACGAAGATCCCTGGTTCCGGGGTCTCCTGGGTGAACGGAGACGGGGAATCGGGAGTCAACGTGGAACCCTGCGACGCCGATGCCCTGGCAGGCGCCATAAAGTCGCTTACCGGTGATGAGGCGACGTACCATGATTATTCCCTCGGCGCGAGGAGGCGTTACGAGAGGATGTTTACTTTTGACATGATGATTGACAATGTTTTAAAAATTTATAACCAGAAATGAAACTCGAGAGATTGGCCATTGTCGGCGTCTTCGCCGCGATCCTGACCTCATGCATGACTGCAAAGCAGTACACCTACTTCAACGACATGGTGGTCAACGACTCCTACCCCATCAGGGAACGTCCGGAGATCAAGCTGCAGCCCGGGGACATAGTCAACATTTCGGTCTCTTCCAGCGACCCGCAGCTGGCGGTCCCATTCAACATGACGGAGGCGCTCAACATCGACGCCCTCATCACCGACTATTCCATGGAGAAACGCCAGAACACCTCGATCGTCCGCGGCTATCTCATCGACGAGCACGGCTACATTGAGTTCCCGGTCCTTGGAGACCTGCGGCTTTCCGGGATGACGCTTGCCGAAGTGAAGGAGATGATCCGGGCCGAGATCGTGGCCGGAGGCTACATCAAGGAGCCCATCGTCAAGGTGGACATAAAGAATTTCGAGTACACCATAATCACCAGCCGCGGTTCAACGGGTGGAGGAAGCGGCACTTTCACGGTCGAGGGCAACAACATGACCCTGCTGAAGGCCCTTGCCAGGGGAAGCGTCTTGACCAACTACCAGAAACTTGACGACATCAGGGTGATCCGTACCGAGGGCAATGTCCGCAAGGTCTATTCGGTCAACATCCTCAAGAAGGAGTTCTTCGACTCTCCGGTCTTCTACCTCCAGCAGAACGACATAATCTATGTCCAGCCCCGCGGAGGACGTCTCACGCCCGAGGCCCAGTTCGTCTGGAGCATGGCCGGGACCATCATCTCCGGAGCCTCGCTCGTCACCTCGCTGGTCATCCTGGCAAACAATCTCCTCGGTAACAAAGACTAAAGTCCCATGCAGACAGCCAACAAGACAGAGAAGAAAAGCACTTCCTCTTCCATCAACCTGGTGGACATATTCCACTACCTGCTGAGTTACTGGTACTGGTTCGTGCTCTGCATAGCCCTTTGCGTGGGCTATGCCTACTACAAGTATTCCAAGACTTCGTTCACGTACCGCAGCGACGCTACCGTCATCATCAAGGATCCGAGCCACGCCCAGACCACGGTGAACATGAACAACTACGGGAACATGATCAACAAGGTCACGCTCTCCAACGAGATCCTGCAGTTCCGTTCGAAGAGCCTCATGACGCTTGTGGTCAAGGAACTCAACGCAAACGTAAGCTATGTCTACAAGGACTTCCTCCGCGAGATAGAACTTTACAAGGATTCCCCTGTGGAGGTCGAGTTCCTGTTCAACAAGGACTCAACCACCTACTTCTCGATGGGAGTGACTCCGGTCGACGAGAAGACGGTGAGGCTGTCCCTTGACCAGGAGGCCGGCAAGGCCATGAAGTGCAACCTCGGAGACACCATCGACGTCAGGCAGGGGAGGTTCATAGTCCTTCCCACCGACAAATACACCAAGCGTTACTATGGCACCAGGATCAGTGTCAGGAAGGTCGCACCCCGTTCGGCGGCAGTCGGCTACCTCGGCAGGTTCAGGATAAGCCAGGGCGACAAGCGGGGATCCATCCTCAAGCTTTCCCTCCAGGATGCCTCCCGACAGAGGGCGAGGGATGTCCTGAACACCCTTGTGGACGAGTACAACAAGCAGGCTATCAGGGACAAGAACCAGGTTGCGGTCAACAACGCCAATTTCATCAACGAGCGTATAATGATCATCGAAGAGGAACTCGGAGATGTCGAAGGCGCCCTCGCCAACTTCAAGAGCCAGCACAAGGTGATGAGCGTCAACGAGGCGGCCACCAAGTACCTCAACGAAAGCCGCCAGAGCAATGCCGCGGTTGTGAGGGTCGAGACCCAGATAAGGCTTGCCGAGTACCTGATGGACTTCCTCAACGACAAGTCAAAGGAGAACGAGCCCATCCCTGTCAACACCGGCGTGGATGAAAGGGCCATCACCGAGGCCATCACCACCTACAACAACATGAAGGTCCGCCGTGACAAGCTCATCGAGGCCAGCAGCGCCGAGAGCCCGGTCGTCAAGGAGATGGATGCTTCGCTGCGGCTCCAGAGGCAGAACATCGTCGGCTACATGGAGAACCTCATCGCCGGCTACTATGTGGAGAGGAACGACCTGGTCAACCAGGAAAACACCGCCCTCGACCAGTTCTCTATGATGCCGATCAAGGCTAAGGAGGTCCTTTCCATCGAGCGCCAGCAGAAGATCAAGGAGAGCCTTTACATGTACCTCCTCAACAAGCGCGAGGAGAACGCCCTGACGCAGTCCATGGTGGACAACAACGCCAGGATGATAGACCCGGCGGAAGGACCCTGGGGCCCCATCTTCCCCGACAGGAACAAGATGCTGATCCTGGCCTTCCTCCTCGGCCTCGCCATCCCGGCGGTCATCCTGATCGCCAAGCTCTTCATGGACACCAAGGTCCACAC
>ONRD01000011.1 GCA_900320185.1 uncultured Bacteroidales bacterium
GGATTGAAGGCTATGCCGTTGAGGACATCCGTATATTCATCACGCAGCGCCTCGGGAAGCAGCCCGGTGCAGTCGATCTTCGCCTCCACGTTCCCCGTCTGCGGGTCAATGACCACGATCATGTCGGTCAGGTACACATTCGCCCAGACCTTGCCGCCGATCCACTCGAGTTCATTGAGGGCGCGCAGCGGCTTGCCGTCGAGCCGCACCTGCAGCGTCTTTTTCAGTTGGAAGCGTTCGTCCATGAAGAACAGCTTCGAGGACCCGTCGCTGGCGATAAGCTGCGCCCCGTCAGTTGTCAGGCCCCAGCCTTCCCGGGGATATGAGAATGTCTGGAGATACTCCAGCGAGGAGGCGTCATAGATGAAGGCCACCTTGTTCAACCATGTGAGTATGAATATCTTCCCGTTGAGTTCGACTGAGCCTTCAAGGAAGTACTTGCGGTCGAAGTCGAAGCGTTTCAGCGCCTTGCCGGTCGCCAGGTCCACCTTGCGCAGAGTGGACTCCCCTTTCTGGCCGGTGGTCTCGATGAGGTGGTCGCCCTGGAAGAAAAGCCCCTGGGTATAGGACGTCTCATCATGGGGATATTCCTTCACCACCTTGATCCCATATTCCTTCGGCTTTCCTTGCCAGCCAGGTCCCGGGACGGCGGGAATATTCTTCCGTGAAGCAGCCGACGTGCCGGTGGTGCCGGTGGTGCCGGTGGCGGCGGTGGCGCCGGAAGCGCCGCTAGTGCCGGTGGCTGCGGATGTGCCGGTAGCGGTGCCGGTGGCGGCGGATGTGCCGGTGGCGGTGCCGGTGGCGGCGGATGTGCCGGTAGCCCCTGATGTGGCGGTGCCTTCGTCGCCGGTTGTCCCAGCTTTACCGTCAGTGCCCACGGAGCCAGCGGCACCGTCAGCCCCGGCAGTACCGCCAGTGGCGCCCGCCGTGCCGCCGGCCGCGGGGGCCTCGGCAGCCCCGGACGGATTTGTCACGGCGTTGCCGATGCCGGCAATTGCGTCTTTATTACCTTGATTCGCCGCCTTACCGGAATCCCTGCACGCCGAACACGCCAATGCCAGCCCGCCAAGCAACACGAATGCAACTATGCTGAATCTCTTCATGCCATCAAAGTTTTAGACCACAAATTTAGGAAAATATTCCATGCGACGAATATGACCTCCCTTCCTCCACCAGCCACCAACATGTCGCAACCATCACCAGGCAACCATCCCCAGGCAACCATCCCCGCCAACCACCGGCCGCCAGCATATTGCAAAAAACACCGGACGACAGCATATTAATAGTTTTTACTAAATTTGCGGCAAATAAAGGTGGGGCGATCTGCCGCGCTGCAAGGCTTCGGCCAAGGGTGAGGAAAGTCCGGACAGGACAGGGCACCCTGCTGGGGAGAGCCCAGATGGGAGCAATCTCATAGCGCCGTAACAGAAAACAACCGCCGCTGACGTCATTACATCCGCCGATTATTCGGCAAGGACGGACACGGTAGCGGCAAGGGTGAAAACGCGAGGCAAGAGCTCACGACGGGCTGTGGCGACACAGTCCGGGTACGGCGCCAGGGCCTGCAAGACCAAATATACTGGCAGATGAGGGCGGCCCGCCCGATGCCAGGGGGTAGGTTGCGTAGATAAATGGCAGATTCAAAAACAGAAACCGGCTTACGGCCCCACCTTTTTTTCATATTTCCAGATCGTCACCTTCCACCAGGCACTCCCGCCCCCGAGGGACAGCCTCCTGCCTGGCGTTCCCAATCGCCCCAGAAGCACCCGAAGGGCAGCCTTCTGCCTGGCGTTCCCAATCGCCCAAGCGCCCCCGAGGGGCAGCCTCCCCGGCTTGGACCTGCCTTACGGCTCACCACTGAAGTAGGCTTTAAGGGTTCTTCGCTCGTCCTCGCGAACCAACTTGTATACGTCCATTTTGTTTACTGTTTTGGTAAACTTTTTTCAGGACTGCACATCAATTTTTCAAATAGCTAACACGCACCAAAAAGATAAGCATCTCATTGTCAATATATTATAAATCTGCAGCGTGTTAAGGTGACCCAAAACAAAGCCCACTTAACACGTTGATAAAACTTAATACATTGATTTGTAGCTAATTACGAAAGAAGGGTGTGTTAGCTATTTGAAAATGATTTAGTTTCGCCAGTGATTTAGGCCGCCGAACCGTCAAGCCATCCACACTAAGGGCCGGTTTCCGTGGATGGATCCCGCCTGGAGCACCTCGCAGCCGGCCGTGTTGTACCCGCCGTGTCCTCGCGGAGCCCGACGGCGGCCGATTTTTTTGGATGACCACGGCCGGATGCCCCAAGCCATCCACCCCACGCCGGTAGCCATGGATGTGCCACCCTCGCGCCACCTATGGCTGGGCCAGTCCGAAGTAATGATGACGGGCTAACCTCTTCTGAAAGAGCGAATACTCCCAGCCACCTATGGCCGGGACAGGGTAAAGTGGAGGGTGACTTTTTCGTGCGGAAGGACACGCTTTATTTCAAAGCCCACAAGGGACAGGCCCGGGTTCGGGGCATCATAGTCATAGCTGCCTTTGGCCTCGTAGACACGCGGGCTGGCATAATGCCGCGTGGATATGCGCAGGTGACGGACCTTGCCGTCTTTCTTGAGTTCAATTAGGCTGGGACCGAGTATACGGCATTCAGCCTCAGTGCAGAACACCCAGCGGAGCACGCGAGTGGAGTCACCTCCCACGAACTCCTCCTTGACGTGAAGATTGTCCTTCCGGTCGAGCCATACCGTCCTGAGGGCGGAATCGAGCTGTCCGCCATAAAAACCGGTCATCGGGATTTCCACACCTTTGCGCGAGCGCTTCCGCCAGACCTTGGAGAAGTTCGCACGGAAGTTGACATCTGCCCTGGAACCATTGACGGTCATGACGTTGTGCGAATATTCACTGATGCGGAACACTTCCCACCGCTGGCTGCCCGGGCGGATATTCCAAAGGTCGACTCCCCTGCTCTCAAGTTGGTGGTAATCCTGCATGCCGAGGTCCAGCGCCCAGCCCACCCCGTCGGATTCGAATATGAACGACCCGGCATCGACGTGGCCGTGGCTGTCAGTCGCACATCCCCCCTTGACGGCGAAATATGTATCGCCTTCGCTGGTCCAACCGCTTCTGAATATGAACAATGGCTCCAGGCCGGAGCAAACATAGTAGTTTCGATCCGGCACGGGGACGTCGGCAAGGCTTGAAATGCTCCCGGAAGCACTATGGGAGGTACCGGCTGCCACGGCTGCGGTCCCGGAGGCACTGCGGGCCGAGCCGGCGGCCACGGCTGCGGTCCCGGAGGCACTGCGGGCCGAGCCGGCGGCCACGGCTGCGGACCCGGAGGCACTGCGGGCGGTACCGGCTGCCACGGCTACGGTCCCGGAGGCACCGTCAGCGGTTGCGAGCAGCCTGCTGCCATAGATCAGGAACATGGGGAAAAGCCTGTCGGAAGACAGATGCGAGGACCCTCTCTTACGGCACAGCTGGATCTCCGGATAGAGCAACTCCTTTTCGCCGGTCTTCCAGGCCATCCAGGCAAGGGGGAACATGAAAGACTTGTTCCTGCCTCCGCAGTCGAAATAATTGTAGACATGATGCGAAGGAGTGCCCATCATCATCATAAAAGTCCCGGACTTGAAGAACCGGTCATGCCCATCCATCAGCCCAAGGTCGGAACCGAAGGCGCTTTCCAGGGATGAAATGAGAAGCATCTGGAAAGAAGACCCGTACTCCCAGTAGCTGTATCCTTCCGGATAGGCACCTTCCGGGGAATACCTGTCCAGGCTTTTACCATTGGTCTCCAGACACTTGCCCAGCAGTTCGGAAGACTGCCCGGGATTATCCTCCCAGACCGCGAGGGCGCCCATGGCCATCCCGGCGTTGCAGACCTGGTTCCAGTTGCTGGCCATCCGGTAGAAAGCGTTGTACTGAGGCATCTGAGCCATCGAGAGTCCCTTCCCGATTATCGCATTCCGCACTGAATCGCGTTGCGGAGGTGTCATCTGCCCATAGAGCCAGTCGTAGCCCAACGCCATTGCCACAGTCATCTCTGCGACGTCAAGGAAGTGCGATGGATTCCAATCCTTATAAGCGGCCACTGCAAGCATTTCTTCAATTGCCCGGGACGCATATTCACCGCTCCCTTCGATCCTGTGGACAATAGCCAGCCAGAAAACCCTGCGCAGCACTTCGCGCGACACGGACAGGAGCCGCCTCCCTGTGACTACGCGCTCGCAGGGAGGGACGGCGAGCAGCTTGTCTGAATATTCCTTGATTGAGAGGTAGGCCTCCTTCATCAAAGGGTCGGCATCGATGGCGGCGCGGATCGTGCTCTCTTCACCAGAGCGCAACAACAGACGCGGGTGGTCGCAAGGTGCGGGATACGGACTGGCGGCCGCTCCAAGCGCGGCGACAGTTCCGAATGCCATGCACAGGAGAATCGGTAGGAGTAGCCTTTTCATGCTTATCTGTAACTTCAAGTAACAACTATCAATAGTCATTCACAGCGGCTGTTGTGTCGACAGCCGGAGCGGCAGCGGCCTGAGTGGCTTTCGGCAGCCGGTGCGGCGGCGGCAACCAGTGCGGCAGCGGCAGCCAGTGCGGCAGCGGCAACCAGTGCGGCATCGGCAGCCCGGGGCAACATCAACCGTCAATAGCATCGGCAGCAGCCGGGGCGGCAGCGGCAGCCGGTGCGGCGTTGGCGGCAATCGTTGCGTCGACGTCGAGGGCGTCGGCAAGGATGACGATGGGGTTCAGCACCGTGCGGCCGGTAGACATCTCGATCTGCCACTTGCAGGTCTCGCACTCGCAGCAGACGAAGTCCGGCGAAAGCGCCTTGATCTGCCCGAACAGATGCTCTCCTATCGCCTGCGAGTACTTGTAATTCTCCTTCTTGAAGCCATAGGTGCCCGCCATGCCGCAGCACGAGCTGTCAAGCACGGTAAGCGACACCCCCGGAATCATCTGGACCAGAGCCTTGGTGAACAGGCTCCAGCCGAGTTTCTCCATGTGGCAGGGAATATGGTAGGCTATCCTTGCCCGGTAGTCCTTCTTGAACACCAGCTTGACCTGCCCGGAATCGACAAGCTCGAAGAGATACCTCTCCACCAATGTGATGGAGTCGCGGACCTCTGAATTGTCCACTTCGAGGATGTCGGGATACTCGTCCCGCATCGTGAATATGCAAGTGGACGAGACCCCCACTATGGGGAGCCCCTTGGCGACAGCCTCCTTGAACACGGAGACGTTGTGCCTTGCGTGCCTCGCGGCACCAGCCCACAGGCCGTTGGAGACCATGGCGACACCGCAGCACTTCTCGTCCAGTAGCTGAACCCCGATCCCGACGGCGTTCATCACCTTGACGAAGGCCTGCCCCACCTCCGGATGCTGGAACTCGGTCGAGCACCCATGGAAGAAAGCCACCTGCCGGGAATATCCCTCCTGCTTGGCCTGGGCGTTCTTCCTGAACCAGGAGACAAAGCCTTTCGCCTTGTATTTCGGGAACTTCCGGTTGCGGTCGATGTCCATCATCACGTCCAGGACATCCTTCACGACCTTCGACGACATCACTGCATTGACCAGCGGAGCCACGGGACGCGCCGCCTTTCCCATGAAATCAGTTCCGGCGAGCACCCTGTCACGAAGGCCTGGGGTCTCGACCGAATACCTGCGGCGCGCAGAGTGGATCAAGTCGGCTATCTTCACGCCTGAGGGACAGGCGACCTCGCACCTCTTGCAGTTCATGCAGTACTTGAGGTTCTCATCGAAGAAATACTTGTTCTTGAGCCTTAGCCTCTCGCCGTCAGGGCCACCCTGCTTCGGGCCCGGATAAGCCGGGTTCACCGCCACCACAGGGCAGTAGGCCGTGCAGATGGTACACTTGATGCACTGTTCGAAATTATTGCTGCTCAGATTCTTTTCCTGCATAGATGAGTCCCGTTTAAGCATTGGCCGGCTCCTGCCTGCCCAAAATCCCGTCGGCCACCTTGAAAGCCGTCATGATGGCCACCCCGGCTCCGCTGCCTTCCGCGAGGGAATTGCAGCCGCCGACTTCGGACCCGGCCACATAGAGGTTTTCCACCACCCTGCCGGCGATGTAAGGATGGAAGGCTCCGTCTGTCTTCACTCCGACCCCTATGTAGTTCTGCTTCGCGAAGAAATCGGGGTCGTACCAGTCACTACGGTCCTGGGGATAGTCGACGTCCAGGCCGAAGACAGGTTCGCGGAACTCTCCCGGAGCGGCTGTCAGGCCGTTGCCGAAAAGGTTTCCGCTGGCAAGGACATAACTGTCCGCCACAAGGCGCATGGAGCCGAGGTTGGAAGTCCGCACGCACAGCACGCGGCCGTCTTCCACTTCAGGGTCCAGCACCTCGTCTCCGAGAAGGAAAGTCCCTCCCGCGGATTCAAAGGCCTCCTTGAGCCGCATCTGGGTACGTATTCCGCAGACTGACGGAGGCATTGTCCCGACATAGGTGACCTTGGCCGGGATCATCTCGGAAAGCCACTGCGGGATGAGTTCGCCGCCAAGGCCGAACACTTCAGGAAGGACGACCATGTCCTCTCCCTTCATCAGTTCCTTGACCTGGTAGGCGAAGCCTTTCCAGTTCTGTTCCCGCGTCATCACGCGGGCTATGTTGACCGAGCGCATCTCGGAAGGGTTCTTCCGGAGCCTCTCGACATCGTCTATCCTCACGGTCTCGAGACGGCATCTGATGCCGTTCTTCTCAAGGCCTTCGGCTATGAAGCGGGCATTGAAATCCAGGAAACCGGCGAAATTGACGATCAGCGCCGACTCCACGGGGACTCCGTCACTGTCCCGAAGCGCCTCTTCGGTGGGGAAGAATGCGACTTCGCTCATGGCGAGCCAAGCCGGTTTCATGGTGCCTGTCGCAGTGAACCTGAAGCCGTTGCGCACCGACCTCAGGACAGGGTCGGCAGCGGCAGCGGCGGCTACCAGATGGACTCCGCAGGATTCGAAGAAACCGGGAGCCATGGCCGCATATTCAGCGATCTTCCCTACCCCGATCTTCGCATACGGATGTCCTGCCGGCAGGGATGGAATGGCCTCGAGCGGGTACTGCACCGCAGTGCCGTCCGGCAGGGAGCCCAGCAGGCCGAAAGCTCCGGACGAGAAATGGAGGGCGTTCTGCCCGGCGGAGACCATCAGGCATCTGCGGCCGGCCTTCTGGAGGCGTATGCCGCACACCAGGGAGGAAAGTCCCCCGCCTATGAGTATCACATCGAATTTCATATCTTTCCGTTCAATCCCAACACTTCAGAATAAACCCACTGGGTGTAGGCGCTCTCCCTCAGGGTGTCGCCCCAGCCGACGGGGTACATGCCCTTCCATCTTTCGTTGATGAAAGACTTCAGGTCAGCCCTCGCTTTTGCCGTACATCCAGACGCTTGCGCCATCCTTCCAGCTGCACGGCAGGCACACAGCTCGCCCTGGCAGGTCCCCATCCCGACGCGTGTCCGGCGACGGAGGTCCACAAGGTTGTGGACATCCATCCTCTCGATTGCGGCATCTACCTCGGAGACAGGGACTTCCTCGCATTCGCACACAAGGCTCCCGGCATAGTCGTCTTCCGGCGACAGGGTCGCAGCCCGTGTCCCGACACGTCCCACGACGGCTTTCTGCACGGTAGTCGGCACCTCCCAGATCTTCCTGGCCACCTTCTCGAGTCCTCCGGGCCGCGAACCGGGCAGCGGAGTGCGGGCGGTGATGCAGTCCGCATTGATCCTGAGCTTGCGGCAGACAGCGTCGGAGGCCATCTGGGCCATCAGGCGGTAGGTCATGAGCTTACCTCCGGTGATGGTGATGAAGCCCTTGACCCCGTCGCGCTCCTCATGGTCAAGCAGGACGATCCCACGGCTTATGTTCCTGCCGGAAGGGTCGTTGTCGGCCGAGACCAGAGGACGCACTCCGGCATAGGCCCGAAGGATCCTGGTGTGGGCAAGTCCGGGGGCAAGCTTGGCTCCCTCGGTGAGGAGGAGGTCGACTTCCGCAGGGGTCGCAGCCATATTGTCACATTCCTCGTAAGGCACTCTTGTAGAAGTGGTTCCGATGATACACACGGTATCTCCCGGGACCAGGATGTCGGCATTGGCCGGCTTCCGGCAGCGGTTGATCACCACATTGTTGACCCGGTGGGCGAAGATGAGGAGAGAACCCTTAGCCGGGAACATCCCGACATTGACTCCGGCCATGCCGGCGAGCCTGTGTCCCCATATTCCTCCGGCATTGACGGTCACGGGAGCATAGTACTCCGAGACTTCGCCCGTGCGGTGGTCGAGGACCTTCACTCCCCTTACGGTATCGCCGTCCTTGATGAACTCCGTGACTTCGGAGTACACCAGGACCTTGGCTCCGTGGAGCTTGGCGTCCAGCACGTTGGAAGCGCAGAGGCGGAACGGGTCGACCGACCCGTCGGGCACCTTGACGGCGCCTATGAGCGAAGGATTGACCGAAGGTTCCATCCGGATGGCCTCCTTGGGGTCGATCACCTCGGCCTTGATGCCGGCTGCCAGGCACGATTTCACGAAAACAGCCTGGTAGTCAAGGTCGTCCTCAGGCAGCGTTATGAAAAGTCCTGAAGTGTCATCCACGCAGTGGCGTGCGATGTTCTTCAGGATCATGTTCTCCTTTATGCACTCGGCGGCTGATTCCCGGTCGGTCACGGCATAGCGGGCCCCGCTGTGGAGGAGCCCGTGGTTGCGCCCGGTGGCGCCTGTGGCGATGTCGTGACGTTCAACGAGCAGGACCCTCAGTCCCCGCAGGGCGCAATCCCTGGCCGTTCCGGCTCCGGTGATGCCGCCGCCGATGATGATCACGTCAAACTCTGCCCTCATCTTCCCGAATATTCCTTGATCTTGGTCCTGAGGTGCTTGGAAGGGCTGACGGGCTCGTCCTTGTCGGAGCGGTCTATCCACTCCAGGGCGAGGTTGTACTGGCCCATCATGAAGCAGCCGAGGGCGACGTTGTAGCAGGCGCATGCCCGCTTTTCAGCATTGCGGTGGTTCACCAGCTTCATCCACTCGGTGATGGCCTCCTTCCACTTGAAGTTGTAGGCGTACTCGGCACCCTTGTCCCAGGCCTTCTCGGCTCCGTCGTAATAGATGACGTAGAACTGCTCGGGCTTCCAGGTAGAGAGGAAGGAAGCCGCTGCAAGGCTGCCGGCCTTCATGGCTGACGGGGCGACGAGGGTCGAGGCTTTCCGGGCGAGTTTCGCCGCATCCTGCCTGCCGTCGCTGTAGATTTCCGCGCTCACCTCCTTGCTTCCCGAATATGCAAGCACCTTGTCCTCCTTGCCCATCGAGTCATAGACATATATCCTGGTGGTGAAAGGGACAGTCGCCACTGAGACGTAGGAGGAGTCCTTGGGCAGGTTGGTTCCCTCCACCTTGTTGGCACCAAGGACCTTGGCCTCTCCAAGTTCAGGCTTGTCGATAAAGAAGACAACATCCTTCCCGGTGTCCATCACCAGGTTGACCATGGAGTCCCTGGACGCATAGTCCGCCCCGGCGGAATAGGGCATCTGGAAAAGCTCCACGAGCTGGTTGCCGCCGAAATAATCTTCTTCCAGGCGGGAGGCGAAGCCGCTCGCAAGGTAGGAATTGAACTCTGTGTCACGGGAGTCCTTGTCCGTCGTATAAACGACACCGATGGACTTTCCGGCAAGGTAGAGGCCGGACTTGGAAGGTCCCCTCATCTCAGGCGAGATCACGAATGCCTGCGGGGAACAGGAAGCGAGCACCAGCAATGCCGATGCGATCAGTGTTCCAAGCAATGAAGTTCTTTTCATGATAGTTCTATTTAATGGGCTCTCCGATGAGGTCGTACTCACCGGCGCCGGTGATTTTCACGTCAATGAACCTGCCGCGGAGACTCTCGGGAGCCACGGAAAGGCCATCCGCGGGCTTGACGAGGACCTCGCCGTCCACGTCCGGGCTTTCGTACATGCTCCTGCAGACCAGGACCCCGTCCGAATAGTCATCGACCAGGACCCTTTCTTCGCTGCCGATCCTTGAACGGTTGAAAGCAAGGGATATGCCACTCTGGATTTCCATCAGGGCTTCGAGCCGGCGGTGCTTCTCTTCCTTGGGCACGCGGTCACGGTAGTTGACAGCTCCGTAGGTCCCTTCCTCGCGGGAATATTCGAAGGCGCCGAGCCTTTCGAAACGGGCCTCGCGCACGAAGTCCAAGAGCTCTTCGTACTCCTTCGGCCCTTCGCCCGGATGACCAACGATCATGGTGGTCCTCAGGACCACTCCGGGGACCCTTTCACGAAGTTTCCGCACCAGTTCCCTGGTCCAGGCCCCGTCTACGTGGCGGCGCATCTTGGATAGTACCTTGTCGGAAATATGCTGAAGGGGGATGTCGAGGTACTTGCAGACCTTCGGGTTGAAGGCGAGCTGGTCCAGGACGTCTTCCGGGAAGTCCGCCGGATAGGAATAGTGGATCCTTATCCATTCTATCCCGTCGATCTCCGAGAGTTTGTCGATAAGGCGCGAAAGGGTGCGCCTGCGGTAGAGGTCCAGGCCATAGTAGGTAGTGTCCTGGGCAATCAGTATCAGTTCTTTGACTCCGGCGGCGGCGAGCTGGCGCGCCTCCTTGACCAGGTCCTCCTCGGGGACGGACCGGTGGGCGCCCCTGATAAGGGGGATGGCGCAATAGGCGCAGCGCCTGTCGCAGCCTTCGGAGATCTTGAGGTAGGCATATGCGTGGTCGTCGGTCCTGTAGCGTGCGGAAGCCGCGGAGGGCGTGCAGCCAAGGGCTTCCACCACCGGGGCGACGTCCCTTGCTCCGAACCAGCCGTCCACCTCGGGGATGAGGGCGGGCATCTGGGACATGTAGCGCTGGGACAGGCAGCCCATGACGAAGACCTTCCCTACCTTCCCTTCGTTCTTCCGTTTCACCGCCGCCAGGACGGCGTTCACCGACTCCTCCTTGGCGTCGAGGATGAAGCCGCAGGTGTTCAGGAGCACGACATCTGCCTCCTCCCCGCCGTCTTCAGGAAGGATGGTGTACTCCTCCCCTACCTGCGAGAGCAGATGTTCGGTGTCGACCGTGTTCTTCGAGCACCCGAGGGTGATAGCCTGCAACGTCTTCATATTCCCGGAACTTCAAGGAGTTGTCCTGGACCTGGGGGAACTGCTACGCGTTGGCGGCGTCCCCGCCTTCAGGTGCTTCCTCCCCGGCTTCCCCGGCGCCTTCGCCTTCCTCTTCAGGATCGACAAAGTCGAGGGTGGCATTGGCCTTGAGGTCGTTGTACCAATCGACGACCTTCTTCATGTGGGAGACATAGAAACGGGTGTCGTCGTAGTTGGGGACGGCCTTTGCGAAAAGGTCCTTCAAGGCTTCGGGAGCGGCCTTCGAGTCCGGGGCCTTCTCCTCTCCGAGAACCTCCTTGAGCTTGAGGAAGACTTCGCGGAGCTTCATCTCGCCTTCCTCGGTGAAGATCGAGATGTCCTCAAGGGTCGTGATCCTGCTGCGGACGTCGGCGACCATGCGCTTGCCGGTCTGGAGCGATTCCACGACGGCGCCGCTGCGCGCCTGGGCGAGATAGCGGAACAGTCCGTGCTGTCCCGAGATTGAAAGGATTTTTGTAAGGTCTGTTTTCATATCGATTGTTTTTTTGGATTATCTTCTATAGCCTCAAGGCCCCGAACACGGCGGTTACTTCGGATTCCAGGTCCTCCAGGGAGCCGTCATTGCGGAGGATGGCATCCACCCTGGAGATGTCGAACCGCTGGACAGCCATCCTGGCTATCACCTTGTCGGCGCTGGCGCCGTCCCTGCTGCAGGCCCTGCTGAGCCGGATGTTGAGCGGGGCATCGACCAGGACAACCTTGTCCACGACGGACAGGAACATCGGTTTCTCGAGGATGATCGCCGACTCTATCACACTGAAAGGCTCCTTCCCGAAGAAGGCGGCCGACGGGCCCTCGCCCTCGAACCTTGAGAGTTGCATAGCCCTCCATCGCTGGAAGTCCTTCATGACGGCCGGATGGACGATTCCTTCAAGTACGGTCAGTTTCTCCGGGGAGGAAAAGACCAGCGAGGCCAGTTTCTCCTTGTCAAGAGAGCCGCCGGCATTGCGGATCCCTATTCCGAAAGCCTCCTCGATGGAATCCAGGAGCGTGTCATCGGCATCGTAGAGCCGCTTGGCCGCATGGTCCGAGTCATAGACCGGGATGCCGCGCCTGGAAAGCATGCGGCATACCTCGGTCTTTCCGCTCCCGATACCTCCAGTGACAGCCACGCACTTCATTGCTTTCCCTCCTCTACGCATTCAAAGACTTCGGGGACGATCCTGAAGTCGATCACGCCCTCCGGGATGCCCGTGTTCCTCGGGACGCACTTCCCTCCGCGGGAACCTTCGAAATCCTTGTAGTCTATGTAGAAATTGATCCCGTCGGTAAGGTTGCTCGTAAGGGGGAAGGCGCACCTGTAAGTGATCTTCGCCATCGAGGGGAAGATGGATATCTTCTTCCCTGCTGGAGCGTTCCGCATGGTGACCATCTGCTCGGTCTCGAGCTCCACGTAACGGGTTACATCAAGGGAATAGTTCACTTCGGTGTCGGACATCCTCACACCGGCCACAGGCTCGATCTTCACGATGCCGTGGGCGCTGGAGTGGAGCTTGTAGAGCTCAAGGGTGCGGGTAACCACCCGGTCCACCTTCTCAAGCCTGAAGGGCTCGCCGTACACGGTCACCGAATCCGGCTGGAGACGGATCTCGCCCATCGCGGTGTACTGCGGCTTGAACGAGACCAGGGACATCGCCTGGACCGGGACTTTCTTGCAGTTCTCGTAAGGGAAACGGAACTGCACCGTGTTGGAAAGGAATGATTCGAGCCTCACGTCGTCGCCGTAGAGCTGGGACACATAGTTGCCCAGTTCCGCAGCGGTTATGTAGAAGATCTCACCTTCCCTGAGATGCAGGTCCTTAGGGTCGAAGAGGATGCGGACAGCCTCGCGTCTGTTCTGGTGACGGTTCCTGAAGAGCTTGAAACCGGAGGTGCGGCAGCGGGCCGAGATGGTGCTCGAGTTGGCGGACACGTTGGAATGGCCGTCGATGTTGCTCTCGGCGACAACGGCCACCGCCATGGTGCCGGAATAGTCCTGGGAGAGGTTATGGATGAACCATATTCCCGCAGCGAGCAGCAGGGACATCAGGAAAACCACGATGTCCCTTCCGCTGAGGTCTTTCTTTCCCAGCAATGCCCGCAGCCTTTCCTTCCACATGTCCGGGAGGGTCTTGGGGGAACTACTGCTGGGCAGGGGTGTCCTGGGTGTAGTCCCTCACGAGGGAATTCTTGTCCACCCGGAGCTTGACCTCGCCGTCGACCTTGATGATGACGGTCCTGTCGGCGACTTCAGCCACAGTGCCGTAGATGCCGCCGGCGGTCACCACCTTGTCGCCCTTCTTGAGGGACTCGCGGAAAGCCTGGAGCTCCTTCTGCTGCTTGCGCTGCGGACGGATCATGAAAGCCCACATGATCACGAACATCAGGACGATCATGATGATGAAGGACATGCTGCCGCCGGCAGCTCCCTGCTGGCCGGTTGCGCCGCCCTGCAGCAAAGTGATGTAGAGTGTATTCATTGTTTCTGTCATTAAATTGGTTGCGTTGTCTTATGCCCGGCAGGACGTCCCCTGGAGGGGCGCCATGCACTTGCAATCTTCAAATTTAGTCAATAATTTCGGTTTTGACAATTTCACCTTCCCCGATCAGTTTCTTGACCAGGCGGTCAAGGATGCCGTTCACGAAGGAGCGGCTCTTCGGGGTACTGTAGAACTTGGAGATTTCAACATATTCGTTGATCGTCACCTTGAGCGGCATGTCCGGGAAGGCTTTGGCCTCTGCGAGTCCCATGACTATCAGCACGATGTCCGTAACGAAAAGGCGGTCGACGTCCCACTGCGAGGTACTGTCGGCGACGAGCGCGGAGTACTTCCCGTAGCAGGAATATGCGGTACGGAGCAGCCTGGTGACGAACTGCCTGTCCGAATCGTCGGGCTTGCGCGAACGGCTGCGCGAAGGCATCTGGCTCTTGAAAAGAGGAGGAAGCTCCCACCTCTGCCCGAGGGCGATGTCGCGCAGGGTGTCGCAGCACGCGGTGAGGGAGTACTCGAGGTCGTCGTTCCACCAGATGGAAAGGTCCTCGAGGATGGACTCCAGGGCTTCGTTGCCGGAGAACTCTTCCTCGAACATGCGGGTGAAAAGCTTCACGTCTTCCCTTAGCGAACGTTCGGGCGAGGACATGTACTCCTTGTACCAGTCCTTCGAGCAGACCGATTCGTAGAGGCTGCGCAGGAAGGCGTCGTACTGCTCCCAGTCCAGTTTCCTCTTCCCGAAGGCCTTCTGGAAATCAGGGTCCTGGTCCAGGAGGGGCGCAAGGGAGTTCTCCACGAACTTCATGTTCGGATTCCTTTCCTCCTCGGTGGGGTTGAACTTGTTGCGGGCGTCTTCAGTACGCCTGGCAGCCTCGCCGGTAATGGCCGGGATGACCCCGAGAAGGAATATGTACAGGGTCCTGGTCGCCTCCATGGAGGTTTCCAGGCAGGATTCCGCCTCCTGAAGTGTCATCGAAGGGTTTTCGGCGTAGCTGTAAAGCACCTTGAACGCCTTTATCCTGAGGATTCGTCTGTTGAGCATGTCTCCAAAGTAAAAATTTATGCAAAGATAACACACTATTTCAGATTTTTCTTACATTTGTGTGTCAACAAAAATCAGCGTAAGATGTACAAAGACGATTTCGAGCGGCAGGACTTCGCTGACCGCAACCAGGAGGACGTCTGGTCCAAGCCGGTGAGGGCCGGGAAGAGGACCTATTTCTTCGACGTCAAGACGACCAAGGGCAACAACGACTACTACCTGACAATAACCGAAAGCAAGCGCCGGCAGGAGGCCGACGGTTCATTCTCATTCGACAAGCACAAGATCTTCCTCTACAAGGAAGATTTCGACAAGTTCAGGGACGGCCTCGAGGAAGTCATCAAGTACATGAGGGACAATCTCCTGAAAGACATCCCCGAACGCACATTCGAAGCCAGGAAGCCCGAAGGGCAGGAAGACGGCGGCGGTTTCTCGGACGTCGACTTCGACAAACTTTAGTTTTTTGGCAAATTCAGTTGGAAAAATGTCCTTCCGCAGGTGCGGGAGGACTTATTTTTTGTGCTTTATGGTTTTTATCTTTATATTAGTAGCTTGAATTAGAATGGCAGACAAAACTGAACGTTCAACACATAAACACTAAGCAATGAGCAAAGAAATCTCAAGACGCAACTTCCTCAAGACAGGAAGCGCCGTGGCTGCCGGAATGGTGGTCGCCCCGAACATCATCATCGCCGGAGAAACGCCCCGCAAGAAGGAGAAGAAAAAGAAAGTCTCTCCCAATGACAAGCTGAACATCCTCGGCGTAGGTATCGGAGGCCGTGGCGCATCCGACCTTAAGGAAATGGCTACCGAGAACATCATCGGTCTGTGCGACGTCGACTGGAAGTACGCCGACCATGTCTTCAACGACTACCCCCAGGCCAAGAAGTACAACGACTACCGCGTGATGTTCGACGAAATGCTCGACAAGGCTGACGCCGTCATGGTCGCTACCGCAGACCACACGCATGCAATCATCGCAGCCCAGGCCATGGCTGCCGGCAAGCACGTCTATGTCGAGAAGCCCTTGACCCTCACCGTCTACGAGGCACGTCTCCTGACCAAACTCGCCGCCAAGATGAAGGTCGCCACGCAGATGGGCAACCAGGGTGCTTCCAGCGAAGGCACCAGGAAGGCGCTCAACTGGCTCTGGAACGGAGAGATCGGAGAGGTCCGCAGGGTTGACTGCTTCACCGACCGCCCCATCTGGCCGCAGGGACTCGAGAGGCCCGAGAAGGAAGAACCCGTTCCTTCCACCCTCAACTGGGACTCCTTCATCGGACCTGCTCCGATGCGTCCCTACAACTCGATCTACACCCCCTGGAACTTCCGCGGATGGTGGGACTTCGGCACCGGGGCCATGGGTGACATGGCCTGCCACATCATGCATGTCCCGTTCAAGGGCCTGAAACTCGGCTACCCCACCAAGGTGGAGGCATGCTCGACCAAGCTCCTGACCGACTGCTGCCCCAGCGCGGAGAAGATCCACCTCTGGTTCCCCGCAAGGGACAACATGGCCAAGCTCGCCATGCCTGAGGTCGAGGTACGCTGGTTCGACGGCGGCTTCACTCCCGAAAGGCCCGAAGGCCTGCCCGCAGGCTTCAACCTCAACATCAACGGCGGCTGCAGCATCTTCTACGGCACCAAGGACATCATGATCGTTGGCACCTACGGCAGCGATCCGATCCTCGTGTCCGGCAGGAAGCCCGAAGTTCCCCAGCTCTGCCGCGAGATCACCATCTCCCACCAGCAGGACTGGATCCGCGCCTGCAAGGAGTGCATGAACGATCCCGACAACTTCGTCCGCTCGGCTTCCGACTTCAGCGAGGCCGGTCCTTTCGTCGAGATGGTCGACCTCGGCGTCGCCGCCGTCAGGCTCCAGGCCCTCAACCAGGTACTTGACTGGGACGGCAACAAGATGGAGTTCACCAACATCCCTGCCAACGCCCAGATCCGCATCATGGAGAAGGACGGCTTCTCGATCAAGGACGGCCATCCTACCTTCCAGAACACCTACACCGACCCGATCAACGCCCGCGAATTCGCAGCTCACCTGATCAAGCGTCAGTACCGCGAGGGCTACGTCCTTCCCGACATGCCCGAATAGCAATGGCCGAGACGGCGTCCCGGTCCTCCCGGGCACGCCGTCCTTTTACGGAAACACTTAACAATCAATATTCAAAGATGAAAAAGACTCTGTTTATCATCGCATGCGCTGCCACCATTCTTTCGGTGGCATCCTGCAAGAACAACAACAAGAAGGCCGAAGAGCCTGCGGCTCCTGCCGAAATCGCATGGACCGCTGCCCTTCCCGACACTGTGATCGCCCATGCTGACGCTCCGGAATATACTCTTGTCCGCGCCGCACAGGTTGACCTCGCTTCCCTGAAAAAGGATGCCGACGGCGCCTACATCCTCTTCGACGGGACCACTCTCGACGGATGGCGCGGCTATGGCAAGGACACCATCCCTTCAAGGTGGACCCTTGAAGACGGTGCCATCAAGTTCACCGGATCCCACACCGGAGAAGGCCAGACCCTTGAGGGCGGCGACATCATCTTCGCCCACAACTTCAGGGACTTCGAACTCAGCCTCGAGTGGAAGGTCGCCGAGGGAGGAAACTCCGGCATCTTCTACCTCGCACAGGAGGTCAAGACCAAGGATCCGAGCACCGGAGCCGACCGCTATGAGCCCATCTATGTCTCCTGCCCCGAGTACCAGGTACTTGACAACGAGCGTCATCCCGATGCCAAGCTGGGTGTCGACGGTAACCGCATGAGCGCTTCCCTCTACGACATGATCCCTGCCAAGCCTCAGAACTCGAAGCCCGCCGGCGAGTGGAACACCGCCAGGATCATGGTCTACGAAGGAACCGTGGTCCACTACCAGAACGACGAGAAGGTCCTGGAATATCACCTCTGGACCCCCCAGTGGACCGACATGCTCCAGGGATGCAAGTTCTCCCAGAAGGCATGGCCAATCGCTTTCGAACTGCTGAACAACTGCGGCGGTGAGAACCACGAAGGCTACATCGGAATGCAGGACCACGGCGACGACGTCTGGTACCGCAACATAAAGGTCAAGCTCCTCAAGTAAAACCAATTACCCGGAATTACGGCTTTTATGGACATGAAAAAGACTGTATTCGCATTGGCAGCCGCCCTCCTCGCCCTCGCATCCTGCGCAGGACCGAAGGATGCGGCACTCCCAAAGAAGGACATCGGTGTCCAGCTCTACAGCATCCGCGACCAGATCGGCAATCCTGAACTCTACGCCCAGAACCATGAGGAAGTCCTCAAAGGACTCGCTGAAATGGGCTATTCGGGCTGCGAGGCAGCCTGCTACGGCGACGGGACCCTCTACGGAGTCTCTCCCGAGCAGTACAAGAGCGACCTTGAAGCGGCAGGCCTGAAGTCCCTTTCAACCCACATCATGAAGGGCCTTTCCGAGGAGGAGCTCCAGAGCGGAGACTTCACTCCTTCAATGGAATGGTGGGACAAGGCGATCGACGCCCACAAGAGGGCTGGCTGCAAGTACATCGTGTGCCCCGGATTCGGCATTCCCGGCACCCTGGCCGGCCTGAAGGTCTACTGCGACTACTTCAACGCCATCGGCAAGAAGTGCCTCGAAAACGGCATCCTCTTCGGCTACCACAACCACTCCCATGAGTTCAACAAGCTCGAGGACAAGGTGATCTACGACTTCATGATCGAGAACACCGACCCTCAGTACGTGTTCTTCGAGATGGATGTCTACTGGGCGGTGATGGGCAAGGCCTACCCTGTCGAGTATTTCAGGAAGTATCCCGGTCGCTTCAAGCTCCTCCACATCAAGGACCATCGTGAGCTCGGCGAGAGCGGAATGGTCGGTTTCGACGCCATATTCAACAACCTCGAGACCGCAGGTGTCGAGGCCATCATCGTCGAACTCGAAGCCTTCACCAACGGTGACTGGAAGGAGAGCATGAAGATGTGCGCCGACTACCTCCGCAAGTCGGACTTTGTCCCTGCATCCTACGGGAAGTAGGCTGGAAGCGGCTTGTCGCAACATAAGGGCCGGAAGCAACTTATCCAACCACAGGAAAAGGGCTTCCGGCCTTTTTATTAATTTGGTTGTCCGTGAATATGACAGAACACCACCCGCTCGAACCTTTCCTGCCGCAAGGAGCGCGCCTTCTCTTCCTGGGGAGCTTTCCCCCACCCAGGAAGAGATGGAGCATGGATTTCTTCTACCCCAACTTCATAAACGACTTCTGGCGTGTTGCCGGACTGGTTTTCTACGGCTCGAGGGAGTACTTCGTCGTCCCTGGTGAAAAGAGGTTCGACAAGGAGCTCGTCGAGAGTTTCTGCACTGAAAAAGGAATCGCCCTCTACGACACCGCCTGCGCTGTAAGGCGGCTCAGCGGAAACGCCTCCGACAAGTTCCTGGAGGTCGTGGAACCTACCGACATCGGGATGCTCCTGGAGAAGCTTCCCCTTTGCACGGACCTTGCTGTCACGGGGCAGAAGGCCTCCGACGTACTCACTCTAGGATATGGCCTGCCTGAGCCTCCGATCGGCGGATTCAAGGAAATCACCCTCTGCGGACGCGCCCTCCGATTCTGGAGGATGCCTTCCACTTCAAGGGCCTATCCCCTCAAACTGGAGCTGAAGGCGGAAGCCTACCGCAAGCTCTACTCGGCGTCCATCGGCGTTCCCGGCCTTCAGTAACGGCCTGGCTGCCGCTGCTGGGAAACTCGACGGACAAAAACAGAAGAGGCCGACCCTTTCAGTCGACCTCTTCGATCAGTTTTCTGCTGCAGCGGCGTCAGTCGGCAGGCTCGAAACCGAAGTATTCTCCCTTGCGGTTCACAGGCACTCCGGACTTCATCCAGGCAGGCATGGGATCCCCCTTGAGATAGTGGTCGAAGAACTGCTGGAGACGCTTCGACAGATCCTTGCAGTTTCGGCGCTCCATCAGGTTGTGCGCCTCGTTGTTGTATTCAAGAAGCCAGCAAGGCTTGCCCAGACGGCGCAGGGCGCTGAAATACTCGATGCCCTGATACCACGGAACGGCTCCGTCGTTGTCGTTGTGCATGATCAGAAGCGGCGTCCGTACCTTGTCGGCATGGAACACCGGAGAATTCTCGATGTAGAGGTCCAGGCCACCCTCGTCCCAAAGGGTCTTTCCTATCCTGCTCTGGCCGTGCTCGTACTGTCCCGCACGGGTGATTCCAGACTCCCAGCGGATGCCGCCGTAGGCGGAAGTCATGTTGCTGACCGGAGCGCCGGCGCCGGCTGCCGCGAACATGTCGGTACGCGTCACAAGGTAAGCTGTCTGATAGCCTCCCCAGCTCTGGCCCTGGATGGCCATGCGGTCCTTGTCGGCGAAAGGATATTCCCTGCACAGGGCTTCGGCACCGGAGCAGATGCAGTTATAGGCACTCTCCCCGGGATGGCCGTCCTTGTAGACTATGTCCGGGATGAAAACAAGGTACCCCCTGGAAGTGTAGAAGCTGATGTTGACCGTGGAGCGGGACGGAGCCGGAGTCCAGAAATTGTAGAGCGAGTTGGAGTACTTCTCATAGAAATAGCACATCACCGGAAGTTTCTCGCCGGGCTTGACCCCGTCCGGGACAAACACAAGACCCTTCATCGGAGTGCCGTCGTAGGCGTTCCAATGGAAGAGTTCCGCATGGCCCCAGCGGTAATCGGCCATCTGGGGATTGATCGCCGAGAGTTTCTCGCAGGAAGCGAACAGGTCGTCTGTCCTGTAGAGGTCGTAGCAATGCCGGAAATTCCCTTTCTGGAAATACACCGTACCGGCCTCCGGGGCCTTGATGACCGTGGTGAAGGCTACCGTGTCGGTGAAATACTTGAGCGTCTTGCCAGGCTTGGCCATGCTCAGCGAGCCAAGGCCGTTTTTCTGGGAATCCTCGTTCTGGACGCTGAAATAAAGGATATCCTTGGCCCCCAGCGGCTTGACCACACCTGCACGACGTTCGTTCTCGGTACGCCTGTCAGCTTCCGGACTGGTCATCGAGAAGCGGTCGTGGGAGGCACGTCCGGTCCCTCCGGTAAGATTGACGGCCGACGAGCCGTCCGAAGCGAACTTCCAGACATCATAGCGGTCCTGGATGAGCAACTGTGCGTCGCCTTCAATCCACCTGGGCTGGCCGAACGCAGGCTTGCTCTTCGACGGGTGGTCGTCTTCCTCGTCATAGAACTTCACCGGGCAGGCACCCGTCAGGTTGACTTTGGTTCCGGAAGCTATGTCATAGGTGTACCAGTTGAGGTCCGTGTTGTCGAACCAGACCAGGTACTTCCCACCGGGGGAAGCATCCAACCTACCTGCATTGAGCCCTTCAGCCACGACACGGCGGCTGCCGTCTGCAAGGCTGACGATGGCTACGTCCTGGAGACTCAGGTCGCTCCAGGCAGACTCCCTGACATAAGGGGCGTCATCGCGTGAAAGGGCGATCCCGGTCCTCCCGCCGGCTATCAGCCTGACCCCGTCGTAGAAGGAAGTGGTCAGCGGGACAATGACTCCGGGGCGGTCCAGGTTGACCACAGCCTGGTAAGTCTTCCTGTTGGTCCAGTCGAGCCGGATCTTCTGCTGCGGCGGAGTGTAGGGCTGGTCCCAGTTCCATATGTCCAGCTGCGCGGTTTCAAAATCCACGATGGTGGTATCCTTCGGAGGCTTGACCGGGGCTATCCCGACCATGATCCTCTGGCCGTCCGGAGTGAACCAGAAATCACTGTTCTCGGTAAGGGTCCAGCCGTCAGTCCCGGCGGGCACATATCCCTGGGGAACGATGCACTCAGAAGAGACGCTCCTGTGCCCCTTCTTGTCGAATGAGACCCGCGACAGGAACATCGAGTAGCGCTTCCCGCCTGTCTTGTTCGTGTCGGCGGTGGCGGTGAAGGCGATCTTGTCGGAGGCGTCGCTGAAAGCAGGCCTCTTGTAGTCCTGCGCCCCCCTGTCGAGGGTGTCCAGGACCAGTTTTCCGCCTTCGTAACCAGCAAGGACCACGCAGCTCACCGAGGCCGAATCTTTCTTGTCCTTCTTCACGGTGAATGCGAAAAGGTCTCCCGCAAGTGAGACCACGGCATTGTCTGCTCCAGCCAGGGTGTCCGCCTGACCGGTCGCCGGGTCAAGGAATATGAGGCCGGATTCAGTCCCGGGCTTCGGGGCCGGCCTTGAACCGGGACGGCCCGCTCCGCCCTCCCTGGGGCCGGGGCGCACGGCACCTTCTTCCTTGGAACCGGAGCCTGCACCTTCGCCGGAAGGCTTCTCCGCCTCCGGCTTCTGCTCTTCATTCACCTCCTTCGGCTTTTCCTTCCAGGAAGACTTGTAGACGACATAGGGGATGGCTTTCTGCCCGACCGAGAACGACTCGACCACGCCGTAGCGCACCACCTCCATCGTAGAGAGGTCCACGACGGCCAGCGTGTCCTTCGCACGCTCGTCCGGTTTCTTCTTGTCTATCCTTTCCTGACGGGTCACGGCAAACTCGGGCTTGATCCTGAAGACCAGCCATCTTCCTCCAGGGTCAAGCGAAGGCTGGCTCCCTCGCGGAACCACGATCTCACGAGGGGCGGTCTTCGATGCGCGCCCTGCCTTTCCGGACTTTGCCGGACGGTAGTTCCGCACATGCAGTTCTCCGTCTCCTTCCTGCGGGTTGACGTTCCAGACCACGACGGAACCGTCGTCCGTGGACCTTACGCCGGAAACGCTCTGCCACGAATCATAGACATCGTGGTCGAGCGGCTTCTTGACCTGGGCATAGACTCCGTCCGCGACAAGGACGGACACCACCGACGCAACTGCGGCGGCAAACATTGATTTTAAGTTCATCTTATATACGATTTAAAGACTTTTCATGCATTAAGGCGGGCCGGGCCTGCACCCCTGTCTTCCCCTGACGGTAAAGACCGCTAAGTAAACACCACCTCAAGGCCGTCGTAGGCGGCCTTCAGCGGCTTCGGCAAAGCCGAGTCAAGTTCAGCCTGGGTGCCGTGCAGGGTACGGGCCATGTGCGTCAGATAGACGCTCTGCCCCTCCTTGGGCACATAACGGCCGGTCTGGGAGAGAACCGTGTAGGTGTTGAACACAGTGGAAACGCTCGAATGGGTGAAGAGCCTGAAATCAATCGAATGCTCCAAGCCCATGGTCGCCTCCATGATAAGAGCGGTTATAGGGTTTCCGGGATTCCTGTGCGCATCGACTCCGGCCAGGTTGGCAGCGATCGCAGGGATGCCGCCCGTGTCGGTGGCATAGAGAAGCCTCACCGGGCCTTTCTCGACCAGATATATCTGGGTCTGCTCGAAGATCCTGCTGGTCGCATGGTTGGCGGGAAGCGGGGTGACCGTCACGTCGCCGACCTGGACGGCAGAACCGATGCACAGCGGGATAACCTTCGGCGAGGGTTTCCCAAGCTTTCCGGCGGCAGCACGGAACTCGCTCACGGCAAGGTCGTACCATGTCTGGCTTACATATGCCTTCTCGATCCCGATGCCTATGGCGGCGGCGGGATTGTAGTGGTCTCCGTGCGAGTGGGTATAGAATATGGTCTTCGCCGAGAATCCCTCAGGCAGCATGTCCCTGGCGGTGTCGGTGAAATCGATGAGGAAACTGTCGTCAACCAGGACGGAACTGAGCCTCCTGTGCTCTCCCCTTTCGTCGGGTCCGTTCCAGTCGGCGGCACCGGTTCCGAGGAAACGCACCTTGAGACCCGGTTCCTGCTTCTTTTTCCTTTGGGAAGGGTCAGGCGTCACTGCCCCGGAAGGCTCGATGGCCCCGAGAGCCGGCCCTGCCGCCATGCCCGCTGTCGCGGCGGCGGCCATTCCGATGAATTTTCTTCTGTCCATATCCTTGATTATCAATTGTTGGCGATCCAATGTCCTTCCAAAACGGCTATGCCGTGCCGGAAACGACAGGCCTATAAATATAATGAAAATTCTCAAGACAATCAAACAAGAATGCCCCCGGGAATCCCCGGAGACATTCAAAGAAGAATGATTTATGGAATGCGACCTCACGGCCGTCGGGGTCTATTCGGTCATCAACGAAGCCTGGCAAAGGGTGTTCCCCCCGCTCCTGGCAATGAAAAGGAACTCTTCGTCGGATACCCTCTTCATCCCGAAATCCACAGCGTCGCCCTTGCGGACCTCATGCCTGAAATTGATGTCGATCCTGGTGAACAGGCCGCTTGACAGGACCTTTTCAGGAAGAAGGTTGTAGAACATCTCTATGTAGTGCGTGTTGTTCAGGTGGCCGTTGAAGTCGCAGTCGCTGTAGCCCACCTCCTTGATCCTGGAGAAATCCGGGATGAAAACCTTCAGCCGGCGGGGACTCCTGCAAGGAACCGGGACATCGCCGTCGGCAAGTCCGAGGTCGGGGAACACAGGACGACGGGAAGAAGCGTCGATCACGCACCACTCGGTCGTCCCGCGGCCAATCTCACAGCCATCGGCATCGGTGACCTTGACACTCCGGTTGTAGGTAAGGCCGCCACTGCCCTTGCCTGGCCAGACGAATATGTTGAAAAGGTCGTAAAGGCGCGGCCTCTCATCGATCTCGAAGGCTGAGCGGAGAAGTACCCACGAACGACCCGCCTGCTTCATGACATCTATCCCGCAGCCTTCGCGGCGGATGTTCCTGCCTATAGCATTGATGATGCTCCGGCACATCGAGGGGACTGTTGCCTGACCGCTGAGGTCCACGGTCTCCGGAGTGACTGAATATTCGTAAGCTCGCATGTTTGAAATTCTTTAAGTTTTCGTTTAACGAGAGCAAAGATAGCCCGCCAGGCTAAAGGGACGAAAAGAAAGTGACGTAAGGTGACGAAAATGTAACAAAAGGCTTGTTTGGCGGAAAAATTGCAGTATATTTGGGACTAAAATCAGCCATTTTCGTTTTTGTCCCTACAATAAATGGGACGACAAAAGGACGGATGGGACCAAAATAACAGACAGGATGGACACCCCGTTGAGAGCCTCGAAGGGCTACAGGCATCAAGTTCAGTATGCGGCAGTGCTGCCGCTGTTCTTCTTCGTTTTCATATTCATCTACCTGCCCTTCGGGTTCGAGGAATACTATTCCGTCGGCGGGCATCCCTACACCTTCCACCTTCTGATGCTCACAAGCATCATGGCGGGGATACTCGCCCTGACCAGGCTGGTGTTCTCAGCCCTGTACAAATACATCCCCTTCCGGAGGTGGCACTACCTGGTCTGGTGTTTCGGCGAGGTGGTCGTGTGCTCCTTGTTCTTCGCCCTCTACACGTCGCTATTCTACAGGCATGCCGGAGGCCTTCAGTATTTCGTAGCCCTCCCCTATTGCTTCGAGTACACCCTGGGCACGATGGTCTTTCCCTACATAGTCAGCATCCTCGTCAGGGAGATCAGGAACCGCGATGAGGACCTCGAGAACGCCTCAATGCCGTCCGACGACAAACTGGTGAAGTTCTACGACGAGCACAAGCGCCTGAAGCTTACCATAGACCCCGCCGCCATCGTCTATGTAAGTGCCGAGGCGAACTACATCCACATCCATTACATGGAGGGCGACAGGATCAAAGTCTATGAACTGCGGAATTCGATGAAGAGCCTGGAGAACACCGCGGCCGGGCGCAACCTGGTCAGGTGCCACAGATCCTATTATGTCAATCCCCGGCACGTCAAGGTGCTGGGCAGGGACAATGACGGGGTCATCTACACGGAGTTCACCGACCCGAACATAAAAAAGGTTCCGGTCAGCAAACTCTACTATGAAAGCCTGGCAAAGCTGCTGTAGGCAGGAGGGCGCTAAGAGAGGCGACGGGTCTCGTAATTGCTCTTCTGGCCTTTGAGGACAAGAACGAGGCTGTCCACGATCTTCCCGTCCTTGCGCACATCCATCCAGACGGCGCCGTAACAAAGGTGCCAGGCCAAGGTTGCTCCGGCCCGGAGGTACCTGAGGGTGGGATAGCTCCTGAAGTCAGCCGAGTAGCCTCCCCTTTCCGTACGGACGCCTTCGTCGATGGTGACTTCCCAGTCGTGGTACATGCCGGCGAATGGTGCATCCTGGGCGGAACCTTCCCCGTCGAAACCTCCATCCCCTCCGGCTTGGGAAGCCCCCGTCCCCTCACCTGGCAGCATCCTCAGGGTGAGGTGGTACCTGGTCGGATAGGAGTTGCTTTCAAAACTGAAGTCCCCGTCGAAAACAATGGTCCAGGTGCTGTCCGCCGAAGATTTCGAAAGGGTGGCGCCGAAGACTTGGTTGCTCCTTTCAAAAACGGAGGAATAGCCGGGCTCCCAGACGGCTCCGGACTTGTCAAGCGCAAGGATCCTTTCCATTTCCTTAAGGTTGTCGACGACCAGGTCGTCGGCTATGCACATCATGTATTCGGCGGTGGCGTAGCTTACTTCCTCGCCTGAGCCATAGAAGTCGTCGGACTTGCTACATGAACAAAGCACTGCAGAAAGCGCAAGGATAGGAATCAAATATCTTTTCATGGCGTCAAATCTCTACACTGTCAATCAGAATCTGTAACCAAGGCCTATCCTGATGCCGTTCATCCTGGTTCCGAAAGCGGTTTCCGCGATCCCGTAGACCTTGTGGTCGGTCCACATGATCCCGAAGGGAACTATCTCGAAGGCCGGCTTTATCGAGCCGGATGCGTCGGAGCCGGTCACGGTGTACTTGAGGGCTCCTCCTGCCGCAGCTCCGCAGTGGATCTTGAAATTGAAGACATCAAGGCAGACGAACTTCACCTGCCCCATCAGGTCGCCTAGATAATCATGCCGCTCACCTGACCGGACACCCGTGGTGGGATTGTACATCTCGGAAGTGGCAGACGAGAAGCCCGTACCGATACCTAACTTGAAACGGTTGGTCAGGTAGTGCCCATAATCCAGTACGACGACGGGAGAATAGGAAGGAGACAGGCTGTACGGCTCGTAAAGGTCGTAAAGGTCAGGGGCGTAGCCTGTCCGCGAGTAGTTGCCGAAACCGTCATAAAGCGAGCTCATCACTCCGATCTGGAGGTTGAATTCGTCCTTTACCTGACGAACGGAAATCCTGTCCTGAGCTCCGGCAAGGACAGAAACCAGCAGTGCGGCCGGCACAACGGCGGCCCGAATCAAATGAACCATATTCAAACTCATTGCTAAATACAAAATCCATGGGTGACGATTCCTTGCATCACCCATGGATGAATATTACTCAAGCTGCGGGTTTCCACGCCGAAGGGGCAGCCGGGAACCAATGGCTATGGCAGTCGAGGCCAAGCACGGGCTCCGGGCCTACCGGAGCATCGGGAGCCAGGTCTGGACGTGCTTTCCGCTCCAGCCGTCGACCGAGGAATAGTCCACCATCCTGATGCCTCCCTTGGTGGTGGGAACCAGGAACTCCATGCGGATTCCGGGCTTGCTCGGGACCAGAGGGGTCACCGAGACTTCACCGGAAGGAGAAGCCACAATGGAGACCGGCTTGTCATAGTCCTTGTCGAGGTTCTCGTCCCTTGCAAGGACAATAGGCCCCCACTGGACGGCCTGGAACCACTTCCCTTCGGGATTGCGGCCAGCCTTAGCCTGAAGCACCCTGGCCTTCATGTCGAACACTATCCTGATCTCGTCGCCGCTCTTCCACTGCCTCCTGAGCGAGAGATAGGACCCGGCGCTGACTCCGTCAACCGGCTTGCCGTTCACCTCGACATAGGTGTTTTCACTCCATGAAGGGATCCTCAGCCTTATGACGAACCATTCCTTTTCCTGCGGCGTGACTGCAACCGTCACGTCGTTGTTCCTCGGGAACTCGCTGACCACGCTGAGGGTGACGCTCTTGCCCTTTGCCGTCCTGGCTGTGGCAACGGCCTTGTTGTAGAGGTTGACCACGGGGCCGTCAGCGGCCTGCATGAATGCCACATAGGGTATGTAGGCAAGACCTGTGGGTCCGTTGAGGTTGCAGCAAGTGACAGGCAGGCCGTCGAATTCCATCCCCCAGCCATGGTTGGTCACCTTCTCCCCGTTGAGGAGATTGACGTAGCTGAATCCCCTCCCGTCGGTCCTCATGGCACCGAGCAGGCCATTGTAGATGTATTTCTCGATGTAGTCCATCGCGGCCGGATTGCCGGTCAGCCTGAGATACTGGGAGCAATACTTCATCCAGGTCACTCCCACGCAGGTCTCCATCATGCGGTGGACGTCGGGGTTGCTCTGCTCCACGGCAGTGTTCCCCCAGCCTTCGCCGTAGAGTTTCGGCCACCAGACATCCGTCCCGCCGTTGCCTATGATGGTTATCTCCTCCTGGCAGACTTTCTTGAAATACTTGTCCAGGCAGTCCTTCCACTTCTGCTCGCCGGTGGCCCGGTAATATTCAGCCAGTCCCTCCCAGAGCGAAGTCATCTCATAGGCCTTGGGATAGGGAGCGCCCACCTCGCGCAGCGGCATGCCGCTGCGTACCTGTTCGAACATGTTGCCGGTGGATCCGCCCCCCGACTTGACGATGTAGGTGGCGAAGTCAAGATAGTCCCTGTTCCCGGTGAAATAGTACAACCTCATGAACGGCTCGAGCAGAGTCGAAGACTCGATGTGGTTGTCACTCCACCCAAGGCTGGTTATGCTCTTCTTCGGGGGCTCGCCTACCTGGTCCATGATGCTGCGCGCCTCCTTCTCCATGGCGTCCAGGACCTTCGGATCCTGGTCTATGTCCATGTAGTACTGGCTCAGGCCGAGGAGGACATATTTCCTTTCCCAGAGGTCGCCGTCCTTGTCGCCCGGCTGGTCCTCGACCGGAGTGCACGATATGCTGCCGTTGCTGCGGGCAGTGGCCATCAGTGAATATACAACCTTCCTGGTCAGCGAAGCGATTTCAGGGTCCTGGGTGTACCTGTACATCATTCCGTTGGTGCGGAGGGCCTTCCCGACCATCTCGCCGAGGGCGAACTGGGCGCGTCCGTTGACGAAGAAGTCCACCACCTTGTCGTAGGGCATGACTCCCTTGACCCAGTTGTCCACGCTGTTCTGGATGTCGTTGTCGAAATAGCCTACCAGGTGGACGTTCCCGGCAGGCAGCGGCTCGAACACGTCCGAGACTTTCCTCAGGTGCTTTCCCTGTGCGGAAACGATGCCGCAGGAGAGCAGGACTGCTGCAGCTGCGCAAAGGACCCTGCCACAGACGGAGTGAGCGGATGATTTGATGGCCATATGAAGAATAAATTGTTTTAAGAAAACGTTCAGGCGCAAAAATACAATAAATTAATGGATTTTGACTAAATTTGAGCATGGTTAACATCTATTGCAAGAACACGGGTACCTTCAAGGAGTTCCAGGAAGGCACCACCCTCCAGGAGATCGCCGGAGAATTCGATTTCGACAAACCCTATGACATCCTTGCCGCAAAGGTCAACAACGTTGCCGAAGGCCTGAAGTTCCGGGTATTCCACAACCGGGACGTGGAGTTCATGGACTACCGCACCTACATCGGACGCGGCTACTACAGCCGTTCGCTGTGTTTCCTGCTCTACAAGGCGACGCAGGACATATTCCCGGACAGCAAGCTGATCTTCCGCAGGCCCATCTCGAAGGGCTATTTCTGCGGGATCGACAAGGGAGACAGGAAGAACACCGTCACCCACGAGGACGTGGCTGCGATAAAGGAGAGGATGATGGAACTGGTCAGGGAGGACATCCCGTTCCGGCGCCACGAGGTCCAGGTCTCGGAAGCGATCAAGACTTTCACGGAAAGGCGCATGCCCGACAAGGTAAAGCTGCTGGAGACTTGCGGAGAGGTTTACATCACTTATTACACCCTTGGCCGGACCGCAGACTACTACTACGACGGTCTTGTCCCGAGCACAGGCTACCTGAAGGTTTTCGAGGCTTCTCCCTACCACGGCGGAGTACTCCTCAGGGTCCCGGACCGCCACCATCCGGAGCAGCTCGCCCCTTTCTTCGAACAGCCCAAGACCTTCGAGGTGTTCTCCGAGTCCCAGAAATGGAACCGGATCGTGGGCCTCAACACTGTCGGGGATGTCAACGAAGCCATCCTGGGAGGAAAGGCCTCCGACCTCATCCAGATAGCCGAGGCGCTGCAGGAGAAGAAGATAGTGCAGATCGCCGAAGAAATCGAACGCCGCCACGAAGACCACGTCTCCCCGGTCAGGCTCGTGCTGATCACAGGGCCTACCTCAAGCGGGAAGAGCACTTTCTGCAAGAGGCTTTCGGTCCAGCTGAAAGCATGCGGGCTGCATCCCGTGTCGTTCTCCACCGACGACTACTTCGTCAACAGGCTGGACACCCCGAAGCTTCCGGACGGTTCGTTCGACTTTGACAATTTCGACACCGTGGACCATGAATATCTCCAGAAAGACCTCCTCCGCCTCCTTGCGGGAGAAGAGGTGGAAGTACCTGAATTCAACTTCGTCACGGGGCTGAGGGAATTCAACGGCAAGAGACTCTCGCTGGGGCCCCGCTCCGTGCTCCTGATCGAAGGCATACACGCCCTCAACCCCCAGCTGACGGACAAGGTCCCCGAATGCGAGAAGTTCAGGATCTTCATAAACACCATCACGTCCATCTCCCTGGACAACCACAACTGCATCCCCACGAGCGACAACCGCCTCCTGCGGAGGATCGTCAGGGACTTCCTGAAGGGAGCCTTCACCGCCCGGGAGACCATCACAAACTGGCCGAACGTACGGCGGGCAGAAGTCAAATGGATCTACCCCTACCAGGAAACTGCCGACGTGCTTTTCAACTCAGCCTACCTGGTCGAATTCGCAGTCCTGAGGTCCCACGCCGAGAGGATCCTGGCCACGGTCCCGAAGAACTGTCCTGAGTACAGCGAAGCCCACAGGCTCCTGAAGTTCCTGTCATATTTTGCAGTGGTCTCCGACAAGGAAATCCCGGCCACTTCCCTGCTCCGAAGCTTCATCGGAGGGGGATCCTTCAGCTAACAAAAATGTTACCATTAAAAACATTTTAGTTTCAGAATAAGATTTACAACACCTTTTACACCAAATAGCGTCTGTCGTCAAAATGAGGAAATTTTACTTCTTTTCTGTAATCCTGGGTATATTCCTGGCCATTTCAGCCTGCGGGACAAAGTCAAAAAATGAAGTAAACAGCGAGGGAAACTCCACCACGGCCATCGTGGAAGTGCCTCGGGAGCCGACCGGGACGACGCTCCTTGGGATGGGAGTGGAATTCGACCCTCACTTCTTCTCGCAGAACCTTACCCGCCAGGACGGAGCCAGGCAGGAAGACTGGGAAATCGTAAGGCGCCGGGTTGGCGCGATGAAGGTCCAAAGGTTCAGGGTCATGCTCCAGCCCCAGTGGTACGAACCGGTCAACGACAACGACGACCCTCACTCGGCCGACTTCTCCAGGTTCACCTTCGACAATGCCGAGATGCAGTCTGTCTGCAAGGTGCTCGACCTTGCCATGGAGACCGGTGCTGATGTCACCCTGGTGCTCTGGGGATGCCCCATCTGGTGCGACTTCGTGGACGCTTCGACTCCGGGGCATGCCCAAGCCTACTGGCTCTACGACAGTAACTGCCCCAACTGGGTTTCCAATCCTACAGACAACGAAGAATTCGCCGAGAATTTCTCCTCTGTCGCCAAATATCTCATAGAAGAGAAGGGCTACACCTGCATCAAAGAGCTTACGCCATTCAATGAACCGGACGGAAACGTCTGTGAATTGGATCGTTACATAGAAATATGCAAGCTGCTGGACGCCCATCTCCGCAAGGACGGCATCCGCGACAGGATATCCCTCAACCTTTCCGACAACACCGATTGCAGGAGATGGTTCCTGGAAGGATCCGCAAAGGAACTGTCCGCAGTAGCCGACGTCTTCAACAGCCACACCTACATTTTCGGTTACGACACTCCAAACGACACGGTCATGAGGTGGGAAAGGATGAACATCGAGGCCGTACGCGGCAACGGAGGCGGGCAGGTCCCCCACTTCGTAGGAGAATTCGGTTCCAACCAGTGCGTAGGAGCCTCGAGGCAGACGGACATCAACCTCTACGAGCGCGGTGTGCTGATGGTCCGCCATTGCATCAATTTCCTCAACGCCGGTGCCGCCGGAGCTTCCTACTGGGGACTGATCGACCAGTACTACGGAAGGAACGCCGACTATTCCCAGATGCAGCAGCTCGGCCTGTGGCGCTATGTCAAGGCTGCATATGCCCCGGAAGACATGTCCGCGGATTTTACCGAGGACTACCAGCCGCGTCCGCAGTACTACGCCTACTCCCTGTTAACCAGAAGTATTAGAAAAGGTAGCAAGGTCTATCCTCTTGATTTAAAGAGTGATTTCGCGGCTGGAACCTCAGTGCTCGGGCCGGATGGCAAATGGTGTTTCGCATTTGCCAACGGCTCCGGCGACCCGATTGCGATAACCCTCGACCCATCCGGCTGCCAAGGCGGAGCTCCATCCAGGCTGGCACTGTCCCGCTACGCGAAAGACGAACTTCCCGAAGACGACTCAATGATCGGTCCGGTGCAGACACTTAAGCGCAAAAACGGGAAGTTCTTCTTTGAACTCCCCGCGAACAGTGTTGTAGTACTCAATCAGGTGAAGTAAACCAATATACGCATTCACAGCCGATTACCTAGCCGCATAAACGTCATTGCCATTCTCCGGAGGAGGGCATGCATCTGTCCTATCCCAGCAGGCTGGCAATCCTCTGCATGTGGGTGGGAATCTGGATCCGCTGCGGACAGTTGCGAAGGCAGGCACGGCAGTTCCGGCAGGCCGTTGCAAGGTCTGAGGCCGGAACCGAAGCCTTGAAGGCTGCGGCGAATGCCTTCCTCCGGGATTCATAGTCAGGATCGCCCTTGCCGGCAGGAGGCACCTTCCCTTCATTCACAGCCTTGTTCCAGGCGGCGAAATTGCCGGGGATGTCCACCCCGAACTTGCATGGCATGCAGTAGGAGCAGGCGGTACATCCGATGAGGGGATATGCCACCATGGCCGCCGCGATGTCCTCAAGCATCTCAAACTCCTTGTCCGTGCACGGTACAAGCGGCGAGAATGTCGCGACATTCTCCTTCACATGGTCGAGGATGGTCATCCCGCTGAGCGTGGTGAGGATGTTCTCATGCGATCCCACGAAGCGGAATCCCCAGGCTGCCGGTGAATCCCCGGGCCTTGCCTTCGCCAGGCGCTTGGCGTGCACATCCGGGATGCTGGCAAGCCTGCCGCCAAGGAGAGGCTCCATGACTATGTTCTGGATTCCCCTTTTCCGGCACTCTTCATAGAGGGTCTCGGCTTTCACGCCGCCTGCATGGTGCCAGTCCTGGTAGTTCATCTGGATCTGGACCATGTCCCACCGTACCTTGCCGTCATCGTGCAGTTTCATCATGTAATTGAACACTTCCATGTCGCCATGGAAGGAGAAACCCAGGTTGCGGATCCGCCCCTTCTTCTTCTCCCCGATGAGGAAGTCCAGCATCCCTATGTCCATCAGGCGGCTCCTGACGATCGGCATGCCGCCTATTCCCACACCATGGATGAGGTAATAGTCGAAATAGTCCACGCCGCACTCCGTGAAGGATTTCTCATAACCGGCCTCGGCTGCTTCCCTGCTGCCTCCGTTACGGTCCAGGAAGGTCGACATCTTGGTCGCCAGGAAATAGCTCTCCCGAGGATACTTGGCCAAAGCCCTGCCGGTTGCGGCCTCGGACTGGTGGCGGCAGTAATGGGGAGACGTGTCGAAATAGTTGATCCCATGGGCCATGGCATAGTCCACCATGGCATCTACCTTCTTCTGGTCAACCCCGGACTGGGTCATGGGGAGGCGCATCATCCCGAAACCGAGAAGGGACACCAAGTCCCCCGTACTTGCGTTAGTCCTGTAGGTCATGTCGCCCTTGCGCTCAATCTTCTTGACGTGGGAGGCAGTCACACCTTTCGCATCCTTCTTCCTGCGCTTCCCCGCCTGCGGCGCATCCTGCGCCTCACTCCCCAGTGCAGGCACGGAGCCTACGGATGCAGCGGCGACCACGGTCGCCGTACCCAGGCCGAGGGACTTGAGAAAAGTCCTGCGGCTCACCGGTTGCTTCTTTGATTCCATATTCATCTTGAACTCTCGATTAGCGATTGAGACGATTCCCCTGCGCTTCCGGCGGCGTTCACAACTGCCGGCGCAGCCTTCCCGCCGTCCTCTTGATATCGGTGCGGAGAATCTTTCCCTTGAGGCAGAAGACAGCCTGGTCCTTCATCACTATTATCACGTCGGAGACCGTCTTCCCGTCAGGCAGGAGAGCCCCGTAAGCCTCTATCGTGTCAAAGCTTCCCTTCTCCTCCAGGACCAGGTTGGACCGGATGAGGAAAACGGAGAAGGCAGCCTCTATGCTTTCGCGGTCGGCATCGCTGCATTCGCCGTAGTCCAGGGCATGGACGGACGAGATCCCGTCGAATGCAGACGCCGCCCCCTTCGCCCAGTCATCGCCGGACTTCAGCTTCACCCCTGTCCTGAGGCCCAGGAAGAGCACCTTGCCAAGGCTGACATAATGGGCCTTCGGCTTGGACTTGAGTTTCTTTATCACTTTGGAGACTTCCTCCAGGCTCTCTTTCTGTTCCTTCTGCGGATCCGTCTGCGCTGCCGCGTCCAGGCAAGGACACAGCTGCAGGAGGAGCGACAACAGTACCGCTCCGGATCCGACGAACCTGGGGAAACGAAGTCTCATGAAAACGTCTGGATAAGGCTCTACTTGGTTCCGAATATCCTGTCGCCCGCATCACCAAGGCCGGGCACGATGTAGGCGTTTTCGTTGAGGTGGTCATCGACTGCGGCGATGTAGATGTCCACGTCAGGATGCTCCCTGGAGACCTTCTCGATGCCTTCCGGCACACCTACAAGGCACATCAGCCGGATGTTGGTGCAGCCTCGCTCCTTTAGCATCGAGATGGCGTCGCAGGCGCTGCCGCCGGTGGCAAGCATAGGGTCGGTAACGATGACGAGGCGTTCCTGGATGTCCTCCGGGAGCTTGCAGTAATATACTACCGGCTTGTGGGTCTCCTCGTTGCGGTAAAGGCCGATGTGACCGATCTTGGCCACCGGGATAAGGGATTCCAGGCCATCTACCATTCCAAGGCCGGCTCGCAGGATCGGCACTATGGCCAGCTTGCGGCCGGAGACCTCCTTGGCGGTCATCGGGCAGATCGGAGTCTCGATCCGGACATCCTCCAGGGGGATGTCCCTCGTGACCTCGTAGCCCATCAGCAGGGATATTTCCTTGAGAAGCTCCCTGAAATCCTTGGCGCCGGTTTCTTTCTTTCGCATGATGGTCAGCTTGTGCTGGATCATCGGATGGTCGATTATGTGCAGTTTGCTCATGAGAAAAGGATTTTAACTCTGGAACACGAATATAGGAAAAATGTCCGACAGGAAAAAATATCCACCCGGCAAATCCTACCCTTCGGCTTGCCGGAAGGGCGCGGAAGGGGGCAAGGTCTACCGCTTCAGCATCACAAGCACGTCGCCTCCCTTGAGCTCGGTATGTCCCTTGGGGACGATCACCTCGTCCCCCCTGCGGATCATCACGAGCAGGGAATCTTTCCTCTTGGGATATTCCTTCACTATCCTGCCGTCCCACTTGCTGTTGTGGGGAAGAGGGTGCTCGATGAGGGTGGCCGGCTCTTTCTTCCGCTTGAAGGTCCGGGTGCAGAAGACGATCTCGTCGCCGGCCCTGAAGACGGTGTCCCCATCCGGGATTATCTCTTCCCCGCCGCGGAGGATCATGGCCACAAGAAGTCCCTGGGGCATCTTTATTTCCTTGATGGAACGGTCTTTCCACTGGCTCGTTTCGGAGATGTAGGCCGTTCCGAAATTGATCTCGGCGCTGTCGCTGTAGTCGCTGAAGGTCTTCATCACGTCGGCGTCCTTGTCGATCATGTCAAGGGACTTGGCGACCTGCGGGATAAGGGACCCCTGCAGGGCTATGGAGATCAGCACGATGGCGAAGACGATGCTGAATATGTCATGTCCGGTCGGGATCCCGCTCGCCAGGACCCCGATGGCGAACACTATCGAAGCCGCACCGCGCAGCCCGACGAAAGAGACGAGGGCCTGCTGGCGGAGGGGATATTTCCGGAAACCGCCCATTGGAGAAAGGACGCCTGCCACGGCCAGGGGGCGGGCTACCAGGGTCAGGAAAAGGAATATCAGGACCGCCGGGACGAACATGGCGGCCAGGTTCGCCGGTCGGCCGAGAAGCCCGAGCATGAAGAATATGAATATCTGCATCATGCTGGTCACCCCGTCGAAGAAATGGATCAGAGGTTTCCGGCCATGGAAATCATTGTTTCCCATCACTATGCCTACGATGTAGGCGCTCAGGTAGCCGTTGCCCCCAACGGCGGCGGGAACCGCATAGGAGAGGATGGCAATGGCCAGGACCAGCATCGAGAGGAAACCGTCGTTATCTATCTTGAACCTCCTCAGGAGGAACACGGAAGCCTGGGCTATCACAAGCCCGAAAATGGCTCCGAAAGCCAGTTGGGAGAAAATAGTCCACACCACCATCCCGGGAGTGGCCTTTCCCGCGATCACCGACATCATGACTGCGGTAAGCATGTAGGACACAGGGTCGTTGGAACCGCTCTCCACCTCGATCAGGGAAGCCGTGTTGTTCCTCAGGCCGAGCTTTCGGGTCCTGAGGATCGAAAAGACGGATGCCGCATCCGTGGAGCTGATGACGGCTCCCATGAGGAAACTCTCGGCCCACTCCCACCTGAGGCAGTAATGGCAGAAGAGTCCGGTCAAGGCGGCGGTCAGGGCAACTCCCACCGTAGCCAGAAGGCCGGCATCCCTCACTACAGGCCTGGCAGACTTCCAGCTTGTACCGAAACCACCGTAGAACATGATGAAGATCAGCGCGACGGTACACAGATTGCCGATAGTACCGGCCACGTCGGCCATGTCGGTGGAATTGCGGAACAAGAGCCCGAGGACCAGGAAGAAAAGCAGTGCAGGGACACCGACCTTGCCCGAGACTTGGTTGAGGAACACGCATGCGATGATGATGGCTGCCGAGAAAATCAAAAAGAAAACCATGGGCCAGTAGTATGATTACATACAAATATCGTCAGTTTTTTCCAGAATTGCCACCCTTTTGGAACGACCTGTCGACAAAAATCCTTATATTGTTGACGTGTTGGATAAAATAATCTCATTCGTCAACGGAATCGTGTGGAGTCCCGCCCTGGTCGTCCTGCTTGTAGGGGCCGGACTTTATTTCTCCATACGCACCGGTTTCGTGCAGCTGCGCCGCATCGGCCTTATGACCAGGCTGCTGTTCAGGAAAAGGGAGCAAACCGGGAAGAAAGGTGTCTCCTCGTTCGAGGCCTTCTGCATCGCCCTGTCCGGAAGGGTCGGGACAGGGAACATCGTCGGTGTGGCCACCGCCATAGCCCTCGGCGGGCCGGGAGCTGTCTTCTGGATGTGGATAATCGCATTCCTGGGAGCTTCGACGGCCTTCGTCGAATCCACCCTCGCCCAGATCTACAAGTTCGACCACGAAGAAGGATTCCGGGGCGGTCCGGCCTGCTACATAGAGAAGGGCCTGAAGTCCAGATGGCTCGCAGTGGTCTTCGCATTGTTCACGATAGCCGGATGCGGCATGATGCTTACCACCGTGCAGGCGAACGGGATCTCGACTGCGGCGATGAACTCCCTGGGGATCAAGCCGCTGGTCACCGGCCTCATCCTCGCTTTCCTGATCGGCCTGGTCATAGTCGGAGGAATAAAGCGGATTTCCAAGGTTGCCGCGGTAGTCACCCCGTTCATGGCGGCAGCCTACGTACTGATCGCCCTGGTCATCCTCGCCCTAAACTGGAAGGCAATTCCAGGACTGCTTTCGATGATCGCAACCAATGCATTCGGCATCAATCCGGTGTGCGGCGGGATCTTAGGTTCGACCATAATGATGGGAGTAAAGCGGGGACTCTTCTCCAACGAGGCAGGACAGGGCACGGGAGCCATCCCCTCTGCCTCCGCCGACGTGAGGCACCCTGCCGAGCAGGGGCTCGTCCAGGCCTTCTCCGTCTATGTGGACACCCTGCTTGTCTGTACGGCGACCGCACTGATCATCCTCTCGGCCGGGACTTTCAACATCCTGGACGCGGACGGCAACATGCTGGTCGCGAACAGGCCGGAACTTGGGAGCAACTACGTCGGCTTCACCCAGGCCGCCATAGACTCATTCGTGGGCGGCTTCGGAAGCATATTCGTCAGCATAGCCCTGGCGTTCTTCGTCTTCACTACGATCATGGCCTACTACTTCTACTCCGAATCCAGCATAATCTACCTGTGCAACCTTTCCGGCAATCCATCCAGGAAGAAGGAGAAACTCTACATACGGCTCCTCCAGGCCGTGATGCTCTGCGCAGTCGTGTTCGGGGCGGTCAAGGAAGCCAACACCATCTGGACCCTCGGCGACATCGGAGTGGGGATCATGGCGTGGGTCAACGTGGTGGCGATCATCATCCTCTCCCCCAAGGCTTTCAAAGCACTCAAGGAATATGAAAAAAGCGTCCGCCGGAAAAGCCCGGGGACGCCTGGTCCTGAAGGGACGGATGCCTGACGAAGCCCGCCGCGGCTTGAGGGCGCAGCGGCTGCGAAGAGGCCCCTTATTCCATTGATTTCACCTTGGCAAGGAACGAGCGGACATGCTCGGTGTACTCCGCCGGATGGTCCTTGTACGCCATGGCATGGGCTGACCCGGGCGCGAGCCACATCTCCTTGTAGCCCTTCGTCTTGGCCTCGAAGTTCTTGTAGACATGGGCAGTGGGGACGAAGTCATCCGAATCGCCGTGGATGAAGAGCACGGGTTTCTCGCTCTTGGCCAGCTGGTCGACGGACGAAGCCTCCTTGAATCCCCAGCCATAGCGGCGCTTGCAGACGATGCTGGCGCTGTTGAGCACCGGGAAAGGAGGCAGGTGGAACTGCTGCTTGAGATTGTGCTTGTACTGGTCCCAGACTGATGAATATCCGCAGTCGTCGATGAAAGCCTTGACGTAGTCGGGAGTCCTGTCGCCGCTCACCATCATGGTGGTGGCGCCCCCCATCGAAACCCCATGGATGACCATGAAGTCGTTGGGCCACAGGGAATGGGCCAGGGGGATCCACCGCTCGATGTCGAGACGGTCGAGCCAGCCCATCTGGACAGCCCTTCCCTCCGAATAGCCATGGTAGTGAAGGTCAGGGACGAAGACGTTGTAGTTGAGCGAGTCCCTGTACATCCTCACAAGGTTGAGGAAGCAGATGTGGTTGTCGGTGTAGCCGTGTATGACTATCGCCGTCCCCTGCGCGGAGGCAGGGTCCTGCGCCGCGGAATAGACAGCGTGGAGCTTGTATCCACCCTCGCCGATGATCGACGTGTCCCTGAATATTCCTGCTTCATGCTTCTCGTCGTACCACTTGATGATGCCGGGGTACCTCGACTCTGCCTTGGCCCTGTCGCCTTCGATGTCGTTGCCGTGCTCCTCGGGCAGAAGGGCGTAGTTGCACATGAACTTTCCTACCATGCACCCGGTGGCGGCGGGTAGCAGGGCTGCTGCCAAAGCCAGTGCGAAGATATGATTCTTGAATCTCATCGTGTATTGGTTATTTGTCAAGTGACCGCGAATATATGAATTTTTGCTCATATTCCCTCCATACGCGCTCCCGAAAGGGCGCCCGTCCACTTTGGATTTGTCCGGGAAATGCCTATCTTTGAGTTCGGAAGCATCTTCGCTGCCATTTGGTATCATCCTATTTATTTCCAGAAATGCGCGCAAGGACAATAATCATTTCAGCGGCATGCCTGCTCATGTGCCTTCGGGGCACCGCCCAGGACACAGGCGCCCGGGACAAGACGATCAAGGACATCCTGTCAAGGATGACCCTCGAAGAAAAGGTCTCACTCTGCTCCGGAAGCGGAGTCATTGATTTCAAGGGAGTTCCCAGGCTTGGGATCCCGGCCGTCAGGCTGACCGACGGTCCCCGCGGCCCCCATGGCGACAGCTCCACGGGATTCCCCTGTGGAGTCGGCCTCGCCTCCAGCTGGAATCCTGCGCTGATGGAAGAAGCCGGAAGGGTCATGGGCGAAGAGACAAGGGCTTTCGGATGCAGTGTCCTTCTGGGCCCCGCATGCAACATCCTGAGGGATCCCGTAGGCGGGCGCTTCTTCGAGTACTACACGGAGGATCCCTTCCTCAACAGCCGCATCACCGTTCCCGTGGTGAAAGGGATACAAAGCGCCGACGTCGCCGCGTGCCTGAAGCATTATGCATGCAACAACCGCGAGAGCAACAGGAACTTCTATTTCTCGGTCGTAGACGACCGCACACTCCACGAAATCTACCTCCCGGCCTACAAGGCTGCCGTCGAGGAGGCCGGACTCTGGTCCATCATGACCTCGGCCAACGGAGTCAACTATGAATATGTCAGCGATTCCAGGAAACTCCTGACCGACATCCTCAAGGACCGCTGGGGATTCGACGGCGTCGTCATCACCGACTGGCTGCAGACCCGTTCCACCGAGAAAGCCGCATTCGCCGGACTGGACATCTCGATGCCCGGCGGAGACAATTGCGGTTTCGCGCAGCCGCTCCTCGAGGCCGTCAGGAAAGGAAGGGTGCCTGAAAGTGTCATCGACGAGAAGGTCACGAGGATACTGAGGCTCTACGCCAGGGTCGGTGCCCTGGACGGTAACGCCGACGTGGTCCGGGGCTTCAGGAAAGACACCCCGGAACACCGTGAGGTTGCCAGGCGCGTGGCTGAAGAAGGAATGGTCCTCCTGAAGAATGAAGGCGGCGTCCTTCCGCTTGATCCCGGAAAGGTACGGAACATCCTCGTGACAGGGCCGAACGCCACCCTGCACACCTGCGCCTGGGCCATGGGAGGAAGCAGCTGGATGCTGTCCCCCGACGAGACGACCGTTCTCGAAGGGATCAAGGACGTCTATGGAGCCCGGAAAGTCACCTTCCTGGACTTCGACGACCTTGGCGGCTTCCAGGAGATCTCCCCGGAGCTCCTGGCGAAAGACGGCAACGGAAACCCCACGTCCTTCAACGCAAGGTATTTCATCAAAGGGAAAGAAGCCCCGGCCCTGACCCGGGCGGAGAAGGGCATCAACTTCATGTGGGAGATGCGCTCTCCCGACGAGGAAAAGGTGCCGGTGGACGAATGGACGGAAGCCAGGTTCGATTTCACCGTCATTCCCCCGGCGGACGGGAAATACACCTTCAGGTTCACTGCCGGCGGGGGTGACGTCTTCGCACTCAACGGTGAATGGGGAGGAGCGCCTGTCGCCGTAGTCCATGCCGCGAACGCCGGCCATGGCACCGCCACGGGCTCCGTGGACCTTAAAAAGGGAATCCCCTACCAGCTCTGCGTGATCTACACCAAGGGGAAGGGCGATGCTTCCCTCCACATCGACTGGTCCACTCCCCAGACGGAGAAGGCCGTCCTCAAATGGAAGGAGCTGGACAAAGCCGCCAGGAAGGCCGACGCCGTCATCTTCGTGGGAGGCCTGGACATGAACCTGGACACCGAAGGGAGGGACAGGTCGTCCCTTCTGTTCCCGGCACTGCAGCAGGAGGTCATCAACTACCTGGCCAAACGCAACAAGCGCACCATCGTAACCCTTGTCAACGGCTCTCCGCTGGAGCTGGACGGTTGGATCGACAACGTACCTGCCGTCCTTGAAAGCTGGTACGGAGGGATAGACGGCGGGACTGCAGTGGCGGGGATCCTGTCAGGAAGAGTCAATCCCAGCGGCCGGCTTACATTCACATGGCCCAGGAAATACGAGGATACTCCCATCCGCAGGCTCGCAAGCGAGGACAATGACATCATCAACTTCACCGACAGCCTGATGGTGGGCTACCGCTACTACGACACCAAGGGGGTCGAACCGATGTACCCGTTCGGCTACGGTCTCAGCTACACGACCTTCGCGTACGGGGATCTTGCCGTCGCTGCAGACGGTTGCCGCGTCAAAGGGAGCCTGACCGTGAGCAATACCGGCAAAAAGGACGGGAAGGAAACGGTGCAAGTCTATGTGCGGCCGTTGACGCCGAGCGTGTTCCGGCCCGCACACGAGCTCAAAGCCTTTGAAAAAGTCGAAGTCGCAGCCGGACAGCGGAAGGATGTCTACTTCGAGCTCGGCCCGGATGCCTTTTCCTACTACGATGTCGGTTCAGGAGACTGGAGGGTCGATCCGGGAGAGTACCTGATCGAAGTCGGGTACGACTCCAGGCACATCCTCCTTTCGGAGAAAGTGACCATCCGGCCGGCTGCGGGCCAGACTTCCATTACCGAGTGATTTTTGCTATTTTTGCCAATCAGAAAACCCGACCACACAATGAAACTGCATAAAAGAACCATAGCCGGGATCGTCGTGACGGCAGTGCTCTGCCTGGTCATCGGCCTTCCCGAGCTCATGAAGAAAGACAAAACAAACAACACCGACAATACCATGACTTCAAAGAACGCCGTCCCCGGTACAGGCGGGGACAAGTACATCCCGTTCGACAAGCGCTCTGGAGATGTAGCCACAGTCTATTTCACCAGGAAACTCAGCCCTGAGGGACTCATCGCAGCCTACGAGCAGGTTTGCGGCGAAATTACCGGCAAGGTGGGCGTCAAGCTGCACACCGGGGAGCAGAACGGTCCCAACATCATTCCCCGCGAATGGGTGGCAGCCCTCATGGCGAAAGACCTTCCGGAGGCTTCCATAATCGAGACCAACACCTACTACGAAGGCGACCGCTACACCACTGAGCAGCACCGCAAGACACTTGAGGTCAACGGCTGGACCTTCTGCCCAGTCGACATCATGGACGAGGAAGGCACCGCACTCCTTCCCGTGAAGGGAGGCAAGTGGTTCGACAACATGTCCGTAGGAAGCCACCTCCTCGACTACGACTCGATGGTTGCACTCACCCACTTCAAGGGACACACCCAGGGCGGGTTCGGCGGCTCCAACAAGAACATCGGTATCGGCTGCGCCGACGGACGCATCGGGAAGGCATGGATCCACACGACTCCCGGACAGGACGACCAGTGGGACATCAAGGAGGAGGAATTCATGGAGCGCATGACTGAATCCACCAAGGCGACCATAGACCACTTCGGGAAGCACGTCACCTACGTCAACGTGATGAGGAACATGTCGGTCTCATGCGACTGCGAAGGCGTCGCCGCGGAGCCGGTGGTCACCCCCAACGTCGGCATCCTCTCCTCGACCGATATCCTGGCTGTCGACCAGGCCTGCATCGACCTCGTCTATGCTATGACCGAGGAAGAGCACCACGACCTGGTGGAGCGCATCGAGACCCGCCACGGGCTGCGCCAGCTTACCTACATGAAGCAGCTGGGGATGGGACACGACAGGTATAGGCTCATTGACCTTGACAACGGAGGAGTCGAGATCACCGCCAAGGAAGCGGTGAAGGACCTCAAGCCCTTCGTCCAGCAGCAATAGAATTGTCCATGTGCACGGTTCCGCCGTCGAAAGAGGCGGATCAAAAGGGAAACAGGGTCTGAAGCCCTGGCATTGCCTGATACTGTAGGCCGGTCCTTCCGGCGAGCCAGAATGCCTGCCGTGCATCTTCATCTCTGGATAATGTGACAGGAACATCACAACCAAAGCAATATGAAAAAGAACACACTGCTCGCACTGAGCATCGCAGTCCTCGCAACGGCGGCGGGCTGCAACAAGGAAGAACCATTGTCAAAGGACGCCGGCCTTGAAGGCGTCAACGTGACCGAAGGGGACGCCGGCAGCGGTCATGCCAAGCTGTTCGTCCTCAATGAAGGCAACTACCAGAAGAACAACTCCACCCTTGACTTCTTCAGGTTCAAGGACGGGAACTACGTCACCGACGCCTTCTCCTCGATGAATCCCAACGTCACCCAGGGGCTCGGCGACACCGGCAACGACATAGCCCTGGACGACGGTCGCCTGTGGATCGTGATGAACGGTTCCGGGATGGTCCATGTCCTTGACGCCAAGGACGAGAGCCTCATAGCGACGATAAAGGTTCCGGACCCAAGGTTCATAGCCTTCGGGAAGGACTATGCATATGTAAGCTCTTATGCCGGAGCAGTTTACGGTGGCGAAGAGACAAAGGGGAAAGTCTTCAGGGTCGACAGGCGCAAGTTTACAGTGGAGGGATCCGTGGAAGTAGGCTGCCAGCCCGAAGGGATAGCCGTCTCTGGCGGAACCGTCTGGGTCGCCAACAGCGGAGGCTACAACTATGTCCATGAGAACACCGTGAGCATGATCGACGAGGCCTCATTCAAGGTGAAGGGAGCGGTCGACGTCGCCTCCAACCTGCATCTTCTCGGCTCCGACAGGGACGGACGGATCTGGGTCACCAGCTACGGCGTCTCCACATGGAACCAGGACGCCTCCGGGAACTGGGTGCAGGAAATGTCCGAGCCCATGGGCCTCTTCAAGGTAACCGGGAATGGTTCCGAGACGATAGCAGGCGTGCATGCAAGCATCATGACCTGCTGCGACGACGGATCCGTCTACACGATCGGGAACGCCTCGGAGATGAGCGGCGGCTTCGACAACACCTTGTACAAGGTCGACGCTTCCACCGGAGCCGTCAAGGCAGTCTCCCTCTCAGGGACGGACGCCTCGAAGGTCTCCAACCCCTACGGGATAGCCGTCAATCCGGACAACGGCGACATATTCATAGCGGACGCTCCCTACACCGGACCCGGAAAGGTCTGGTGCTTTACGAAGGACCTTACCCTCAGATGGTCCGCTGTGGCTGGGATGCTTCCGGCACACATGGTCCTCTATTAGGGAAATATGGCCTTTGCCGGCATATTCCTGACGGCGGTGCTCTGGGCTGCCACGCCCGGCGGCGCAGTTCCGGTGCATGACCGTCCCGACACGCTCGGGGCCGCTGCAGTCACATCGGAGGCTTCCAGCATAGTGCCACCCCGGACGGTAGGGCAGGAGAAGCTCCGGCTCTCCCCCACCGTCACTTCCGCAGTCAGGAGGTTCGCCGGCGTGCAGGTCCGCGACTACGGTGGTGTGGGAGGCCTCAAGACTGTGAACGTCAGGAGCCTCGGCAGCGAGCACACCGGAGTGTTCATCGACGGAATCCAAGTGGACAACGCCCAGAACATGCAGGTGGACCTGGGAAGGTTCGGCACCTCCAGCCTGCAGGCCATAAGCATATACCCCGGTGGCAAGGTCTCCGTCCTCCAGAGCGCCAGGGAATATGCATCCGCGTCATCCCTCTACCTTCTCGGCGCCGAGCCTCTGTTCGAAGAAGGCAGGAACCATTCCCTGAAGGCAGGCCTGCGCACAGGAGCCTTCGGTACGGTGGCGCCCTCCCTTTCCTGGAGCAGGAAGTTCAGCAGCGGAGTCTCACTTGCCACCTGTGCCGAAGCCGTCCGCTCGACCGGGAGATACAGGTTCCACGTCAAGGACTACCGCGTCCTCGATGACGGCACCACGGCCGGCTACGACACCACCATGACGAGGGCGAACTGCGACCTGCACAGCCTCAGGACGGAAGCCAGGCTCTTCAGCGCACCGGGAAGCGGGGACACCTGGAGCGCGCTTGCCGGTTTCTACGCCTCCGGCCGCGGCCTTCCGGGGCCGGTGTACAAGAGGGCGGACGAGTATCCCCTCAGCCTGGACCGCCAGAAGGACCGGGACTTTTTCCTGCAGGGCCGGTGGGCCCGTCCCCTCGGCCGAAGATGGACCGTGATGGCAAGGGCTAAGCTCTCATGTTCCTTCCTTGAATATCAAGACTTTCCTGAGTTCCGCCCCGAGGGTTCAGCCGCGGTGTTCACCTACACCAACAGCTCGGCCTACGCTTCGGCAGCCGCTCTTTTCAGGGCCGGTCGCTACTGGAAGCTGAACCTCGCACAGGACCTCCAGTACAGTTACCTCGACGCGAACCTTGCTTCATTCGCCTATCCAGGAAGGACCACTTCCTACAGCGCAGTCTCGGCGATGTTCTCCCGAGGCGGCCTCGACGTTTCGGCGAGCCTGCTGCTCCAGGGGACCTTCGACACCTTCGCTTCCTCCCCCGGCACCGCGGGCGGACAGGCCCCTTCAGGCTCACCGGTTCCGCCTGCCGGAGGGATTCCCGGCGGCGATAGCGGCTCCACCCACGGGATCGGACGAAGCCGCGCCACGAGGACGGTTCTCATGCCGTCGCTTTCCGGAAGATGGAAGGTCTCCGAGAGGTTCAGCCTCGACGGCTTCGCGAGGAGGACTTTCAGGATGCCCACATTCAACGACCTCTACTACACCACCGTCGGAAGCAAGTCCCTGCTTCCCGAAGACGCCCTCCAGTTCAGTTTCGGGGCTGCATGGTCTCCCCTTTCCGGCCCCGAGGGAGATCTCTCCCTGAAAGCGGACGTCTACCGGAACTACCTAAGGAACAAGATAATAGCCGTCCCGACCTCGAACCAGTTCCGCTGGTCCATGTACAATCTCGGGAAGGTTCGCATGACGGGAGCCGAACTTGCCGGGGAATATTCAAGGACTGCGGGGCGCGTCGGTTTCGGACTGGCCGGGCGCTGGTCCTTCCAAAGAGCAAGCGACCTCAGCGACAGGGACGCACTCACCTGGAAGGGTCAGATCCCCTACATCCCGCTGCACAGCGGTTCAGCCGACCTGTACGCGACATTCGACGGCTGGAGGCTGGACCTCATCTGCTTCACGACCGGCGAACGGTTCTCGACCTCAGCCAACCTTCCGGCCTACAGGCTTGCCCCATGGACGAGCCTGGACGCCGCCCTGGCAAAGGAGTTCAAGGTCCTGGGCAGGCAGGCAACGGCCCGCCTGAGCCTCAACAACCTCCTGGACGAGCAGTACGAAGTGGTCGACAATTATCCCATGCCGGGATTCAACGCGATGCTGAACCTGGAAGTGTATTTCTGATCAGAACAGTTTCCCCTTCTTGAGCGCCTTGACCGAGCCCCCCGTGAAATGCATCTCGTCAAAAAGATAGGAGGCGTTTCCTATGCAGGCTATGTTGAAGAGAAGGTAGCGGATGTCCAGGGAAATGTTACGGCAGAAATCCGGGTCGAAGACATAGTCGCTCATCGTCCCTTCCCAGACACGGTCGAAATTGATGCCTACCAGGTCGCCGTCAGCATTGAGGACGGGACTTCCGGAATTGCCGCCGGTGGTGTGGTTCGTTGCGAGGAAGCAGACGCTATGGGCGTCGTGCCCTCCCTGCGCATAGATGTCCCTGAGCCTCTGGGGTATGTCGTAATCGAAGATGTCGGGGTTGTCCTTTTCGATTATGCCTTTCAGGGTGGAGACGGGAGAATAATAGACCCCGTCGGCCGGGCTGTAGCCTGCGACGTTGCCGTAGGCCACCCTGAGGGTCAGGTTTGCGTCAGGGTAGAAGGCCTTGTCCTTGCAGAACTCCATCTGCCCCTTCATGTAGTCCCGGTTGGCAAGGGCGATCTGCGAACCGAGGGAAGCGACCGTGGGGTAGACATCGTCCATGACCCAGGATTGGAACTGGGATGCCATGACGACGGCAGGGTCCTTTTCTATGGCATGGAGATCCTTGGCCGTCAATGACTTGACCTTATCCATGTCGGTAAAGACAGTCCCGGCGAACAGGGCCTTGCGCCAGGCCTGCACCGAACCGTGACTTTCCAGGGCCTTCCTGTAGCAGTCCGGCATGAGGTCCTTTGGGACGCCCTCCCCGAAGGCTTCCATCATCGCGTCGAAAACCTCCTCGTCGACAGGCTGGTAATAGTCCTTGAAGAAGGATTCCGCCACAGAAGCCACCGGAAGGTCGTTCCGAAGCCTGGAACAAACGTTGGAGGCGAAGCCCAGTATCTCGATGGCACGGAGGGTCTCGTTGTAGTATTCGTAGGCAAGGTAGTACGGCTCCCTGTCGGCGTACAGCCTGTGAAGCCGGTCCGTGAGGCCTTCGTAGCGGCCTCCCCTCGCCCATTGCGAAAACTCTTCCTCGAAGGCCTGCTTCGTCCGGACCGTGTTCATCTTGCGGATGCCCTTGCATTCTCCCTGCCACTTCTTCCAGGCATTGGCAATGTTCGCCTGCTTGGAAGAGTACTTGATCCTGACGGCCTGGTCGGAGGACATGTATTTCTTGATGATGTCGAGGCGCCGGGTCCTGAGCGCGATCTTCTGCGGATCGGATATTTCCGAGACATAGCGGACCTCGTCGCTGACCACATATTCCTTGGTGCTTCCAGGACAGCCGTAGACCATGGTGAAGTCGCCCTCCTTCACTCCGGCAAGGGAGATCCGGAACGACTTCTTCGGGCGCATGGGCACGTTCTCCGGCGAGTACTGGGCCGGATTGTTGTCCTTGTCGGCATATATCCTGAATATGGAGAAGTCCCCGGTGTGGCGCGGCCACATCCAGTTGTCGGTGTCGCCGCCGAACTTCCCGATCGAGGAAGGCGGTGCGCCGACGAGCCGCACGTCACGATAGACCTTGAAGACGAAGAGGAAGTACTGGTTGCCGTAGTAAAGGGACTCCACGCTGGCGCGCAGGCCCTTTCCCTCCTTGGCGGCGGCTTCGCGCAGCATCGCCGAACGAGCCCGGACGATCGAATCGCGCTCCGCCTCGGGCATGCCGTCCGGGATGCCGGCAAGGACCGTGGAGGTGACGTCCTCCATCCTTTCGAGGAAACTGACGGAAAGACCCGGGTTGGGAAGTTCTTCACCCCGGTTCATTGCCCAGAAGCCATCCTTGAGATAGTCGTGTTCCACGCTGCTGTGCCTCTGGATGTAACCGTAGCCGCAATGGTGGTTGGTGAAGAGCAGTCCTTCGTCGGAAACCACCTCGCCGGTGCAGCCGGAGCCGAAGAGCACCACCGCATCCTTGAGGCAGGCCTGGTTGACGCTGTAGATGTCTTCGGCGCTCAGCCGGCAGCCCTTGGACTGCATGTCGGCGATCCTTTCACCGATCAGGACCGGCAGCCACATTCCTTCGTCAGCGCGCAGGCGCACTCCCGCAAGAGACAGAAGCAGAAGCGCCAGGATAGTTGTCTTTCTCATGTATTCAGTCGTTAGTCCTACAAATATAATCGTTTTCATCTTTTTCTTTTTATATTTGTAGGACATGCTTGCATACAACACTAAAATATTCATGATAAAATGAAAAGACCATTTTTCAAACTGGCGCTTCTGGCGCTTGCTGCAGCAGCCGCAGCATGCACCCAGTCCACAGGCAACGCCCCTGTGGGTCAGCTGACCGATCCCCTGGATGCTTCGGCATGGGATTCATCGGTCTGGATTTCAGCTGCCAACGCACCTGTAGTCACAGGTTTCATCGGACGTGACGGCAACGACGAACGTGCCGCCGACGGAGCCAGCTGGTTCGTTTCCACTGTCAAGAACGAGAAGAAGGTCGCCTCCGCCAAATGGATGACCACCGGCCTGGGAGTCTACCAGCTCTTCGTCAACGGCAAACCCATCGGGGAAGAGATCCTCAAGCCCGGATTCACACACTACGCAAAGACCAAACGGTCATTCACCTACGACGTTACCGAAGCCCTGGACACCAAGGCCGGCGCCGAGAACATGCTCTCTGTCCAGGTCACACCCGGCTGGTGGGCCGACAAGATCGTCACTCCCGGAGGACATGACGGGATGATCGGCAAGAAAGTCGCCTTCAGGGGCGTGCTCGAGGTCTCCTATGAGGACGGAAGCAAGCAGCTGCTGGGCACCGACTGCGACAACTGGGTAGCAGGGATCGCAGGTCCCGTCAAGCACGCGGCAATCTTCGACGGCGAGGAATATGACGCCCGCGAAGTTCCCGGCTACGAGGCACTTGACAAGCTTTCCAAGCCTGAAGTCAACGAAGAGTTCTGCGGCGAGATCCTCCCCAACAACGGCGCCGAGATCTACCTTCGCAAGGATCTCGCCCTCGCACCCGTGAAGGCCTATGTCTGGAAGGACATCGAAGGAGCGACCGAGGACGAGTACGGAAAGGTGGTCATAGCCCGTGAATATTCAGCAGGCCAGACCATGGAGATCCAGCCCGGAGAGACCCTCGTGGTCGATTTCGGGCAGAACGCTTCCGCAGTCCCCTCCTTCGTCTTCAAGGCGGCTGAAGGCACCACCCTCACCTGCCTCCCGTCCGAGCTTCTCAACGACGGCAACGGCGCCAAGAGCCGCGGAATGGACGGTCCTGAAGGCAGCACCCACCGCCTCAACCTCAGGATTCCCAACACCGGCATGATCCTGAAGTACACCTTCGGCAGCCAGCCCGGATTCGTCTCCTACCATCCCCAGTGCACGTTCTTCGGCTACCGCCTGGTCTCCGTCACCGCCGACGCTCCGGTGAGCATCAAGTCCATCGAGTCCCTCCCTGTCACTTCGATTGCCAAGGACATCGAGACCGGCACCATCGTGACCGGCAGCGAGGATGTCAACAAGCTCATATCCAATACCATCTGGGGACAGAGGTCGAACTACCTCTCAGTCCCTACCGACTGCCCTCAGCGCAACGAGCGCCTCGGCTGGACCGCCGACACCCAGGTGTTCACCGAGACCGGAACCTTCTTCGCCAACACCGACAGGTTCTTCCACAAGTGGATGCGCGACATGCGTGACACCCAGAGCGAACTTGGAGGCTTCCCCGGAGTGGCCCCGCTTGCGCAGTACGGCGCAGAGCCCAACTCGATGATGAGGCTTGGATGGGCTGACGCAGGAATCATCGTTCCCTGGACCATATGGAAGCAGTTCGGCGACAAGGAACTCGTCGACGAGAACTGGGAGGCCATGGACAAGTTCATGAACCACATCTACGAGACTAAGTACGACCACGTCGCCCTGAGCGCAGAGAACGGCAACTACCAGTGGGCCGACTGGCTCAGCTACGAGCCTCTCGAGAGCTGCGGCGGCGGAATCCGTGACGAGAGCGGCAAGTACTATCCCGAAACCATCGAGTACTGGAGCTACCTCAGCGCTAACTACTGGGTAATCGACGCTTCCTACATGGCCGACATGGCCGGCGCCACCGGACGCGACGCTGCTAAATACCAGCAGATGGCCGAGGAAGGAAGGGCTTACATCAAGGAGCGTTTCATGAACCCTGACGGCACCTTCAAGGCGGCGATCCTCAACACCATGCAGACTCCCGCCCTCTTCGCCCTCAAGAACGGGCTCGTCGAAGGAGAAGCCAAGGACGCCATGGTCGCCCGCCTGCGCGAGAACTTCGCCCAGCATGACAACTGCCTCCAGACTGGCTTCCTGGGCACATCCATCCTGATGCAGACCCTCACCGACAACGGCATGGCCGACATCGCCTACGAGCTTCTCTTCCAGCACAAGAACCCCAGCTGGCTCTATTCGGTCGACAACGGCGCAACCACTATCTGGGAGCGTTGGAACAGCTACATGATCGAAAAGGGAATGGGTCCCCGCGGAATGAACAGCTTCAACCATTACGCCTACGGATGCGTCTGCCAGTGGATCTGGGAGACCGCTGCCGGCATCGCCGCGGACACCGCCGAACCAGGTTTCAAGCACATCATCATGAAGCCGGTTCCGGACAAGCGCCTGGGCAGCATCGATGCAGTGTACGAGTCAGCAGCCGGCACCATCAAGAGCGCATGGAAGTATGAAGGCGACACCTGGACCTGGACATTCACGGTTCCCGAAGGTGCGACCGCTACAGTGACGCTCCCCGGAGAGACCGAATCCAAGGACTACACCGCCGGCACCTACACCGTGAGCAAGTAGCCTTCTGACGATCGATTTCTTAAAGAAACGCAGACGGGGCTGACCCAAAGAGATTCTTCGGCAGGTCTTACCTGCATCAGATTGACAAGAGACTGCCATTCTGGACGCACGGTGAAGAATCTTCAGGGCCGGCCCCATTGCATATAGACAATAACATGGCAGAGATATATCTGGCAGGAGGGTGCTTCTGGGGCACCGAACACTATTTCAAAAACATAGACGGAGTCATCGCCACCGAAACAGGCTATGCCAACGGCAGCGAGGACTTCATGGAATCGTTGCGGCGCAACCAAGCCCCTGCCTCGGCGGCAGGCGGCGGCATGACGGCAGGCGGCGCCCCCGTCAAAGGACCGACTTACGAACAGGTGTACACCGACACCACAGGATTCGCCGAGACCGTGAGGGTAACCTACGACCCAGAGGTGCTCCCCCTGGGCGAACTCCTCGAGGATTATTTCTGCGCCATCGACCCGCTGAGCGTCAACCGGCAGGGCGAAGACCGCGGAACCCGCTACAGGACAGGGATCTATTACGTTGACGAAGCGGATATTCCTGTGATAGAGCATGTTATGGCCGCGCAGGAAAAACTGTACATCCGTCCCCTGGCTGTCGAGTCAGGACCTTTGAAGTCTTTCTTCCCGGCTGAAGAAAGGCATCAGGACTACCTTGACAAGAACCCCGAAGGCTACTGTCACCTGAACATGAAGATGTTCCGATACCCAAGGGTGGTCAAGGAACTGCGGTCGTTGCTCGAAGGCGAAACTGACTGGACCGCAAGGATGTCGAACACCGCAGCACTCATAAAGGAGCGCTTCGGTTTCTTCTGGGTCGGATTCTATCTGGTGAGGCCCTCCGGCCCAGCAGGTGATGCGGACAGCGAACTAGTACTGGGCCCCTTCCAAGGACCTATAGCATGCATGAGGATAAAGTACGGCCGAGGCGTCTGCGGAACGGCATGGAAGGAGAGGAAGACCCTCGTAGTCCCCGACGTAGAAGCCTTCCCCGGACACATTGCCTGCTCTTCCCTGTCCCGCTCGGAGATTGTCGTTCCGATATTCAATGACGGTTCTGCCGACTTACTGGAAGGACTGGCCATATGCCCCGGCGGCAACACGAGCCACGTCGGCAACAGTGACGGCGAAGTCATCGGCGTCCTGGATATCGACAGCACCGAACTTGCTACCTTCGATCAGGCAGACGCCCTCTGGCTCTCCCGGCTGGTCAGAGTTTTAACCGGCCGGCACTGAGACTCAATGGCGGCATACGGGAAACGAGATGACGCCACAACTTCCGGCACCGGCAGCCCAGTCGTCTGTCCAGACGAGGTACCCCAGCCGGGCCGGAAGTCTGGGCACCCAGAAAGGACGGGAAGGTGCCACACACCAGCATTCCGCCCCTGCCTGGAACTCCGGCTCCCCTCTCCTGGAGCCCGAGCCATCCACGCTAAACGCCGGTTTTTGTGGATGAGACCTGCCCGACTCATAAACACTGAGTGCGTGTATTCTTGGATGGAACCGGGCACATGACGGAGCCAGGCGCACCATGAGCTGAAGAAAGCAGGCGATAATGAAAAAATATGTATATTTGACGAGTTTAAACAAAAGCGATGAAAAAGAACCTGTTAATCCTTTGCCTCATGGCATTGTCTCCGGCCGTCCTTTCGGCCCAGGGCACCAAGAACGACCTTGAGAATGACTTCGGCGCACGTATCAGCGTTGCCGTCGACAAGAAGATAGTGAAGGGTTTCCACGCCAACGTGGAAGGAGAAGCACGCTTGTCCGACAACCTGACCAACTTCGGGCGCTACCAGGCCGGGGCCGGCCTCAGCTACAAGGTCAGCCAGCTTGTGAAAGTCGGAGGCGGCTACATATTCATTGAAGACAAGAACTCATCGGGAATATGGAATCCCCGCCACCGTGCCTACGGAGACCTGACCTTCACCCTCAGGGACGGCTTCTGGCGCTTCTCCCTCAAGGAAAGGCTCCAGTACACACACCGCGAAGTCAACAACAAATTCCAGAGCACGCCTAACTCGCTGACGCTCAAGAGCCGCTTTAAGGTAGCCTATAAGAGTCCGGCAAGCCGCTGGACCCCATACAGCTACATCGAATTCAGGAACGTGTTCAACGACCCTGCGGAGAATGCGACGTGGAACGATGCAAGTTCCAAATACGACAGCTATGAGTTCCTGGGCTACAAGGATGCGTATTTCAACAGGGTGCGGGGCGTCATCGGCGTTGAATACAACTTCGACCAATGGAACGCCATCGAGGTGTTCGGCATGGTCAGCTACAGCTACGACAAGGACATCGACACCAACGCAGAAGGCACCAAGCTCAAGTCACTCACCTACGACCAGAAGCTCATGTCCTGGATCGGCATCGGCTACACCTTCTC
>ONRD01000007.1 GCA_900320185.1 uncultured Bacteroidales bacterium
CCGAGGATCATGCACTTGGAGCGGCCCTTGAGGTAAAGGTAACCGTCAGCATCCATCACTCCGATGTCACCGGTCCTGAACCAGCCGTCTTCGGTGAAGCTTTCCGCGGTTGCGGCTTCGTTCTTGAAGTAGCCGAGGAAAACATTGGCTCCCCTGGCCTGCACTTCGCCGGGTATCTCCCGGGGATCCGGAGAATCGATGCGGAGCTCCATGTTGGGAGCCGCGGTCCCGCAGGAATACAGTCTGGTCTTGTTGTAATGGGAATATGCTATGATAGGGGCGCACTCCGTCATCCCGTAGCCCACCGTGAACGGAAAGCCGATCTTCCTGAAAAACTTCTCGACTTCAGGGTTGAAGGCCGCGCCTCCGATGATCACCTCCTCGAACCTGCCGCCGAACGAAGCCTTCAGTTCACCGAGGATCTTGTTCTCGAGGACCTTGTCGAGAAGGGGCAGGCTGAAGAAAAGCTTGTGCCTGTCTATGACGGGCTTCAGTTTCTGCTTGTAGATCTTCTCTATCACCAGCGGCACGGAGATTATGAAGTCGGGTTTCACGTCCCCGAAAGCCTGGATTATCACCTTCGGGCTCGGGACCTTCGTCAGGAAGAAGACATGGGCACCGATAGACATTTCATAAAGGAACTCGAACATCATCCCGTACATGTGGGCCATGGGAAGGATGGACACGATCCTGGTCCCGCAGCCCAGATGAGGGAACACATGCACTCTTGCGAACTCCAGGTTCGAACAAAGCGACCGGTATGGCAGCATGACTCCTTTCGAGAAGCCGGAAGTACCTGAAGTATAGTTTATTATCGCGAGCTCATCAGGAGCGTCGAGATGGTAGTCGAGACATGCCGGACCGAAGGAATCGGGATACTTCCTGCCGAAACTCTCGTTCAGGTGTTCCCGGATGGCATACAGGTCCCCGGATGCGGCATGGAGGAACCTGAGCGTCGTAATGTTGACGATCACCTTCACCTGGGGCATCTCTTCGGGGAGCAGGCTTGCGAATATGCCTTCATCCACGAACAGGAGCTTCGAGTCGGAGTGGTTGACAAGGTAATGGATATTGCCTGCCTTGAATTCATGGAGTATGGGCACAGGGACGGCGCCGAAAGTCAGGACGGCCAGGAAACACACGCCCCAGTTGGCCTGGTTGCGGCCACAGATGGCGACTTTGTCCCCTTTGGCCAGGCCGGCCTGCTCGAAGACTATGTGCAGTTTGGCGATCCTGCGGGCGACATCCCGGTAATGCAGCGTGATGCCGTTGTAATTGGACAAGGCCTCGCGGTCCCAGTTGGCCTTGATGCTCTGCTCGAACATCTTGTTCACCGATTGGAATTCCATAGATACATTCTTCTTTAAGTCCGGCAAATTTACATACAAAAATCGGACTTGAAGCCAAGTTGATGTCCGGGAATTAAACCTTTCTCCGGCCAAGGAGTCTAACAATTCAGTAACACACTTTAAAAACAAGCATATGAAACGAACGATTATCATTGCAGCCGCAGCTCTGTTGCTAGGCATCGGAGTGCAGGCACAGGACAAGCAGAAAGACAGCCGCAGGCCTGATGAAGCTACCATGATCCAGGGCCGTACCCAGATGATGGTCAAGCAACTCGGGCTGGACGAGAACCAGGCAAAGCAACTTCTCGAACTGAACAAGGAATATTCCGGGAAGATGGTTCCCATGATGGGACAGCGGCCGGGAAAGGGCAAGCCGGACGCCCGCAGGGACACGACCCGCAGAGGCGGCCCGGGCTCCGGGATGAGCAAGGAGAAGATGGAGGAATTCAAGACCAACCGCGAAGCCTACGAGGCCAAGCTGAAAACCATCCTCACCGACGAGCAGTTCAAGAAATACCAGGAGCTTCAAGCCGCCAAGGGGCCACAGGGCCGCAGGTCCTCCCAGGGACACCAAGGACGCCGCCCCAGGAGCTGAACCCCATGACCGGCACGGCAGGCAAGGGCTTGCCGCCGGACTTATGAAAGTTTGGTGTAGGCCACTTTCCCGACCAGCGTAGTCGGAAGTGAATCCCGGACTTCGATCACATATGGCATTGCATACTTGGCTACATGCTTCCTGCAATGTTCCATTATGTCCTCGATAAGTTCGGGATCATTTTTCACGCCTTTTTTCAGGACTACGAAAGCCTTGACTTTCTGCATCTTGTACGGATCGCTCACGCCGATCACGCAGCTGCGCTGCACGGCTGGATGGCCCTCCAGCACATTTTCGATCTGGGACGGGTAGACATTGTAGCCGCTGGTGACTATCATCCTCTTTATCCTCTGGCGGAAATAGATGAAACCTTCTTCATCCATCACGCCGAGGTCTCCGGTATGGAGCCAGACATGGCCGTCGGCATGAGTGCGCAGCGTCTCGCGGTTCTCTTCTTCATGGTTGATGTAGCCGAGCATCATGGAAGGTCCGGTAAGGCATATCTCCCCTTCCTCGCCGTAAGGCACCTCCTCGCAGGTGCCTGGCCGGCAGATCTTGAAGAAGGTGTCCGGGAAAGGGATGCCGATGCTTCCTTCCTTTTCCTTGTCGTGAGGGGTAAGGCAGCATGCGGTCACGCACTCGGTCGTACCGTATCCCTCCCTGACGCGGACACTGGCATTATGCTCGGCAAGGAACTTGTCGAACTTCTTTTTAAGCTCCACACTGAGCGAGTCTCCTCCGGAGAAGACACCCTTAAGGCACGAAAGGTCCGCTCCGTCAAGATATTCGTTCCGCGTGATGGCCTCGAAGAGGGTCGGAACGCCTGCGATGAAATTCGGCTTCGTCCTGCGGATGAGCTTCGCATAGCTCTTCACATTGAACCTCGGCACAAGTATGGCGGTACCGCCGCAGTAGAGCATGGTGTGGATGCAGACCCCAAGTCCGAATCCATGGAAGACCGGCATCGCGGCCAGCATCCTGGCATGATGGACGTCCTCCTTGCTCATGGCCGCGGTCTGAAGGGCCAGGGCATTGAAATTCAAATCCGAAAGCATGATTCCCTTGGTGACTCCGGTAGTTCCGCCGGAGAAGAGCACGACGGCCTCCTTGCGGTAGTCCTTGGCTGCCACGTACTCTCCCTTGTAGTCCCTGCCAAGCTTGAGCATACTCTTCCATGAAATGGTACCGGAATCTTCGACAAGACGGGGGAACTTCCTTTCAGTCAAGAGTTTCTGACCGATTGAGAGAGGGAAAGGCAGCTCTTCGGAGACCCTTGCGATTATAAGCTTGCTGAAAGGACGCTGGCTGCGGACCTCCTTGAACTTGGCAAAGAACTGGTCCAGGGTGATGGCCACGTCGCATCCGGCCTCGTTAAGGTAATAGACGATCTCGCCGACAGCCGAAAGAGGATGTACCATTGCGGCGACGGCACCTATCCGGTTCAGTCCGTACAGGCAGTAGATGGCCTGAGGCACGTTGGGAAGGCAGACCAGGACACGGTTCCCCGCCCTGATTCCCAAAGCATGCAGCGAACGCGCCACCAGGTCGATGTTCCTTGCCATCTCTCCGTAAGTGACCGTCTTTCCCATGAATGTCAGGGCCGGGAATCCCGGTTCAGCCTCAGCGGTATCAAGCACCGCCTCCGACATTGTCTTTTCACTGTAATCAAGGACGGCGGGTACGCCGTCATAGCTGTCCTTCCAAGGGCATGAAACGTCGCTATAATCGAATTTCATATTCCTGTTTTCAATCAGTCGATTTCTATTGGTGTGGACGCATCCTCGTCGAGAAGTTCCGGATGCTCGAACATCTTGCGTACAAGCTTGAGGGTCCTGGCGAAATAGTAGCCGTCGGCTATGCGCTCATCGACGGTGATGCCCAGCTTGATGGTGTTGCGAAGCTCGTAACTGCCGTCCTCCTTGAAAAATGGACGCATCTTCTTCTCGCTTATCACCACGAAGAACGAATTGGTCCCCCAGTCGAAGAGATGGTGGTAGTCGGCATTGAGCTTGATGCTGCCCAGATTGGTCACGAACACGCTGGAATAGCAAGGATCGTCCTTCGCCAGGGATTTCGGGTAGTGCCCGTGGTATTCCATCCTGTTCAACGTCCAGGCCAGGAAACGGAAAAGGGGGCGCGGCAGCTTCTGGACCACGTTCAGGACATTGGTGATGCCCTCAGTCTTGTCTTCCTTCCGGACTTTCCGGACATAGTCCTTCACATAATCATGAACCTGGTCGATCGGCGACCCGCCTTCCCTGTCGAGCACGAACTTGGCTTCGGATTCCTCAGCCGAATCGTTGAACTGGCGCTTCACGACGAAGGATACCTGGATCTTCTTCCTTTCGTAGAAACGGTGACCGGCGATGAAATAGTTCATCTTCGGACGGAGAAGGACCGCCTTGGCCAGGGCGGCGACTATGAAATGGAACCAGGTGTACTTGAAATCCTGGTCGAGGGCATTCTTCTTCGAGAGGAACCTGTCCACTTCGGTCAGGTCGACGACTTCGCTCATGACTGCCTCGTTCTTGGTCCTGGGCCCGAACATGTAAGGCATCATCACGTGGATAGAGTCAAGTCCCGAGACATACCACCCGTCATGACGGTCACGACGGTTTTTCTTACGGTTTTCAACGGTTTGCATCAGTCAACGCTTGTTTTTTCAAAGGCAGGCAAATTTAATAATTCCAAACCAAAACACCACCGGTTTTAACGATTTGTTTCTTATATTTGTAAGGGACGGCACAAGGGAGAAGCGTGCCGGCCTCTACTGACAATACATTCTGGATATGGACAGACGGAAGTTTTTAAAGGATTCGGCGGCCGCAGCGGCAGCCGGGATGGCGATGACCTTTCCTTCGTTCGAAGGGAAGGCTTTCAACTCCGAGGGAAAGGCACTTCACGGCAAGGATGCCCCGGGGATGGACGTCGCATGCGACTTGAAGTTCCGCAAGGACGGGAAATTCAAAGTCCTCCAGCTGACGGACACGCATTACATCTGGGAGGATCCCCGTTCGGACAGGGCAATGGAAAACGTGTGCGCCGTACTCGATTACGAGAAACCGGATTTCGTCATACACACCGGGGACATCGTCTTCGGAACGCCGGCGGAAAAATCGGCGAGGGCCATACTTCAGCCCCTTGTCGACAGGGGCATCCCCTTCGCCGTAGCCATGGGCAACCATGACAGCGACTTCGACCTCACCCGGACTGAGATGTACAAGGTTCTCCGCTCGGTCAAGGGAAACGTCAACACTCCGGACGACAAGGGAATATCAGGCTGCTCCAACGACGTCCTGACCCTCTCCGGCCCGGAAGGGATCGAAAGGGTGTTCTATCTACTCGACTCCGGCAACAGGGCCGAATTCGGCGGCGTCAAGTCCTGGGGATATGTCCACTCGGACCAGATTGCCTGGTACAGGGCGCACAGCGCCGCATTCGCAAAGTCTGCGGGCAAACCCGTACCGGCGCTCGCCTTCTTCCATATTCCCGTACCGGAGTTCTTCGATGCCCTTGCCGACAAGGGGAAGGTGATGAGGGGCAACATCGGGGAACATCCCGGCGCCCCCGTCTTCAATTCCGGTCTCTACCTTGCGATGAGGGAGATGGGAGACGTACAGGCTATCGTCAGCGGCCATGACCACAACAACGACTATGTAATGCTCTGGCAGGGTTTCTTCCAGATCTACGGACGTTTTTCAGGCTGCGACACCGTCTACAACGACCTCAAGCCCAACGGTGCACGGGTATTTGAATTCACCCGCGGGGACGACGGATTCCGCACCTGGATACGCCTTTGCGACGGGAGCGTGGAACAGGACCTTTACCTCTATCCGGGAATGAAGAACCTCTCCTCGCCACGGGGATGACCCGCTCCCGCACGGTTTTGGCACGGGAGGTGCTATTACAATCCTGAACAAGTCTGACTCGACATGAACAAACCTTCGTCAACAGCGCGTCTGAAGGATACCGCCATCGTGGTAGCCTGCGCCCTTCTCATAGGCATCAACATAGCTGTCTTCATTTTCTTTCCGGGACTGATGCATCCGGTCGCGATAGTCCTTTCCAATGTGATCACCCTGGTCATCACGGTGCTCGCCTTCTCACCTGTCAGCAACCTTCTCGGACTCCAGGTCCGCAAGAAGGAGAAGGAACTCCTTGAAAGGCTCAGGGAGCAGCAGGCCCTCGAAGACAAAGTCAGCGAGCTGGAAGTCGAGAACCAGGAACTTTCCTCGCGCCTTGACACCAGGGACCAGACCGCAGGGATGACCCAGGCGCTGAATTATACCTTCAAGCTGGAACAGATGGAATTCGCCAAGAAGGGATACGTCGTCAAGGAAGAGCCGCTGGACAGGCTCGACCCGGCCAGATACAGGCTCCCCGAAATGAACTGGTGGACCGTTTTCATCGGAGAATCAGGCGAAAAGAAGATCCAGTACATCCACAAGTTCTACTACAAGGCCGCCATAGGCATTGATTTCGCCAAGGTAAAGTATGCCCTGGACGGGAACAGGATACTGTTCTGCGGAGTGCGTTTCGACAAGCTGCACGACATCAGCAGCGAACTCAGGCCGGACGAAGGCGACATCGACCGCTGCCACATCATCAGCGTGGACGGCTCCCGCACTGACATAAAGCACGACAAGGCCTTCAACGGCATCAAGAAGACCTACTGCGAAGAACAGGAGCGCGAAGTGAAGGAAAGCCTCGAGAAAGAGGTCGGCAATCTCTGCAACCTCTACACCGACATATTCAGGGACACCATGCAGAAACGGTACCCGCAGGTCGGCTTCGTCGACAGCATCGAAGACAGTACCATGAACTGGTACATACTGAACGGCAACACCAATGCCGGTGTTGCCGAAATAGCTTCAAACATGCTGATGCTCACGAACGTACTGGGAAAGACCCAGTCCGCCGGCGAGATTTCCTTCCCGCAGGCCTGATCACTTGACGAAAGTCGACTCCTTCAGGTACTTGACGCTCCCCTCTACCCTTTCGAACTGCTTTCCGCTGTCGATGTCCTCGACTTCGACGAAGAAATCAGTGCCGCCGTTGGCGTAGAACTGGTCGAATATGTTCTTGAAATTCATCATTCCGGACTGGCCGAGAACGACGCGGTCCTTGATATGGAGCAGCTTGATCCGGTCGGCATGTTCCCTGAGGTACTCGACAGGGTCGTTCTGGCCCATGACCGTCCAGTAGACATCCATCTCGAACAGGACGTTGGCAGGATCGGTGTTGGCAAGGAAGAGGTCGAATATCTTCTCGCCGGGGATGCTGTCGAAAATGGTTCCCAACTGGGCTTTCGTACCTCCGGGGACCACTTTGGCGAATTCCATGTTGTGGTTGTGGTAGCCGAACTTCACCCCGGAGGCTTTCACCACCTCTCCGGAAGCGTTGAGCAGGTCGCAGAAGCTCAGGACTTCCTCCTTGCTCGAAAGGACAGGCATCATGGGTTCGACAAGATAAGGGATCCCCATCTTGGCATGGTCATCGGCCATCTTCTTCCACGACTCCAGGATCGAGGCCTTCAGGCTCTCGGAAAAACGGCCGTCCTTCCCCTTGTTCTCACGTCCGGCGACCCCGGCAAAGAGTTCGGGAGGATTCGCGTGTGAGCTGACGATCTCAAGGCCGCAGTCCTCGACGGCTTTCTTGAAATCCATCATGGGGACACCGCCGACCGTACTGTCGGCGACATTGTAACCTGCAAGTTCAAGGGTAGTGAAGCCCATGTCCTTGAGTCTCTTGAGATTGGCAGAGAGGTCACCTGCGTAAAGCTCGGGACCGAGGGAATATATCTGCAGTCCGATCCTCTTGTCCTTGGCAGCTTCCGAGGCTGCAATCCCGGCGGCGATCTCCTCCGGAGTCCGTTTGTCCTTGGGCGTACATCCGACCATCGCGCCCAGTGCGAGCACCGACGATCCTTTGATAAAGTCTCTTCTGTTGATCATGATATCTGTTTTGTTGATTAGTTTCCAGTGTCGATTGCGAAGTTAAGAAAAAAAGTTCATTTCCAACTAAGGAATCAAATTGCTAACTTAGTCCCCAAAAGAACATCGGACATGATAAAGCACATAGTCATGTGGAAACTGAAGCCGGAGGCTGAGGGCCACACAGCAAAGGAGAACGCATCGTGGATGAAAGAACACCTGGAAGCGCTTCTGGGGACCGTACCGGAGCTGAAGTCATGCCACGTCGGAATCAACATAGGACCCGAAGACAACTGCGAGGCATGCCTGGAGAGCACATTCGAGAGCATGGAAGACCTTGGGAAATACAAAGTACATCCCGAGCACGTCAAGGTCTCTTCCTACTGCAAGCTGGTCCGCGAATCACGGGTCGCCTGCGATTTTGAAATATGAAAAAGGACATGGAAGTCGTCATCCGGGAAGACAACAAGGTTACAGGCGACCTTGTAGTAAAATGCTACGAAGTTGACGCCAACAAGGTCCTGAAGCCGACGGCATTCATGGACATGGCGCAGGAAATGGCCTACCAGGCGGCCGGAGCGATGCACTTCGGCTACGATGAACTGATTTCCCAAGGCATGGCCTGGGTCCTTGCTCGCATGCATTTCCGGTTTGTGGATCCCCCACGGTGGAACGACCGGGTCAGCATCCAGACATGGCACCGCGGTCCGGCAGGGCCTTTCTTCATCCGTGACTTCAAGCTCACCTCCGGGGAGAGGACACTCGTGGAGTGCACCTCATCGTGGGTGGTGATGGATGTTTCCACAAGAAGGATGGCCAGGCCGGAGGACATCCTCCCAACCGAGGGCACAGTCTGCCACGATGCCGCGATCCAGGCCCCTTCTTCCAAGGTGATGATGCCGCGCGGGGTCGAGTCCTTCCCTGCGGGAGTACATAAGGTGGCATATTCAGACATCGACCTGATCGGCCACACCAACAACGCCAGGTATCTAGCCTGGGCTATGGACTGCCTCGACTACCCCACCGGCGGGATAACCGTCAGGGACGTGGAGATCACCTTCCACCATGAGGCGAGGGCCAATGAAAGCGTCACCTTGCGGAAAGCCGTCGTCGAAGAGGATGGCCCCTCCGGCAACGGCTCCACGGCTTTCATAGAAGGCCGTACTGACGAAGCACAGGTCTTCTGCGCAAGGATAAGCTATTTCGTAGCGTCGAGTACGCCACGGAGATAACCTACGGATTCGGCGATCCCTGGATGCGGGTTGTTCCCGTTCTTCTCGAACTCTATGGACACCACGCCCTTGTAACCGATCTTCCGGAGGGCTTTGACGATGGGCTTGAAGTCCATCACTCCCCTTCCCATCTCCCAGGTGGTGCCTTCCTTGCTGGGGGCGGTCTCATCCTTGATGTGGATGTCGTAGATCCACTTGCTGTACTTCTTGAGTATCTTGGCGTTGTCCTGGTCGAGACGGAAAGTGTGGCCCATGTCCAGGCAGCATCCTACCCCAAGGTCAGGGTCTTTCACCATCTCGACTATCTTATAGATGTCAGGGAAGGCGGCACCGTCGGGTCCGTGGGTATGGATCGCGACCTTTATGCCTGTCTCGCGTACCTTCTCGATCACATAGCCGATAAGCTCATAATCAGGCACTCCGATGAACATGGTCGACCCGTAGCGGCCTGCATAGGCGAAAGCCCTGTCGACCTCGGCCACCGATTTCATGTAGATGGGGCCGAGGATATAGCCTTCGACTCCGTAACTGGCGCATTTGGCCTTGAACTGGTCCATCTGTTCCTTGGTGGAATCGAGGGGAAGCCACCAGTCCTTCACGGAAAAATACTTGACGCCCATGGAGGAGATCATCTGGAGGGTCTGGTCGATGTCGAAGTTCCTGTAGGAGAAACCGGCGATACCGATCTTGATGTCTTCTGAACCGCGGGCCCCGCTTACCATCTGGGCGTTTGCCTGCAAGGCGACGGCCATGACAGCCAGGATAACAATCAGTCTTTTCATCATTCTATACAATTATATTAACGAAACAGCCCCGCTGGCGAGGCCGGCAATTATTCCGAAGAAGGTAATATGGAAACATCCACGTCACGGAGAACGTCCTCGTCCGACATTGCCTTGGGGTTGGTCCCCTCGACACCCTGCGGGACAGGCATGCCCAGAAGCGCGAACAGCTGTTCCCAGTAGACGGGGAGGTTGCCGTCGGAATCTTTGAAATTCATCGGGCTGGACTTGAAAAGGAACTTGCCTTCGGCAGTCACATAACTGTCACGTACCAGCTCGCTGCAATAGAGAGAATCGTCATCCGGAAGGAAGGCACGGTCATAGGTACGCCCCAGGTACTTCCGGGCGTTGGCTACAAAGTCGGCAGCATGGCTGTCGTCTTTCAGCCTCTTGACCATAAAGACGGGATAGGAACCATCCTTAAGGGTGAAATCGACAAGGAAGGAGTCCAGCGGATAACGCGCCACTCCGCGCTTGATGGTCGCATCGATTATCCACCTGCCGGCGGAATCGACGTCGGCGATGGCTACATGGATGATGTTGAGCATGTCGGGAGAGCAGGTGGCAGACGAAATCGCAGAATCCATGGACTCGGGATCAAGGCTGTAGCCGGGGTCAAGCCCGACGAATACGAGGTCGCCGGTCTGTAGACGGTCCACCTTGGCCTGACGGCAGGACGCCACCAGGACGGCCAGCAATGCCGCCGCAAGTATAGGTAACGAACTTTTCATGTGCGAAATTTAACCAATCCGGACGTCAAACACAAGGAAACGCCGATAAAAAAACGTCCGCAAGGGATGCCTCTACACCAGCAGGGCGGTAATGTGGAAGCCGACCCATGCGGCCACCCATGCAACGGCTATCGTATAGGCGCAGATTGCGACAGCCCAGCCCCACTTCCCGGTCTCGTTCTTGATCGCGACGAACGTGGCGATGCACGGGAAATAAAGGAGGATGAAGATCATGAACGCCACGGCGGCCGGAAGGGAAACCGAACGGCGCAGGGCAGCCTGGAGCTGGGTGTCGTCCATTTCCTGGGCCGGTTCAACCACGGCATCGGGACCCGGTGCGGATCCGGCCTGCGCTGCAACGGCGGAATTCGGGGCATCCGAAGCATACATCACTCCGAGCGTACTGACGACCAACTCCTTGGCGACGACGCCAGAGAGCAGGGATATGTCCATCTTCCAGGTGAAGCCGAGAGGCTCGAGTGCGGGAGAGACCGCCTTACCGAGCATCCCGATATAGGAATGCTCCTGCTGGTATTCGGCTCCCTTGGATGAACGCGGGAAATATCCAAGGCACCAGATGATGACGGAACCGATGAGTATGGTGGTTGCCATCTTCTGGAGATACTGTTTTCCCTTCTCCCATGTGTGGCGCCAGACCGCCTTCCCGGTAGGCACCCGGTAGGGCGGGAGTTCCATCACGAAAGGAAGGTCGTCATCCTTGACGAAACGGCTGAGGACAAGGGCGGAGAGGATGGCGAGGACGACTCCCAGCAGGTAGATGCCCAGAAGGGCCAGGGCCGAATGGTGAGGAACGAAGGCCCCGGCAAGCAGCACGAATATAGGGAGTCGGCCGGCACATGACATGAATGGTATTATGGCTATCGTTATGAGCCGGCTCTTTCGACTCTCTATCGCCCTGGTGGCCATGATGGCGGGTACGTTGCAGCCGAAGCCCATCACCATGGGTATGAATGATTTGCCGTGAAGGCCGATGCGATGCATCAGCTTGTCTACTATGAAGGCTGCCCTGGCCATATAGCCGGTGTCCTCCATGATCGAGAGGAAGAAATAGAGTATCAGGATGTTCGGAAGGAACACCAGGACACTCCCCACCCCCGCGATCACTCCGTCGACCACGAGGTCCTTGAGCCAGCCCTCCGGCATCAGCCCGGCTACCAGCCTTCCGAACTTGCCGACCAGCCAGTCGATCCAGTTCATGGGATAGTCCCCCAGGGTGAAGGTAGCCTGGAAGATTATGTAGAGGAGCAGGATGAATATCGGATAGGCCGCCCACTTGTTGGTGACCACCGAATCGATCTTCTCGGTAACCGACTTTCTGCCAACAGGCTCGGTGTACCTGAGATATGTCTTGGACAGTATGTCGTGTATCCTCGAATAACGTTCGTCCACATCGTTGTCGGCTGTCTTGTCGGCAAGGATGCCGTCGACTGAGACCTCCTCCGGAGCCGGAGTCTCCTCGAAGACCTTTATGACAGTGTCAAGAAGCTGCGGCACGCCGGTGCCCGTACGTCCCACGGTCGGGCAGACGGGAACACCGAGAAGGTGGCCAAACTGCTTGATGTCGAGCTTGTCGCCGCGTGACTTGAGCTCATCGTACATGTTCAGGGCCATAACCACCCTCAGATTCATGTCGATGACCTGGGTGGTAAGGTAGAGGTTCCTTTCCAGGTTGGAAGCATCCACGACATTGACAACCACGTCAGGGACATTCTGGGTCAGGTTCTGGCGGACGTATTTCTCCTCGGGGGAATATGCGGAGATGGAATAAGTACCCGGCAAGTCGATGAAAACGAACCTGTAGCCCTTGTAATCGAAGCGGCCTTCCTTTGCGTCGACGGTCACTCCGCTGTAGTTGCCGACATGCTCATGGCTGCCGGAGGCGATGTTGAAAAGGGAGGTTTTCCCACAGTTCGGATTTCCGACGAGGGCGACACGTATTTCCTTGCTGGAAATACGGTTGGCTTCTTCCTCCGGGACGACATCGATCAGTTCAGCCTCGGAACGCCGCAGGGAAACGCGATAACCAAGTATCTCATATTCAATGGGATCCTTAAGGGGAGCATTCATCACCACCTTTACCTTCTTCCCGGTGACGAAACCCATCTCAATGAGCCTTTTCCTGAAAGCCCCTTCACCGCGCACCTTGAATATGACCGCGGTCTCGCCTGTCTTAAGATCCGATAATTTCATCCGGGTGCAAAATTACATGTTCTGCACCGTAATGTCAATAGCTATTTATTGGGATATGATGGCGGGAAACGCTGACCCTATCCGACTGTTCCCATGTCGATCAGGTTGTTCAGGATGGCATAGACGGTAAGGCCGGCGACGGTCTTGATCCCCGTCTTGCGGGTGATGTTCTTCCGATGGGTTATTACGGTGTAGATGGAGAGGTTGAACTTGTCGGCGATCTCCTTGTTGAGCATGCCCTGGGCCACGCAGACAAGGATGTCCTTCTCCCTGGCGGAAAGTTCCGTGCCTTCCGCCGAACCGTCCGGCTGATGTGCGAGCATGACGGTACGGAGCTTCCGGACGATGACGGCGGGCTCGTCGTACAGGGACACCGTCCCGTCGTAGTGCCTGAGTATGTCCTCCGTCACTGCCGGTCCGTCGAGCGCCACCACCGCAGGGTCGCATTCTACGGAGATTATGTTCTTTCCTTCCTTCCTGGTCCGGAAATCGAAAACGATCGGATCTACTATAAGCAGGTCGCACTGGAGAGTCCTGAGCCTGGCCTCGGTCGCCCTGGAATATTCATGGAGGTTCTCCTTCACTAAGAATTCGCTGTGGGCAGACAGGATGGAGGAAAGGCCTGTCGCTATGATGTCCGAGGGTATGATCAGGGTGACGTTCTTTCTACTTTCCATGTTTCTCCAATCTCGTAACTATAGGGACAAGAACATTGTTTTCCACATAAGTGTGGTGCCGCAAGTCATCCTGGAGCCGGTAGATCGAGAACAGCACCCCGGTCTTGACCGTGTTGTCACACTCGGACGGAAGATACTTCATCACGATGTTCTTCATGTCTTCGAGCTTCTCCTCGACGTTTTCATGGTGCTCCTCGAACTGGGTTATGGAGTAGTCCCCCGAATATGGCGACGACTCGTCCATAAGGGATCTCACATAGGTGAACACGTTGTCTTCTTCGTAGGCGAAATGCTTGCCCAGTTCCTCACGGTAGTCCAGGAAGAACCTGAGTATCACCTTCTTCTGGTGCTCGTCGCAAGGTGCGGTGAGCAGGTCGAAGCCCTTTTCCAGGCTGCGGAGGGCACTGCCTGTGTAATAGAGATGGGAATTGTGGAGATAATGAATTATGTCATTGATATTTCCGCATGCGATGTCGGACACGGACGGAACATAGTCGGCAAAGGTATAGACATTGCAAACCAGGAGGAATGTATGTGCGTCGATGCCGCATTTCCTGCATGCATCGGCAACAGGCATGTTCGCATGCTTGAGGTCGACACCCAGCCTGGGAAGGACAAGGAGGAGGCTGTAGTTGATGTCCACAAGGTCGGACACCTTCATCTCCATGGTAAAAATCTCTTTCATGTCAGATGATTTCGATTATCGAAGAGAAACCGGTTATGTCGAAGACTTCCCTGACCTGCGGCTGCATGTTTCGCAGCACAAGGCGCCCGCCCCTGGACTTTATGCTCTTCTGGAGCATGAGGAAGACCCTGAGTCCCTGGCTGGAAGTGTAGTCCAGGCCGGAACAGTCGAAGTCTATATGAGTGGCATCTCCCTCGAAAAGTGGTTCAAGGTCTTTTTGGAACGCTGCCGCCGTGGTGGTGTCGATGCGGCCCTCGACTTTGACGAGGATCTTCCCGTCCTCACTGTTTATCGTTACTTCCATCCTTCTTGATGTTTATCGTCATGGAAAAATGATTGCAGCCGTGCGAATATTCATAATTCACCGAATCCATCAGTTTCTTGCACATGAATATCCCGAGTCCGCCCACGGGGCGCTCCTCGACTCCAAGGGTTATGTCCGGATCCTCGACGTCAAGGGGGTTGAACCTGACGCCGGCGTCCTTGAAGGAGATCGTGAGGATTCCTTCGTCATCCACGTGGGTCGACACTTCGATGAACCCATTGCCGTTATTGTAGGCATAGTTCACTATGTTGACGACGATCTCCTCGGTACAAAGCCTGATCCTGTAACGGAGAGCCTCGTCGTCCGGGATGTCCGGACTCGTCATCACGGCATCGATGATCTGGGCGGACTTGCCCGCAACTGGTACTATTCTGGTGGTCATGGTACTGCAAATATAGCAAAAAACGCCTTCGCCCACCCGCTGCGGCGAATTATTCGCCGGAAAGTTCAAGCATCTTGCGGGCGGCGACGATGGCGCTGTTCCGGATTATCTCCGGACATGGGCGCCTGCGATAGAAGTCTGCGGTACGCTCCGAAGGCACAGGCGAGACAGTCCCCCGGCCTCCGGCCTGTCCGAGGCCGAGAAGGTCGCGGCAGACTATGCTGCCTCCGTTGAGCTCCCTGAATCCGTCGGCCATCTCCTGTACCAGGGCGTAATTGGCCGCGCGATCCTCCCTGACGGTGGAGGAAGCCGGCCGGAGGAAACCGGCCAGGATGACATCCGCGCTGAAACTGCCGCATACTTCCCTCATCCGTGCCATGCCGCCTCCGAAACCGGAGCCGACGACTTTCAGCAAGCCGCTGTCGGCCATGCCGTTTTCCTCAAGGACATCGGCGAAGGCGAGCAGCACCGCCTGGCAGCAGTTGTAGCCGCGAAGGAAATAGTCCCTGGCAGCGTCTCCGCGGCTCTCGGGCGAAAAATCGGAAGGTAGTTTCATGTAAGTCGAAAAACAACGGGCGATGGCACAACTGTCACCGCCCGGATTGTCATTGAATTGATACTTTATCCTACTGAAGGGCCTGTGCGACTGCAACTGCGACAGCCACCGTTGCACCTACCATGGGGTTGTTGCCCATTCCGAGGAATCCCATCATCTCCACATGGGCGGGGACTGAAGAGGAGCCGGCGAACTGGGCGTCGGAATGCATGCGGCCAAGGGTGTCGGTCATGCCATAGGAAGCGGGGCCGGCGGCCATGTTGTCCGGATGGAGGGTACGGCCTGTGCCGCCGCCGGAAGCGACGGAGAAATACTTCTTGCCTGCAAGCAAACGCTCCTTCTTGTACGTTCCCGCGACAGGATGCTGGAAACGGGTCGGGTTCGTGGAGTTGCCGGTGATGGAGATGTCGACGTTCTCTTTCCACATGATGGCCACGCCTTCGCGGACATCGTCAGCACCGTAGCAGCGGACACCGCCACGGACACCGTCGGAGTACTTGGTCTCACCGACGACGTTTACCTCACCGGTGTTATAGTCGAACTGAGTCTGGACATAGGTGAAGCCGTTGATCCTGGAGATGATCTTGGCTGCATCCTTGCCCAAGCCGTTGAGGATGACGCGCAGAGGCTTGCGGCGGACCTTGTTGGCCATCTCCGCGATCTTGATCGCGCCTTCAGCGGCTGCATACGACTCATGTCCCGCAAGGAATGCAAAGCACTCGGTCTCCTCGCTCAGAAGCCTGGCGGCAAGGTTGCCGTGCCCGAGGCCGACCTTGCGGTCGTCTGCGACGGATCCGGGGATACAGAAGGCCTGGAGGCCCTCACCGATGGCCTCGGCAGCCTCGGCGGCGGTCTTCACTCCTTTCTTGATGGCGATGGCTGCACCGACGACATATGCCCACTTGGCATTCTCGAAGCAGATTTTCTGAGTGTCCTCACACATCTTGTAAGGATCGATTCCCTTGGCGTCGCAGATGGCCTTTGCCTCCTCGATGCCGGATATTCCGTAATTGTTGAGAGCGGCGTTGATCTTGTCGATCCTGCGCTCGTAGCTTTCAAAAAGTGCCATGTTTCTTACTCTTTACGTGGATCTATGTACTTGACTGCGTCTGCGAAGCGGCCATAGGTCCCCTTCGACTTCTCGATGGCCTCGGGGCCGGTGGCTCCCGCCTTGAGGGCGTCCATGAGCTTACCGAGGTTGACGAATTCATAACCGATGACCTCGTTGTTCGCATCCAGGGCCATCCTGGTGCAATAACCCTCGGTCATTTCGAGATAGCGGCTGCCCTTGAGCTTTGTACCGAACATGGTACCGACCTGGCTGCGGAGGTTCTTGCCCAGGTCTTCCAGGGAACCGCCTATGGCAAGGCCGCCCTCGGAGAAGGCGGACTGGGTGCGGCCGTAGACGATCTGGAGGAACAGTTCGCGCATGGCGGTGTTGATGGCGTCGCAGACAAGGTCGGTGTTGAGGGCCTCGAGAAGGGTCTTTCCGGGAAGGATCTCGGAAGCCATGGCTGCGGAATGGGTCATGCCCGAGCAACCGATGGTCTCGACGAGCGCCTCTTCGATGATTCCGTCCTTGACATTGAGGGTGAGCTTGCAGGCTCCCTGCTGGGGAGCGCACCAGCCGATACCATGGGTAAGGCCGGATATGTCCTTGATTTCTTTGGCGTGCACCCACTTCCCTTCCTCAGGGATGGGCGCATTGGCGTGGTTGGCGCCTTTGGCGACACAGCACATCTGCTGCACTTCTTTTGTGTAAATCATGATATATCAGATAATACTAATGTAGTTTCTCATGAAACGGGAGACAAAATTACTCATTTTTTTGAAAACAAATGCTATATTTGTGCTTTGACAAGGATTAGCAGCCACAGACAAGGATGAGGAAACTCCTCAACAACATAGTAGTCAAATACCTTACCTTCTCCGCCTCGACCCTGATAGGTACTGCGGTAGACTTCGTGGTGCTCTGGATATGCGCCCACGGCCATTTCGAGGGCTCATATGTCGGAGAATACATAATCTCCCCTGCGATATCCTTCGAATTCGCCACTGTCGCGAACTTCACCGTAGCATATTTCTTCATCTGGAAGGACAGGATCTCGAAGAGGTCCACGAAGTCCTACATCAAGCATTTCCTCGGCTACAACATCTCCTGCATCGGAGCCTTCCTCATCAAGATGGGCTTCCTGCTCCTCACCCAGTGGGTGGTCAAGCGCTTCGGGGTGGACCTCGACGTGCTGTGGTGCAACTTCATAGCCCTCAATTTCTCCGGCTTCTTCAACTTCTTCATGAACGAGAACGTAGTGTTCCGCAAGAAAAAGATAGAAGGTCCGGAAATCGGGACGACCATCTCCGACCCATCGGCGGCCGAGGCCATGCAGGACAGTCCCGCGGCCGTAAAGGAAGGAGCGGAAAGGGAAAAGCCGGCGGAGACACTGTCCGGCAGCAACGCAGGGACGGCCGGAATCCAGTCAGACGACAACTTTTAGAGAACTAGAGAATATGGATCCAAGAGCAGAAAGGATATACAAAGCTGCAGGTTTCGTGAAGGGAATCCTCGACGGAGCCTCACTGCAGCCAATGGTCGGCATCGTCCTGGGCAGCGGCCTGGGCAAGCTCGCCGACAAGATCGAGAATCCCGTGACCATTCCCTACAAGGACATCCCCGGTTTCCCTGTCTCCACGGCCATCGGCCACAAAGGGAATTTCATCGCGGGGACTCTCGGCGGCAAGACGGTTATCGCCATGCAAGGTCGGATCCACTACTACGAAGGCTACGACATGGATTCGGTGGTCCTTCCGATAAGGATGATGAAGGTCCTGGGAATCAAGTACCTCTTCGTGTCGAATGCCGCCGGAGGAGTCAACCGTGACTTCCACACCGGCGACCTGATGATAATCACCGACCACATCAACATGCTCCCGAACCCGCTGATCGGTCCTAACCTCGAAGAATTCGGCCCGAGGTTCCCGGACATGACGAGGCCGTACGATCCCGCGCTGGTCGAACTGGCCGTCAAGGTCGCCGGCCGGATGGGAATCCCAGTCCGTAAAGGAGTGTATCTCGGATGTACCGGTCCCACGTACGAAACCCCTCACGAATACAAGTTCTACAGGGTCATCGGATCCGATGCGGTCGGGATGTCGACCGTCCCTGAAGTGATAGTCGCCCGCCATTCGGACATCCCCGTGTTCGGCATGTCAGTCATCACCGACGTCGCCCACGACGACATGGAGGATGACTATGTGACCGACGGATTCGAGATCGTCAAGCAGGCCGACATAGCCGCCACGAAGATGTCCGCCCTGTTCGAAGGAATCATCAAGGAGCTGTAACGGCAATCCCCCGGACATGGACTCACCTATCATCAAAGACCCCGCCGGGTACGGCCTGGACCTCCATTGCACGTCCGTCCTTGAAGAATATTGCCGCAGCATCCCGTCCCTGATGAGGCTCCAGGAGACAGTGATGGGCATGATAAGGTCCAGTCTCGACGGACACAACCTCCTTGTCGCCGGCCTGGAATCAAGGATCAAGACCGAGGACAGCCTCGCAGGCAAACTGAAATCCAAGGGCAGCAAGTACACTTCCCTGTCGGACATAACCGACATCCTGGGCGCCCGCATCATAACCTTCTACAGCGACGACGTGGACAAGGTCGCCGCCTTGATGGAGCAAGTGTTCGTGATAGACTGGGAGAACAGCGTGGACAAGAGGCAGTCCCACGACCTGGACTCGTTCGGATACATGTCACTCCACTACATCTGCACTCTTCCGGAGTCCTTCCGCGACGACGAGTTTCCCGGACTGCGCTCCATCCGCTTCGAAGTCCAGATGAGGAGCCTGCTGCAGCATGCATGGGCGAACCTCAACCACGACAGCGGCTACAAGTCGGGTATAGAGATACCCAGGCAGTACCTCAGGAAATTGTCGAGGCTCGCAGGCATCCTGGAACTGGCCGACGAAGAGATTTCCGCCGTCAGGAACGAGACCACGGACTACCGCAGGAAGGTCCGTTCCCTGGTAGGCAGCGGAGATTTCGACCAGGTACAGCTCGATGGAGAATCATTCAGGAGCTACCTTGAAATCAACCCGTTCAGCGCATTGACCGAAAGGATCGCTGCAATCAACCAGGCCGAAGTGGTGGACACTTCGCTGATGCCTTTCCTGCCGGTGTTCCTGATGCTTGGCTGCAAGACCCTCGGAGACGTGGAGGCAATCCGCCTGGAATGCACGGAAGACGCGTTCAGGCTCGCCGTCCACGAGTTGGGAAGCACCGACCTGGACATCATCTCCGCCTCTGTCGGAGTCCAGAACATCTGCCTGGTCAAGGCGGCGTCTAAAGGAGCCGGGGAAATGTTCATCGAATGGATATTCGACCGGCTGTACGGGAAACCGGGCAACAACAAGGCCGCAGCCAGACGGACCCTCGAGCATCTTGAAAAACTCAATATTACCAAGTAAACCGATGATGGGCAGCGAAATGGACGGTTCGCAGGAAAGGAAAGCGCCCGAGCGCATCGACTTGGGCGGATACATCCGCAGCGGCGAGGGGTTCACGGCCGAAAGCTACGACTCCCTGGACGGCCGCTCGATGCTCAAGCTCTACAAGGCTTTCGTCCCGGAAGAAGTGGCCTGGAGGGAACTCCGGGTGGGACTCGCACTCGAAAAGTCAGGGATACGGACCCCGCGGGTCAGGAGGATCGTCACAGACGGCGAACGCCTGGGAGTCGAATTCGAGCGCATATTCCCAAAGGTTTCATTCGCCCGCGCGATCGCCGATTCTCCCGGCAAGGCCGATGAATATGCCGTACGCTTCGCACATGCTGCCAGGAAGCTGCACTCAACCCCCTGCGACAAGGAAGTGTTCCCGCCGGTAAAGGACTTCTTCAGAGGCTGCATCGATACCAACGGATATTTCACTGACGAAGAGAAATCAGTCATGCGCACCTTTCTGGAAACCATGCCTGATGCCGGGACCTGCCTCCACGGCGACCTTCACTTCGGGAACCTGATAACGGACGGGAAGGAAGACATCTGGATCGACATGGCCGATTTCCGCCATGGAAGCCCGCTGTTCGACCTTGCAATGATGTACCACATAGCGAGGAACAACTCCGAAGATTTCAACAAGGCTGTCTTCCATGCTCCACAGGATACCATCATCCGTTTCTGGGAAACCTTCCTGCGGGAGTACCTCGCAAGCCCGTCTCCCCTGGATGGACTTTCCCCGGCCGAGGCAGAGGAGGTCCTCAAGCCTGTCAGCGCCCTTTACATGGTGTATTTCAGTACGAGGAACCCTCTTCCCAAGGAACATGAGGCCTACATTCGGACATTCCTCTTAAACGGCAGCAACAGATGAAAAAGCGCCGCGGGACGTCATTCTCCACCAGGATCGCCCTCAACTTGGTCGGGATGGTCACGATCCTTTTCCTCGTACTCATGGCGGTGGTCGGCGTGAATTCGAGGAAGGCAATGAGCACTCAGGCCGAGAAAACAGCGATGCTGATGCTCGAATCTTCAATCGGGAAGATCGAAAGGATCATCGAAAGGGTACATGGTTCCCTTGTCTCGACATCATGGATGGTCCTTGACAACCTCGACGGCAAGGATGAACTGTTCAGGATCACAAGCAGGACGGTCGAGGAAAGCGAAGAGATAGACGGGTGCGCGATAGCCTTCCGCGAGGGAGCCTTCCCCGGAGAGGAAAGATTCTGCCCCTACTCATGGTACGACGAGTCCGGATGCCATTCCAAGCGTCTCGACTTCGATGAATACAATTACACCGAGAAGAGCTGGTTCACCTCGGTGATGCAAAGCGGCCGGGAATCCTGGAGCGAACCTTACTATGACCTTGAAGGCGGCGAGATGCTGATGACGACGTACAGCTATCCCCTGATTAACGAAGGCGGCGAAATCATAGCCGTCCTCACCGCGGATGTCAGGGTAGACATGCTTTCCGATCTGATCGACTCCCTGAAGCCTTACCCCAATTCGATGACCATGCTGGTCACCAAGGACGGGACGGTGATTGCCTCGAACCTGAAGACCCAGGACGACGAAGTGCCCGTGACACTGTTCTCCATCCCTCAGATTTCCGAGACCGAGGCCGGGATCCAGGTAGCCCGCTCCATCCTGGAAGGCCGCAGCGGCTCCTCGGTGATTGAGGGCAAGGATGGAGAGCGCCAGTTCGTATGCTACGGTTCGATGTCCAACGGATGGGCTGTCGCCCTTGTCAACAGCTACGATGACATCCTCTCCCCCCTTATAAGGATGCAACTCCTCCTGAGCCTCGTGACTCTCCTGGGGATCATGGTCCTGGGATTCCTGTGCTACTTCATCCTGAGGCGCATGACCGTTCCGCTGAAGGACCTGACCCATTCAGTACAGCAGATTACCGACGGAAACTTCGACGCAAGCCTGCCCGAAGTAAGCCATGACGATGAGTTGAAGCGGCTGAGGGATTCATTCGGATTCATGCAAAAGTCCCTGAAGGCCTACATAGATGACTTGAAGGTATCGACCGCAGCGAATGAAAGGTACCGGAGCGAACTTAGCATCGCCAGGGCCATCCAGATGGGCATGCTTGAAAAGGACTTCCCCCACGAAGGCCCGATCGACGCGCACGCGACGAGCTGTCCGGCCAAGGAAGTCGGCGGCGACCTCTACGACTTCTATATCAAGAACGGCAAAGCCTATTTCGCGATCGGAGATGTGTCAGGCAAGGGAATCCCTGCCTCCATGTACATGGCACTGACCAAGAGTGCATTCAGATTCGTCTCCGGGATGGTGGACATCGATGGTGCATTGGCCAAGATCAACAACAACCTCACCCACAACAACCGGGAAGCCATGTTCGTGACGCTGTTCCTCGGGTCCCTGGACCTTGGGACCGGTGTCCTGGACTACTGCAATGCAGGACATCCCCCGGTCCTTGTCGTCGAGCCCGGAGGCAAAGCCTCCTTCCTCGAGACCAAGCCCAACCTTGCGGCCGGACTGGTCAACTCCTTCCACTATGAACCGCAAAGGGTCACGCTGAAGCCGGGGACGAAGCTCGTCCTCTACACCGACGGGGTCACCGAGGCCGAGAACATGGACATGGAACAGTTCGGCAGCGAAAGGCTGTGCCGGTGGGCTGACGAATGCATGACCGACGGTATCTCCGCACAGGAAGCCACCGAATCGCTCATGAAGGCCGTTTCGGATTTTACCGGCAACATAGACCAGAACGACGACATCACCATCATGACCGTCGCCTTCAATCCATCCTGACGCCGCCCTCTCCCTTTCTGACGATCACGACGAAAAATCGATAATTCGGGAATAAATCGAAAGATTATTGCGAATTATCAATATTTTTTGTAACTTGAGGCCGTAATAACACGAAAACTTTTTAACCATGGCAGAGAAATACCTCCTACTCGGCGACGAGGCGCTTGCCCTCGGAGCCCTGCATGCCGGGATTTCAGGGGTCTACGCCTATCCGGGAACTCCGTCCACCGAGATAACGGAGTTCATACAGAGGCATCCCCTGGCCCGCGCACGCGGAATACACAGCGACTGGTGCACGAATGAAAAGACAGCGATGGAAGCCGCGCTTGGCGTCTCCTTCGCGGGCAAGCGCTCGCTCGTCTGCATGAAACACGTAGGCATGAACGTCTGCGCCGATGCATTCGTGAATTCGGCAGTCACGGGAGCAAACGGCGGGCTTGTGATAGCAGCCTGCGACGATCCGTCGCAGCATTCCTCCCAGAACGAACAGGACTCGCGGTTCTACGCATCTTTCGCAATGATGCCCTGTTTCGAGCCCTCAAGCCAGCAGGAAGCCTATGACATGGTCCGTGAAGCATTCGACTACTCGGAAGCCAACCACATCCCGGTCCTCATGCGCCTGACGACCAGGATGGCCCATTCAAGGGCGGTGGTGCAGCCCTGGGAAGGCATCAGGGAAGAGAATCCCATGCACTTCCCCGCCCCTGGACGGGAAAAGTTCTGGGTCACCCTCCCGGGCATTTCCCGCGCAAGGGTCAAGGAACTGGCTGAAGAGCAGGATAAGTTCCGCAAGGACTCGGAGGTATCCGAGGACAACTCCTTCTGCGACGCTCCGGACCACTCGCTTGGAATAGTGACCTGCGGAATCGCCTACAACTACCTGATGGAGAACTATCCGGAAGGATGCCCCCATCCCCTTCTGAAAGTCACCAGGTACCCCTTCCCGAGCGGACTGCTTGAAAAGATGGCCCGCACCTGCAAGACCGTACTGGTGATAGAGGAAGGCCAGCCCCTGGTCGAAGAAAGGCTGAGGGGTCTCCTCTACGATGATGAGAAGGGCAATGGATTCATCAAGGTCAAGGGAAGGCTGGACGGGACACTGCCAAGGACCGGCGAACTGAATCCCGACCTCGTCCGCGAAGCCCTCGGCATTCCCGGCGGACCGGTCCACGCCAAGTCCGACGTGACGGTGCCGCGTCCCCCGGCTCTCTGCCAGGGCTGCGGCCACAGGGACTTTTACACAGCACTCAACGCAGTCCTAGCCAAGTATGACGGGGCAAAGGTCTTCGGCGACATCGGGTGTTACACCCTCGGCTACATGCCGCCTTTCCATGCGATCCATTCATGCGTGGAGATGGGAGCCTCGCTGACGATGGCCATTGGGGCGGCCAATTCGGGAGTCTGGCCCTCCGTCGGAGTCATCGGGGACTCTACCTTTACCCACAGCGGCATGACCGGCCTTCTGGATGCGGTCAACTCGAACGCTGACATCACGCTCTGCATCTCCGACAACCTGACCACCGGCATGACCGGAGGACAGGACTCGGCCGGAACCGGCAAACTGGAAAAGATCTGCGAAGCCATCGGTGTGGACCCCTGCCACATCCGCACGGTCATCCCCCTTCCGAAGAACTACCCCGACATGGAGCGCGTGATCGAAGAGGAGATCAACTACCATGGGGTTTCAGTAGTAATATGCAGGCGTGAATGCATACAGACAGCAAAACGGCATGCAGCCCAGAATAAACAGACGAAGAAATGAAAAAGGACATCATACTTTCCGGCGTCGGAGGGCAAGGCATCCTCTCGATAGCCACGGTAATCGGCAGTGCCGCCCTTGAACAGGGCCTCCACCTCAAACAGGCAGAGGTCCACGGGATGAGCCAGCGCGGAGGCGACGTACAGAGCAACCTCCGGCTTTCCACCGGGACCATATTCAGCGACCTCATCCCCATGGGCGGATGCGACATGATCGTCTCGCTCGAGCCGATGGAAGCCCTCAGGTACCTTCCATGGCTTTCAAAGGACGGATGGGTGGTCACCGGTACCACGCCGCTAGTGAACATACCGGACTATCCCCCCATGGAGAAAATCATGGAAGCCCTTGGCAGGGTGCCGAACCTTGTGACGGTGGACTGCGAGGCCATAGCCAGGCAGACCGGTTCTCCGAGAAGCGCCAACATGGTGCTTCTGGGTGCATGCGCCGGCGTGATGGGCATCCTCGGCCCGGAAAAGCTCAGGGACGGCATCAGGAATGTTTTCGCAAGGAAGGGTGAAGCGGTCGTGGAAGCAAACATCGCCGCCTTCGATGCCGGGTTGGAAGAATCCAAAAAGACTACGGAATGAAAGCGATAAGCAAGGAAACATTCAACGGCGTCCTCAAGGGCATGGACATCGCCGACATTTCGCGTGCCACCATAAGGCAGTGCGTGAACGCAACCCAGGAACTTGAAAGGATCTCCGGAGAGAAATACGTCCACCTTGAATTCGGAGTACCCGGAATCAAGGCCTCCCAGATCGGAATCGACATGCAGAAGGAGGCGCTGGACGCCGGAATAGCATCCGTCTATCCTCCTACAGGAGGCATCCCTGAATTCAAATGGAACGCCTCCGCCTTCATCAAGGCGTTCATCGGTGTGGATATCTTCCCTGACAGCATAGTCCCTACCGTTGGATCCATGCAGGGCTGCTTCAACCTCCTGCTCGAGTGCTCGCAGCTCCACAAGGACCGGAAGGCAGTGATCTACATAAGTCCCGGATTCCCCTCACACTATCTCCAGGCCAAGATCCTCGGCCTTGAGGCTCGCACCTTCGACATCTATGACAACAGGGGCGACAAGCTCGGCCCCAAACTCGAGGAACTCCTCTCTGACGGGAAGGTATGCGCCATCGTGTATTCCAATCCAAACAACCCCTCCTGGGTATGCCTGACCGAAGATGAGCTCCGCACCATCGGAGAAGTCTGCACACGCCACGACGTGATAGCCCTCGAGGACATGGCCTATCTCTGCATGGACTTCCGCAGCGACCGCTCGGTACCTTTCAGCGCCCCCTACCAGCCGACGGTGGCAAGGTACACCGACAACTACGCACTGATGCTGTCTGCGTCCAAGATCTTCAGCTATGCCGGAGAAAGGATAGGACTTGTAGCCATCTCGAACAAACTCTACGCGCGCGAGTATCCGCGGCTTCATGAGCAGTACGGACTGTCCCGGTTCGGGGACAACTTCGTCCTGACCTTCATCTATGTGAACTCGTCGGGATGCTCCCGCTCAGCCCAGAACGCCATGTCCGCGATGATGGAGGCCTCCGTAAGCGGGAGGTACGACTTCGTCGCCGAGCTCAGGGAATATGAACGCAGGGCGCACAAGGCAAAGGAGATATTCTTCAAGCACGGCTTCTCCCTGGTTTACGACAAGGACATGGGCCAGGACGTCAGCGACGGCTTCTTCTTCACCATGGGCTACGAAGGCATGTCCGGAAGCAGGATGCTGTCCCTGCTGATGAGGTGCGGGATAGGCGCGATAACCCTGAATGCGACAAGGAGCAGGCAGGAAGGCATCCGCGTCTGCGTGTCGATGCTGAACGGCGAGGAGGACTTCCGCAAACTGGACGAGCGGCTTGGCATGTTCACGGACCTGCTCGAAGAAGAAAACGAATCAGAAGCACAGGACAAATGAATTACGTTTCAGCCGACGAGGCGATGACCCTCGTAAAGTCAGGGGACTGGGTGTTCTTCCAGGGAAGCACCTCTGTCCCGGTCATACTCCAGGAAGCCCTTGCCCGCAGGCATGAAGACCTTCGCGACGTCAAGATCGTCTCAGGCTTCAACGTGACAAAGGGAACGGCTCCGTTCTGCAAGCCGGAGTACAGGGATTCATTCGAGGTGAACAGCCTCTTCCTCTGCGCGGACCAGCGTGAATATGTCGCCCAAGGCTACGGAAGCCTCATTCCGGGCTTCCTGAGCGACCTACCCGCCCTGATACGCCGCCGCGAGATTCCGATAGATGTCGCCTGCATAAACTGCTCCCTCCCCGACGAGGATGGCTACTGCAGCTACAACATATCCGCAGACCTCGCCCAACCAGCAGTGGAAACGGCCAGGGTCGTCATCGCGCAGGTGAACAAGAGCATCCCCTATCTCTACGGCACCGCCATGATCCACGAATCCAAGATTACGGCGGCAGTGGAATGCGACGACCCGCCGGTCGACATGCAGTTCGGTCCTCCTACCGAGATCGAAAAGGCCATCGGAGGGTTCATCGCCCAGGAGATTCCAGACGGAGCCACCCTCCAGATCGGCGTCGGAGGCATCCCGAACGCTACCCTGAACGGATTGAAAGACCACAGGCACCTGGGGCTCCACACCGAAGCCATGACCGACGGTGTCTTCCGGCTGATGCAGTCGGGCGTGATAGACAATTCGATGAAGAAATACGAGCCCGGACGCAGCGTTGCATCGCTGGCTCTGGGATCAAGGCACATGTACGAATTCATCGACCACAACAGAGACTGCGTGTTCTACGACGTCGGCGTCACAAATGACCCCGCCCTTATAAGGATGAATCCCAACGCGGTAGCCATCAACTCCGCGATCGAGGTGGACCTCACCGGCCAGATCTGCGCCGACAGCATCGGAGACAAGATATTCTCCTCGGTCGGAGGCCAGCACGACTTCATGTACGGAGCTTCCCTGTCGGAAGGAGGCAAGACATTCATCGCCATGCCATCCCGTACGGCTAAGGGAAGGGCCAAGATCGTCCCTCGCCTCGCCCCGGGAGCCGGTGTGGTCACCACCCGCTTCCAGACCCAGTACATAGTCACTGAATACGGCTGCGTCTACCTGCGCAACAAGAACCTCGCCCAGAGGGCCAAGGCGCTGATATCCATCGCCCATCCCGACGACCGGGAAGCCCTGGACCGCGCGGCATTCGAGCGTTTCGGGCACATCTACCACAAGATCTGCAGCCTGGGCTGAGGCCTTCGCCTCCGACCGGATTCCTTTCCTAGGAACAGTACCGGGGGAACCTCAGCGCTATGGAAAGGCATGCGACAATGAACAATACGAACGGATAGTACAGGTACGGGATCACAGAGACGGCCGGGATGCCGGAAAGGCTCGATGCCATGAGCAGCTGCGCACCGTAAGGGATTATGCCCTGGACGACGCATGAGAAGGTGTCCAGGATCGAGGCCGTCTTCCTCGGATCGAGTCCGAACCTGTCGGTTATGTCCTTGGCTATCTTGCCCGTAGACAGGATGGCGATAGTGTTGTTGGCGGTGCAGAACCCGGACAGTCCGACAAGGGCGGCGATGCCGGCTTCCGCCCCTCTCCTGCCATGGATTCCCCTGGTCAGTCCCCGGATGATGAAATCGATTCCTCCATTGCGACGGATAAGTTCCAGCATCCCTCCTGAAAGCAGGGTGACTATGATCAAGTCGCCCATTCCGGCTATCCCCTCTCCCACGCTTGCGAGGAAACCCGTCCACGACAGTCCGGAGGCAAGACCGAGCACGACGCACAGGGCAAGTCCCGCAGCCAGGACGGTAAGGACATTGACACCGCAGAGCGCAAGGACTATCACGCAGAGATAAGGAAGAAGTTTGAGCAGGTCAACCTCGCCGGCCGGAGGGAAGGCATCCGCCTCCAGTCCGACGAAAGTGTAGACTACGGCTACTACGAGGGCTGCCGGGCCGGCGATCCATATGTTTGCCTTGAACTTGTCCGACATGGAGCAACCCTGAGTCGTGGTAGAAGCTATGGTCGTGTCCGAGATGAATGAAAGGTTGTCGCCGAAAAAGGCTCCTCCTACAATCAGGGCGACCATCAGAGGAGTTGAAAGCCCCGCTTGAGATGCTATCCCGGAAGCTATTGGTACCAAGGCGACTATGGTTCCGACACTGGTACCTATTGACATGGAGATGAAGCAAGCGGCCAGAAAGAGTCCCGGAAGCAGGAACTTCCCGGGCAGGAGAGTGAGTGTCAGGTTGACCGTGGCCTCGACGCTGCCTATCGCCTTGGCAGTGGAGGCGAAGGCACCTGCCATTATGAATATCCAGATCATCAGGAGGACGTTGCTGTCACCGGCCCCTTTCGAGAAAACCTTCGCCTTTTCGGCGACCTTGCCCGGAGTCACGGCCAACCCGTAGATGGAAGCGACCAGGAAGGCCGAAGAAATCGGAACCGCGCTGAAATCACCGGCGGCAAGGGACGACAGGAGATAGACAAGGACAAAAACGAACATCGGGCTGAGCGCAAGCCAGCCGTTCATCCTGGTGATGCCTGTCGTTCCGGAAGCCATCAGTACTTGTTGCAGGTGAGAAGGGACAGGCTCCCGGCGAGGGCCTTGTCGAGCTTGCCGGAGACGAAATTCCGGAGAATCCTCAAGGCATGGATATCAGTCCCCGCATAGTCATAGTACCCCTTCTTGAGGAGCATCCTGGAGACCCGCTGCGCCCCTTCGTCATAGAGGCCGACGAGGGAGAAGACGTTGAGCTGGAAAAGGACTCCCATCTCCTTCAGGCGGTCGTAGTCCTTCAAGTCCATGTAGACATAGCGCTCCGGATGGGCAAGCACCGGATGGAATCCCGCGTGCTTTATCCGCTCCAGAGTCTCGAGGAAGCCCATCGGAGGGGTGAAATAAGAAGTCTCGACGAGCAGGTGGTCTCCTGCCTGGCCCACCGGCAGGAGGTCTCCGCTTTCCAGCCGCGAGACGAAGAGACTGTCTATCATGTTCTCGGCGCCGAGGTGGAGTTTCAAGGGCCCCGTGTACCGGGAACACAACTCCTCGAAGCGCACTCTCAGCTCGGAAGGCTTGTTCGGGATGTCCTCCATCACATGAGGCGTAAGCCAGACTTCCTCCAGGCCGAGCCTTTCATATTCGGAAAGGATGGCGAGGGACTCCTCCATCTTCCGTACTCCGTCATCCACTCCCGGAAGGATGTGGGAATGACAATCTGTCATCCCCTTGAAAACACCGGCATCAAGAAGGGATATCGACTTCGAAAAAGGCCACATGACGGAAACTCTTACTTGTCGAGAACGGAATAGACGGAATGGTTGCTCACGTATTCGGGCACGAGACGCTTCATGGCGGCAACGGTCCTGAGGTCGTCATACTCGCCGGAGATACGGATCAACTCCTCGACGGCGGCCTCGACCTGGGAGTAGTCATACTCGCGGACGTTCGCGATGTGGATCTTCTCGTGGAAGGAAGGCTTTGTCGTCTCGGCCTTGTTCAGGACCTCCTCGTAGAGTTTTTCCCCGTCACGGAGGCCAGTGTACTCGATCTCGACATCCTGGGCACCCGAGAGGCGGATCATCCTCAGCGCCAGGTCGGCGATGCGGACGGGCTTGCCCATGTCGAACACGAAGATCTCCCCCCCCTGCCCTTTCGTTCCGGCTTCCAGGACCAGCTTGCAGGCCTCGGGAATCAGCATGAAGTAGCGGATCACGTTCGGGTCGGTGACGGTGACGGGACCGCCTGCCTTGATCTGCTTCTCGAAGATCGGAATGACGGAACCATTTGATCCAAGGACATTTCCGAAACGGGTCGTGACGAACTGGGTGTGTCCCTGCACCTTCCCTTCGTTCTCGGCCTTGTTGAGGCTCTGGACATATATCTCGCAGATCCTCTTCGAGCATCCCATCACGTTCGTAGGGTTGACGGCCTTGTCCGTCGAGATCATCACGAACTTGTCAACCCCGGTCTCGACCGAGAGGTCGGCTATGACCTTGGTTCCGTACACATTGTTCTGGATGCTTTCTGAAGGATTGTCCTCCATCATCGGGACATGTTTGTAGGCGGCAGCATGGAAGACGATCTCAGGCCTGAAGGTCTCGAAGATGTGCCTCATCCTCCCCTCTTTGGTGATCGATGTCACCACGGTGGAAGCCTTCACTCCGGGGAAGTCATGTGCCATCATCAGGCGGATGTCATGCTGGGGCGTCTCGGCCGAATCGATGAGCATCATCTCCGCTGGGGCGAAGGATGCCACCTGGCGGACGATCTCGCTTCCGATACTTCCGGCGGAACCCGTGATCAGGATGCGCTTCCCGGCAAGGGAGTCTTTCACAGCCTCGAGGTCGACCTCGATCTCATCCCTGGGAAGAAGGTCCTCGATGCAGACCTCCTTGTAGGTCGACGCCACGGAGGGGATATCCTTGTCCCATTCGGATGTCCCGTAGCTCATGAATATCTTCGCATCGGCTGCCAGAATATAGTCCTGGAGCCTTGTGTCGTTACGGAAACGCTCGACCCTGCCCGGAGCGACAAGCACTGCGTCTATCCTGCGCCTGCGGAGCACGGAAGTGAGGTTCTCGTCGGCTTCGTAGACAGGCTCTCCGAGTAGATGGGTCGACTTGTTCGTAAGCTCCGGATCATGGGAGATGAATCCGCATAGCTTGAAACGGGCCGGCTTTTCGCCCCGGATGCTCTTCGCAAGGCCGATGCCTCCAACCCGGATGCCGTAGATGAAGACCCGCATGGCTCCCTCGGTGCGGAAATAGCCCTCGTAGATGGACTTGATGCTTATCCTCATCAGCCACATCTGCGTGGTGGCAAGGATGAACACCGCGATGATGAGAGGGATGCGCAGACGGAGGAAGACCCCCTGCGGGACCAGGTCGAGCGGATATTGTACGAGGATGGCCGCAGCCATCGAACAGAGCATGGCATTGCCGATGCGTTCAAGGTCGCCGAAGGAAGAGTAGCGGATGATTCCGGAATATGTACGGAAGATCTTGAAGAAGACCGTGCTCAGGGCCAGGAAAACCAGCAGGGTCCTCAGCAGCGGCCAGAAATGCTGCTGCAGGTCGGCGCCCCGGTAGAAAAGCCAGTAGACCAGGATTGCCGAGAAGAGAATGATGATGTAATCCAAGAGAAGGATGCACCAATAGGGCAGGGTCCTCTTGGAGAAATACCAGTTGATCAGGTTCTTGAACAATCTCATTCCAGTTGCGGCGGCAGCCGGTCCGAAGACAAGGCTGTCGCATTATCAATAAACTCTACAAATGTAAGCAATACATGTCGAAAATTCAAGAAATGTAAGCAACAAATGTCGACAATTCAAGAAATGAAAGCAATAAATGTCGATAATTCAAGCGACAACCAGGAGGCAGTGCCCTTTTGCCGACTGGTACCCCGCCCCAGGGGTAACGGACATCACTGCCAGGCACCAATTGCCGGGCTCCCATGGCGGAGACCCTGCAAAAAATATGGGCCGGTCGGGAAGCAACTCCCCAGCCGGTCCTTGCATGATTGTATAGGTTTGAATCAAGCGTCCTGTGAATCGTCATCCCCACCATACTGGGAGATGTTGTCGTCAGGGAGAGGATTGTCTCCCTCGGCGGAAGACCCTTCGTCGACATCCTCGTCGTCTCCCCTCTCGAGCCACCTTTCGAGAGCTTCCGGATCATCGGTCTTGACCTTGATCTTGACAAGGCAGATTTCATCGTCGGTCTCGACTGTCACGGCCTCGAAGGTCGAACCGTCAGGTTTCGTGTATTTCACGAGCTCAGGGAAGAAATCGCTGAAGCCCTTGGGATATTTCTCGTTGAATGCAGCAGCCAGTTCTTCCGACATGTTCTCGAAACTGACCACGTGTCTTTTCTTCTGGGTTGAAGGAACAGTCATGATTCTTTCTCGCTAATTAAAATCCTCCGTTGTTCACGGTGCAATATTAAGACATTTTTCTGAATTGCAAAGAATGAACATCACTTTTTTCTGAAAAAAAACGATTTCTGCCGGCGCTTCTTTTCAGGGTCCCTCTCCACGAAAACGGGTTTCATGGTGCGTGGGTCGATTCCGGTGGCATACATGACGGAGGAGGACGTCATCGGCGTCGGAGTGAAATCCTGGACCTGGTCCATGTAGATGCCGCGCAGGGCGGGATTCTCCGACAGTTTCTGCATGTCCTTCACGGTGCATCCGGGATGGGACGAGATGAAATAAGGGACTATGCCCGTCTTGAGCCCGTATCGGGCGCAAATCCTGTCGAACTCGCGCCTCAAGGTGACGAAAAGCTTGAAAGAAGGCTTCCCGAGATAGTACAGGACGTTGTCCTCGGTATGCTCCGGGGCGACCTTCAGTCGGCCGGAAGTGTGCCTGAGCACCAGGGCTTCCAGATAAGGACGGGAAGTCTCGTCCACGAAACCGTCCGTGGTCAGGAACAGGTCATAGCGGATGCCGCTGCCGATGTAGGAATGGCGCACCCCGGGGACGGAATCCACCGCATCATAGAGTTCCAGGACCTGTTTGTGGGACCTGTCAAGGTTCTTGCACGGACCGGGGAACAGGCAGGACTTCCGCTTGCATATTCCGCAGAGGGAAGGGTCCTTCCCATGCATCCCGTACATGTTGGCCGTCGGAGCCCCTAGGTCCGAGATATTGCCGTGGAACTGGGGCATCTTCACAAGTTTCTTCACCTCGGCGACGATCGAAGCCTTCGAACGGGACTGGATGAACTTGCCCTGATGGGCGGCGATGGTGCAGAAATTACAACCGCCGAAGCAGCCACGGTGGGTGATGATGGAGTCCTTTATCATGTCGTAGGCCGGTATCCTTCTTCCCTTGTAGCGAGGATGCGGAAGCTTCGTGAACGGCAGGTCCCAGAAGGAATCCATCTCGGCCGTAGTGGAGGGAGGGTACGTCGGGTTCACCTGGACATAACCGTCGCCGACCGGCTCCACAAGCACGGACGGATGCAGCATGTTGGCCTGGGTCTCGATGATGTGGAAGTTCTCGGCGAAGGCCTCCTTCCGTTCCAGGCACTCCTCGTAGGAGTGCAGGACCACGGCATCCTTCACCTTGCACTGTCCTTTGCGGAAAAAGGCGATCTGCGGAATACGTTCAATCATGCGGTTGTTCCACCGCGACTCGATGGCACGGGTGAGCTCGAGCATCGGCTTCTCCCCCATCCCGTAGCAGAGATAGTCCGCAGGGCACCACCGGAGTATGGACGGCAGGATGGTATCCTGCCAGTAATCATAGTGGGTCAGGCGCCTCAGGGATGACTCCACCCCGCCGATCACGACCGGCGTGCCCGGATACATTTCCTTGAGAATCCTGGTGTACACGCTCACGGCATAGTCAGGACGCGCGCCGGCCTTGCCGTCGGGGGTATAGGCATCGTCATGCCGGAGGCGCTTGCCGGCCGTGTAGTGGTTGACCATGGAATCCATGGCGCCGGAATTCACGCCGAAATAAAGCCTCGGCTCCCCGAGCTTCCTGAAGTCGCGCAGGTCGTCCCGCCAGCCCGGCTGAGGGACAACGGCAACCCGGTAGCCCCATTTCTGGAGCCACCGGGCTATGCATGCGGTGCCAAAGGACGGATGGTCCACGAAAGCGTCTCCGGTGAAAAGGATGACATCGATGTAATCCCAGCCAAGCGCTTCAACCTCCTTCCGGGAGGTAGGAAACATGTAGCTTGTTTCCTGCATCACATCCTTTCGGGCAATTCGATGCCGAGGATGCCCATCGCCGAACGGAGGACCGAAGAGATGGTGTCGATCAGCACGAGGCGCATCTCCAGCAGGTTCTTGTCATCTTCCTTGAGGATCGGCGTCTCATGGTAGTACTGGTTGAACTCCTTGGCCACGTCGTAGGCGTAGTTGGCGATCACCGCCGGTGAATATGCGGCCGCGCCCTCCGCCACCTTCGACGGATAGGCGTTCAGCAGCTTCACGAGGCGTGTCTCCTTGGGGCTGAACCCGACCTGCGGCAGCGAGGCTGCGGACCAGGACATGCCCTTCCCGGAGGCCTTGCGCAGTATGCTGCGGATCCTGGCGTGGGTGTACTGGATGAAAGGTCCGGTGTTGCCGTTGAAATCGATGGACTCCTTAGGGTCGAAGAGCATGGTCTTCTTGGGATCCACCTTGATTATGAAGTACTTCAGGGCTCCCAGCCCGATCATTCGGTAGAGCCGTTCCTTCTCTTCCTCACTCATGTCCGCGAGTTTTCCGGACTCGTCTGAGGTAGCCTTGGCCTCGAGGTACATCTTCTGGATGAGGTCGTCGGCGTCGACCACCGTCCCTTCCCGGGATTTCATCTTGCCTTCGGGCAGTTCGACCATCCCGTACGAAAGATGGAAAATGTTGTCCGCCCACGGGAATCCGAGCTTGCCGAGGATGAGCTTGAGTACCTGGAAATGGTAGTTCTGCTCGTCCCCTACCACATAGACGTGGGAATCGAGGTCATATTCAGCGAACCGCCTTTCCGCCGTCCCGAGATCCTGGGTGATGTAGACTGACGTACCGTCCGAACGGATCAGGAGCTTCCTGTCCAGGCCGTCCGCGGTAAGGTCGCACCAGACCGAACCGTCCGGGTCCCTGACGAACACTCCCATATCCAATCCTTTCTGGACAAGGGACTTGCCCAGGAGGTACGTCTGCGACTCGTAGTAGACCTTGTCGAATTCTATTCCCAGGGCCCTGTAGGTTTCGTCGAAGCCATCCAGTACCCATTTGTTCATCGTCGCCCAGAGGCTGCGTACTTCTTCGTCGCCAGCCTCCCACTTCCGGAGCATCTCATGGGCTTCCTTCAGGCAAGGGGCCTCCTTCTTCGCAAGTTCGGGATCCATCCCGGACTCGACGAGACTGTCGACTTCCTTCTTGTAGATGTCGTTGAAGGCAACGTACATGTCACCGACAAGGTGGTCACCCTTCTTTCCGGAGGACTCCGGCGTGGCGCCGCCGCCGACCTTCTGCCAGGCAAGCATGGACTTGCAGATGTGGATGCCGCGGTCGTTGACAAGGGTGGTCTTGATCACGTTGTTGCCGCTTGCCTTGAGCAGTCTCGAGACAGAGTCCCCAAGCAGGTTGTTGCGGATGTGTCCCAGATGCAGGGGCTTGTTGGTGTTGGGGGAGGAGAACTCCACCATGATGTTCTTCCCCGTGGAGGGAAGCATGCCGAAATCCTCTGCAAGTGCGATTTCGCGGAACAGCTCATTCCAGTAAAGGTTCGAGAAAAGGATATTCAGGAACCCCTTGACGCAGTTGTAGCCGGAGATCTCAGGGACATTGGCGACCAGCCAGTCCCCTATCGCCGCACCGGTCTTCTCGGGTGCGGTTCCCGAGAGCCTCAGCAGCGGGAATACTATGAGGGTGAAGTCACCTTCGAACTCTTTCCTGGTAACTGAAACCTGGAGTTTCCCAGGCTCGACATCCGCTCCGTAGAGAGCCTTGATCGCTTCGGCGGCCCTGGCCGCAATGAACAGTTCCGGGGTCATCATCCAAGGTAGGGTTTGAGGAGTTTGCTTGCAGAAGGCTTCTTGAGCTTGCGGATGGCCTTCTCCTTGATCTGGCGGACGCGCTCCCTGGTAAGGTCGAGCCTCTCACCTATTTCCTCGAGGGTCATCTCCTGGCACCCGATGCCGAAGAAACTCTTGATGATTTCCCTTTCGCGGACCGTGAGGACCTGGAGGGAACGTTCGATCTCGGTACTCAGGGACTCGTTGACGAGACCTTTGTCGGCCATCGGGGAGTCATCGTTCGGTATCACGTCGAGGAGGCTGTTGTCTTCACCTTCGACGAACGGAGCGTCGACCGAGACATGCCTTCCGGAGACCCGGAGAGTGTCGGAAATCTTATCTTGAGGAATATCAATCATCTCGGAGAGTTCCTCGTTCGACGGGCTCCTCTCGTATTTCTGCTCGAACTGTGAAAGAGCCTTGTTGATCTTGTTCAGCGATCCCACCTGGTTGAGAGGGAGACGGACGATCCTGGACTGCTCGGCGAGAGCCTGGAGGATCGACTGGCGGATCCACCAGACCGCGTAGGAGATGAACTTGAAGCCCTTCGTCTCGTCGAACTTCTCGGCGGCCTTGATCAGTCCGAGGTTGCCTTCGTTGATAAGGTCGGGAAGGCTAAGGCCCTGGTTCTGGTACTGTTTCGCAACGGAAACGACGAATCGGAGGTTCGCCCTTGTGAGTTTCTCAAGGGCCTGCTGGTCCCCCTTGTGGATCCTTTGCGAAAGTTCGACCTCCTCTTCCGGAGACACCAGTTCCTCGCGGCCTATCTCCTGGAGATATTTGTCCAGGGAAGCACTCTCGCGGTTGGTGATTGACTTTGTAATCTTAAGTTGCCTCATATCGTTGTATATACACAAATTTCCCTCCGCGGCACCAAAGTCCCGGCGCCCGGAGGGAAACCATGGATCAGATGCCTTCTAGTCCTTACCGAAGCCGAAGAAAACCTTACGGCCGTTGGCGGAAACGCCCTCGATGTAGACCGACCTTGTAGAGGTCTTGGCTATGTCGATGACATCCTGGGGCTTCGACACAGGCTTGTCATTCACATAGGTGATGATCATGCCTTCGGCTGCTCCGGCCTCAAGCATCTTGCCCGTCCCGACCGACGACACAAGGACTCCCTTCTTGAGGGAGAACCTGGCGAGGGTCTCCGCGTCAGCCTCCTTCAGGGTTGCGCCGTAGAATGCGATCTCACCGTCTGCGACGACCGTTCCGGTCTCAGAGCTGCTGCCCTGGAAGACTACGTCGAAAGTCTTCGTCTTGCCGTCCCGCATCACGGTCACCGGGACCTTGTCTCCAGGATGGTAGGAATTGACTTTCACCTGGACGGCAGCGCCGTTCTTGACGGCTTCGCCGTCGACCGAGAGGAGGATGTCACCAACCTTGATTCCTGCCTTGTCGGCGGAACCGCCTTTGGCGACCTCACCAATATATACGCCTTCGAGCGAAGAAAGTTTCAATTTTTTCATCATATCCTCGGAGGATTCGTACTTCAAGGCCTTGGCCGTGGCTTCGTTGAGGTCGCTCATCGAAATGCCCATCACCGCCCTCTTTACGGAGCCGAAGTCGATAAGGTCTCCGACTATCTTCCTGACGATGCTTGAAGGGATGGCAAAAGAGTAGCCGGTGAAGGCTCCCGTCTGGGAGATGATGGCCGTGTTGATACCTACCAGTTCGCCGGCCTTGTTCACGAGGGCACCGCCCGAATTGCCGGGATTGACGGCGGCATCGGTCTGGATGAAGGATTCGATCTGGAGACCGGACCGTTCGCGGGGATCATGGGCCATCTGGCGACCCTTGGCGCTCACGATGCCGGCGGTGATGGTTGAACGAAGCTCATAGCCCAGGGGGCTGCCGATGGCAAGGACCCACTCGCCGAGACGGAGCTTGTCGGAGTCTCCGAACTGGATTGCAGGAAGGCCCTGCTCCTCGATCTTGATGAGGGCGACGTCTGTGGCAGGGTCGGTTCCGATGACCCTGGCGTCATAAGTCTTGTTGTTGTTGAGGGTGACCTGGATCTTCGTAGCGTTCGCAACCACATGGTTGTTGGTCACTATGTATCCGTCAGGACGGATGATGACTCCGGAGCCGCTTCCCTGCTGCTCCCTCTGCTGGGACTCCTCCCCCATTCCGAAGAAGAACCTCCAGAGGGGATCGATCTGGTACTCCTGGGTGACCGTCACGGCCACATAGACAACGGACTCGACAGCGGTTTCAGCCGCGAAAGTGAAGTCAGGATAATTGTCCTGTGTCAGATTGACAGTCTGGGTGACATAATTAGGCGTCTCTCCGTCCACGGCGGCAATCTTCTCGACTCCACCGACCGTGGCGGCCTTAAGGACGCCATAGGCTGCCAGCACGCTGAGCAGCACTGACAGCACCACAGTGATAAAACCTTTTTTCATAGATGACATGATTAATTCCTTCTTGTTTACAAAGGCCTCCGAAGCCATTTCCGGGGCCCGATTCAAAAAATCAAATATGATGCCAGATTATTGAGGGAATATTGAGGGAATATTTGTATATTTGCCTTTTACAGAGGGATACCACTGACTCCCTACATTTGATAATCAATTCAAGAAGATATGAAATTCAACGTTTCCAGCACAGAACTCCTTAAAGGACTGATGGCTATCTCAAAGGCGGTTCCCGCAAAGTCGGCATTGCCCATCCTTGACAACTTCCTGTTCGACCTCCAGGGCAATATCCTGCAGGTCACCGCATCCGATTCGGAGCTTACTCTCCGTACCGAGATCGAGGTCGACACCACGGAAGAGGAAGGCAGGATCGCTGTCCCCGCGAGGCACATAATCGACCTCCTGAAGGAACTTCCCGACCAGCCGGTGTCGATTTCCACCGCAAGCGACAGCTCGATCGAATGCAACTGGACCAGCGGCAATTCCGTACTGCCTTTCTTCCCGGCCGAAGATTATCCCGAGATCAAGGGAGTGGGCGAAGACGCTGAAAGAGTCGACTTCCCAGCCGCCACGCTCATCGAAGGGATCGGCAGTACCATCTACGCCACCGCCGACGACGAGATACGCCCTGCCATGAACGGAATCTACTTCGACTTCGACACTGATTCCACCACCCTGGTAGCTTCAGATTCCCACAAGCTGATCTGCTTCACCACCCCCGAGGCGAAGGCACCGCAGAAATGCTCCTTCATCCTCCACAAGAAGCCGGCCGCCGTCCTCAAATCCATCCTGGACAAGGACGAGGAGAACGTCGAGATCGCGTTCGACTCCAGCACCGTGGTGTTCACCTCGGGCAGCACGACCATGGTCTGCCGCCTGATCGTCGGGAAGTATCCGAAATACCGTGACGTCATCCCGCAGAACAATTCCAGCGTGCTGAAGATTGAAAGAAGCCGTTTCCTCAACACCGTCAGGCGCGTCGCCGTCTGCGCCAACAAGGCCTCCAACCACATCAAACTCGACCTCAAGCCTGGACAGATGGAGATCACTGCACAGGATCTCGGCTTCGCGATAGCAGCCTACGAGAAGGTCAACTGCGACTACAGCGGAGACGACCTCTCGATCGGATTCAAGTCCACGTTCCTCTCGGAGATCCTTGCCAACATGAATTGCGAAACCGTCGTGATGAAGTTCGCCGACGCCCGCAGGGCAGCCCTCATCGTTCCTTCCGAGGAAGAAGAGACCAGCGGCAGGATCTGCGGAATCCTCATGCCGATCATGGTCCAGTAAAGCACGAACGGAGATGGAACTGTCCCTTAAAAGGCCCTTGCTCTTCTTCGACATCGAGAGCACGGGCCTTAACCTGGTCTCCGACTGCATCGTCGAACTCAGTTTCGTGAAGGTGTTCCCCGACAACCACCATGAAGTAAAGACATGGAGGGTATGTCCATGGGACTACAGGAACTCCTGCCAGAAGCACATCGACGAGAACGCATCCAAGGTCAACGGAATAAAGGACGAAGACGTCAAGGACGAGCCCAAGTTCCTCCAGGTAGCGGCGGAAGTGGTCGACTGGCTCCGGGACTGCGACCTGGCCGGTTTCAATTCAGCCAAGTTCGACCTCCCGATGCTCGCTGAGGAGATCGAGAGGGTAAGGAACTACTGCCAGTCCAGGATTTCCGATCCTTCGACTCCGCCAGCCAAGAAGGCGATGGCCGAGGAAACCCTCTCCAGGATTGACATAGACCTCCACGGAAAAAGGATGGTCGACGTACAGACCATCTACCACTACATGGAACCCCGCAACCTGAGGGCGGCCTACAGGTTCTACTGCGGAGGCAGCGACTTTCCCAACGCCCACACTGCCGCAGCCGACACCATGGCGACCTACGAAGTCCTGAAAGGCCAGCTCGACATGTACAGCAAGCCCGACAAGTACCACGAAGTCGTGCTCAGGAACGATGTGGACTCCCTTGCAGACGTCGCCGGACGTCCCAGGACCATCGACTACGCCGGCAGGATCCTGCTGGGAAAGGATGACGTCCCAACCATAAACTTCGGCAAGCATAAGGGAAAGACCGTCAGGGAAATATACCAGACCGAGCCTTCGTATTTCGCATGGATCGCCGACGGAGACTTCACGCTGGACACCAAACGCCAGTTCGCGCTGCTGAAGGAGAAATACGACAAGGAGAAGAAAGAGCTGGAGAAGGAGAGGAAGGCGATGGAGTCAAAGCCCCTCGAGGGAGATGACTTTTCCACCGCCCTGTCAAGACTCAAGGACAAATTCCAGGGAGGATCCCTTTTCTGACAAACCCACACCAAGGCACAGGCATGAACATAGTAATCAGGACAGCAGGAGACAGGACCATAGTCAGGCCGGACACCACATGGGAGAAGAACAGCGATGACTTCTTTCCGCCCGACTTCGTGGACTTGGTTTCATGGTCCCCTGTAATGTTCGCCAGGGTTTCGAAGCTAGGACGGAGCGTCGGCCCTCAGTTCGCACGGCGCTACTATGATTCCATAGGCTTCGGGCTGCTCCTCTATCCGGAGAACCTCATCGACGGTTCTTCCGAAGGCTATGCCACCGCTTCATGCCTTGACCATACATCCTACTTGCCGGTTCCCCTTTTCAACCTCGCGACGGCAGCAAGCGCAGACAACCGCTTCACCGTCCGCAAGGACGGACGGGAGCTTTTCAGCATCTCCCCGGGTGACCCTCTACGGGAAAGCGTCATCGGCATTTCCCTCATCGAAAGACTCATCGTGGAGACCACAAGGATGGTCTACATCCGGAAGGGCGACTTTGTCGCAGCCGAACTCTGTCCCAGGAAGAAACTCCTCTCCAGGGATGAACCTCCGGCAAGGATCACCGCTTCTTTCTGCGACAACACGGTCCTGGATTTTGAAATCCGCTACTGAGATGAAGAACCGCCCCGAAGCTTTGCTGATCCTGTCTTTCCTGGTTGTGCTGGCATCCTGCACAACCGGTGCACCGGCACGGGACACCGCCGATGAAAGCACCATCAGGCCATCCTTCCTGGAGCTGGATGAGATGGAAGGCGGAGGCTGGAGGGCAGTTTCCGTCTCGCCTTTCGACGGGAGCAGGGACACCCTTCTCCTGGAGGAACCATTAAGGAACATCATCGCCATGAGCACCTCCTACATCGGATTCCTCGATGCCATTGGATGCAGGCAGGCCGTCAGCGGAGTCTCCGGCGCCAGGTACGTGTTCCCGGCCTCCGGCGACGCCACTGCCCCCACTCCGGTCGACGTAGGCTACGAGTCCGCACCGGATTACGAAAGGATAATGGCGCTCAAGCCTGGGATCCTCCTCACCTACCAGGTCTCGGGAGTGAAGTCCAGGTTCATTTCCAGGCTGGAAGACCTGGGGATAAGGGTATTCACTGTCAACGAGCACCTCGAGCACCATCCCCTGGCCAGGGCGGCCTACATAAGGCTGTTCGGCGCATTGTGCGGGAACATGCCGGCTGCAGACTCTGTCCTCTCAGCGGTGACCGACGGGTACCTGTCAGTCCGGGACTCGATAGACCGCGCCCTGGAATCCGGCAAGGCGGACAGGAAGAAAGTCCTGCTGAACATCCCTTACAAGGACCAATGGTTCGTCCCGTCCGCCGACAACTACCTCTCGAGGATGATCCGCGACGCAGGAGGTGAAGTGCTCGGGAGCAGGAGCGGCTCGGACGCTTCTTCAGTAATCCCGCTGGAGAAGGCATGCGCCCTCGGGATGGAGGCTGACTGCTGGATGAATGTCGGCTGGTGCACGACCCTTGAGGACCTGGAAAGCGTCAATCCGATGTTCAGTTCCATTGTCAAAGAGGCGGGATGCGATGTGTGGAATGACAACAAAAGGATTTCTCCCGCCGGAGGCAATGACATCTGGCAGAGCGGAGTCGCCAGGCCGGACCTCGTACTCAGGGACTTGGCCTCAGCCCTGCACCCGGAGATGTTCAAGGACACGACCATCTACTACAGGAAGCTCCGGTGACCGGGGCGAGCGGCGTGCAGGCGGAAGTCTCCATTCAGACTGCCCCAGTGCGCGGACACTGAATATGGAATATTGGATATTTTACAACTAATAACTGATTATCACTGATTATGGGAAAGTACAATTTCGACGAGATGACTCTGAGACGCGGCACCGGCTGCGTAAAATGGGATGCTGCCTCATCGGCGGGTCCGGTACCTGAAGACTGCATCCCCATGTGGGTCGCAGACATGGACTTCAAAGTAGCCCCGGCGATCACGGAGGCCCTCCGGAAGCGCGTGGAACATGGGATATTCGGCTACACCCACGTTCCTGAAAGCTACTTCGATTCCGCCGTCAGATGGTGGGAGCGCCGGCGCGGCTGGCACACGGAGAAAGAGTGGTACATCCCCGTGGACGGAATCGTACCCGGGATGTCCATCGTCGTGACGGCCTTGACCAAGTACCGCATCGACGGGAACGGAGAGGTGGTCGAAAGGGAGAACGGAGGCAAGGGACCCGGCGGCGAGCTCCCGAAGATGATCATCCAGTCCCCTGCCTACAACTGCTTCTTCTCCACTGCCAGGAACTGCGGCTGCGAACTTGTCGAGAACCGCCTCATCTACGACTGCGAAGGCGACATGCCCACATGGTACATAGATTTCGAGGACCTCGAGAAGAAGGCTGCCGATCCCATGGCCAAGGTCCTGCTGTTCTGCAACCCCCACAATCCCTGCGGCAGGGTATGGCCGGAAGAAGACCTCAGGAGAGTTGCCGACATCTGCCGCCGCAACGACGTGGTGCTCGTCAGCGACGAAATCCACTGCGAGCTCGAGATGCCTGGCTGGCACTTCACCCCGATGGGGAAGATCGACCAGGAGAACACCATCACCATGAACTCCCCCAGCAAGTCGTTCAACATAGCCGGCCTGGAGATATCCAACATCATAACCAGCAATCCCGGGTGGCGCAAACTGATCGACAGGGTCATCAACATCTGGGAGCACTGCGACCTCAATCCATTCGGAGTTCTCGCCCTCCAGGCTGCCTATGACAATGGCGAAGACTGGCTGGAAGAACTCAACGAGTACCTCTACGACAATTACAAGGCTCTGGTGAGCTACTTCGAGGACGTGGTCCCGGAAATCCTCGTCTCCAAACTGGAGGGTACCTACCTGGTCTGGATCGACGTCAGGTGCCTCGGCATGAAATCCACGGAGATCGAGAAGAGCCTCATCGAGAACGAGCACGTCCGCCTCAGCCCCGGCGAGATCTACGGCCGTGACGGCTTCATGAGGATCAACATCGCCTGCCCGCGCACGAGGCTCCTCCAGGGGCTCGAGAGGATCGCCAAGGGCTTCAAACGGATGATGGGGAAATGATGCGGAAGGCAGCGGCGCTGTGCCTCCTGCTTGTCTTCGCCTTCGCCGGTCTCCTTTCCGGGCAGCCCGCCGGGACGGACCTCGACCTCGGAAAGACACTGAGGGCTGACTACATATTCAGTGGGACGGACAAGGAAACCGGGATAGCCCTTGCCGGGCTGCACCGGATCGAAGGATGGGCGGGCAGGCGCGTCAACATGGATGTCCTTCCCCTGAGAGGGAACGGGCAGATCGTCATGCGGATGCAGGACGGAGACGGTGAGTATTCCAGGACGGTCTACGCCTCCTCCTTCTCTACCCTGTTCCAGGAATGGCAGGCGACCGAAGAGGCCACCCGGATCCGCAGGTCGTTCGAGAACGTGTTCCTGCTGCCGATGCCCGCGAGGAAGGCCGAGGTCACGGTGACGTTGTTCGACGTCCACGGCGGCATCAGCTGCAGCTTCTCGCATGTGGTCGACCCGTCCGACATCCTCATCCGTCCGTGCGGCCAGGCTCCTCCTCCCCATGAATGGATCTGGAAAGGCGGAGGAGCCGCTGAGCCGGACACGGAGAACCTCATCGACATAGCCATAGTGGCGGAAGGATACACCGAGCAGGAGGAAGGACTGTTCATGGAGGATGCCCGCAGGGCGATGGAGAGCCTGTGGGCCCATGAGCCTTTCGGCTCCATGAAGGACAGGTTCAACATCGTCGCCGTAAAGCTCCGTTCCCGGGAAAGCGGGGTCAGCGTCCCGCGGGAAGGCCTTTGGAAGGACACCGCCGTCTCCTCCCACTTCGACACCTTCTACTCGGACCGCTACCTGACAACCCTCCACCTGTTCAAGCTGCACGACACACTTGCCGGGATCCCCTACGAGCACTTGATCATCCTGGCCAACACCGACACTTACGGCGGAGGAGGCATCTACAATTCCTACACCCTCACGACGGCGCACCATCCCGGCTTCCTTCCCGTCGTGGTCCACGAGTTCGGGCACAGCTTCGCAGGCCTTGCAGACGAGTACTACTACGACGACCAGTATTCGGACTACTACTGGCCCGACACCGAACCCTGGGAGCAGAACATCACGACGATGAAGGACTTTGCCTCCAAATGGAAGGACATGGCAGGCAATGAATATCCGCTCGGTACCAATCCCCTCACCTGGGAAGGCAGGCGCGACGCCCCCGCCAAGGTGAAGGTCGGCACAGTGGAGGGCGGCGGCTACATGTCCAAGGGTGTCTGGAGAGGCGCCCAGGACTGCCGGATGAAGACAAACGGATATCCGGCCTTCTGCCCTGTATGCGAGAGGGCGATAGGCCGGATCATCAAGTTCTACACCGAAGAAGTCGGCAAATAAGTCACAAAGCCATCCTCAAGGCGTCTCAATAGAGTTTGGAGCTGACCACGTTGCTGACGAAATTCATGCTCGCGGTAGGTTCGAACCTCGCGACCACGTTGCCCTCGACGTCCACCAGGAACTTCGTGAAATTCCACTTGATGTCAGGCTTGGACGCATAGTCCGGGTCCTGCTTCTTCATCATCTCGTCCATGAACTTGGACTGCGCACCGCTTCCGAAACCCTTGAAGCCCTGCTTGCTCTTCAGGAAAGTGAAAAGAGGGCTTGCATCATCCCCGTTGACATCCACTTTGTCGAACCTGGGGAAGGAAGTCTCGTACTTGGAAGTGCAGAACTTGTCAATCTCCCCGATGGAGCCGGGAGCCTGGGCCCCGAACTGGTTGCAGGGGAAATCCAGGATCACCAGGCCCTTGTCCTTGAACTTCCGGTACATTGCCTCGAGATCCTCGTACTGGGGAGTGAAACCGCAAGCGGTAGCGGTGTTGACGATCAGCAGGACCTTGCCCTTGTAGACAGACAGGGAGACATCGTTCCCGTCCATGTCCTTGACAGTGATGTCGTAGATTGTCTTCTGCGCGTTGGCGGCAGTGAGGCTGCACAGGCCGATGAGGGCGGCAGCCAGGATCTTTGTCAATGCTTTCATATCAGTTGCCGTTGTATTTTACCCACACTTTCATCCTGCCAGCTTCGCGGTTGTCCCAGGCAAAGTAGGGTATGTAGTTAAGAACGTTTTGGTTGTCTTTTGCGGTTATCCTCACCATTCCGCCCAGCAGCGACGGATCGTAGGAATATGAGAAAGCCGAGAACCTCGAGAGGTTCAGGGTGTCGAAGCCTTCCGGGTTGTCTGCCTCTTCGATGCAGTAGACCAGGGGGCCGCGCGTCACTGCCCTCTTCCCCAGGTCCTCCTTGACACGGTAGTCGGCAGTCACCTTCTCGACATCCATGTCCATGTGGAAGACCACCTCGTCGCCGTTGCGCCAGCCGTGCTTGACAACAGCGTAGCCCTTGTCGACCGAAGGCGTGTAGGCCTTGCCGTTGACCTTTATCGACCAGTTGCGGCACCATCCGGGTATGCGAAGCCGCATCTCCTTGTTTATGATGATCTTGTCCTTCCCGGTAACCTTAATCTTCACATCTCCATTCCACGGATACTCCGTTTCCTGGGTCAAGGTCATGAAGTCGCTGATCCTCGCGGTGTTCCCGATGTAAAGATTCACCCACACAGCCTTGTCTGACACCCCGTAGATGTAGTTCCCGATGGAAGGCAGGAAACGGCAGATCTGGCTCGGGCAGCACGCGCAGCCGAACCAGGGCTGACGATGGTGGTTCCCCAAAGACTCCAGGGGGTTGACGTAGAAGAAGCGGTCCCCCTTCATCGATATTCCCGCAAGTGCACCGTTGTAGAGGGCTTTCTCGAGGACGTCAATGTATTTCGAGTCGCCCGAGAACTGGTTCATCCTCCAGTTCCAGAGCACCATCCCCACCGAGGCGCAGGTCTCGCAGTAAGCCTCCAGGTTCGGGAGGTCATACTCGACGGTGAAGCCTTCGTTCTTCGCCGAGGAACCGATCCCGCCGGTAATGTACATCTTCTTGTACACGACGTCCTCCCACAGGCGTTCCAGCACTTCGATGTAGGTCTTGTCGTTCTTCAGGGTCGCGACATCCGCCATCCCGCAGTAGAGGTACATGGCCCTGACGGCATGCCCGCCGATCGAAGTGAGTTCGGTCACAGGCACGACATCCTGGCAGTGGTCGGCTCCGAGAGCGCCCCACTGGCCGAATCCGCGTCCCCGCTGTTCGAGGAGCCATTTCGCGAAGTCAAGGTACTTGGCTTCGCCCGTGGCAAGGCAGAGCTTCACGAGGGCAAGTTCGATTTCCTCGTGACCCGGCACCCAATGCCTCTTCCCTTCCCCGAAGACGGTCATCATGTAGTCCGCCATGCGGACGGCGACGTCCAGGAGCTTGCGCTTGCCGGTAGCCTTGTAGTAGGCGACTGCTGCCTCGATCATGTGGCCGGCGCAGTACATCTCATGCTTGTCCATGTCGGTCCAGCGGTTCTCAAGGCCGGTGAGGGTATAGTAGGTGTTGATGTAGCCGTCGTCCTGCTGCGCTGCGGCGAACTTGTCAATCCACTCGTCGCATTTCGCCTCCAGGACCGGATCGGGATTGTTCACCAGGGAATATGCCATCCCTTCCAGGGCCTTGTAGACATCCGAGTCGTCGAAGAATATCCCCGAATGCTCTCCCCGCCCCTTGGCGGCGTTCTCGAAATTCCTGATCCGCCCGGTCTGGTTCTCGATCTGGTCGATGCACACCGGCAAGGTCACGTTCTTGTGGCTCTCGAGCCTCGGGGACCAGAACTGGTCATGGATCTTCACGTCGGAGAAGTCCACGGGAGAGATTTTCCTCACATTGCCGCCGCCTGCCCCGAAGCACATGAGCCACGGGACGAAGGACAGGATTGCGATGGTAATGGTCTTTTTCATATCGAAGGATCAAAGTATTTCAAACAAAGGCGATGCCATGTCACGCGGAAGGGTCCTCAGGTCAGTCACATCCTTTGCGGAAAGGCCGTCGCCGGCCGGGATGCCCTCCAGCGCCGAGGCGGCCGACTTGAACGCCAGGGACGGAGTGTTGTTGTTGGCGCTGAGGTGGCACAGGAATATGTGCCCGAGCCCCGGATGCCAGAACCTTGCCACGGCTTCGGAACACTCGTCGTTGCTCATGTGGCCGCTCCCCTTGCATATCCGCATCTTGAGGTCGTGGGTGTAGGGGCCTCCCATCAGCATGTCCATGTCATAGTTCGATTCTATAACCACCACGTCGGCCGTGGAAGCGAGCCCAAGGGCTTCCGCGGTAAGGGCGCCGGCATCGGTCATGAGGAAGAAACGCTTCCCTCCCCACTCGATGAAGTAGCCGACTGTCTGGGTCGCATCGTGCGGCACCACGAAATAACGCACTGAAGGACAGCCGGAGCCGGGGACATCAGCCCCGAGGGGAATCAGGTTGCTTCCAGGCTGGAGGTCCCTGCGGCAAGGCTGGATCCAATCCCGGGTGAAGGTATGGCGCGCCAGGGCGTCGTGAAGCATGGGAGTAGTCCACACCGGCTTGGACAGATGCTTGCAGTAGGAGCCGAGGTGCCTGATGTGGTCGAGATGGTCATGGGTGACAAGGATAGCCTGGAACGAATCCAGCCCGAGGCCTTTGAGGATAAGGTTCTTCTTAAGGCGGCGCAGGCTGACTCCCGCATCTATCAGGAGACCGGAATTGCCGTCCGACAGGAAATAGCAGTTGCCGCAACTGCCGCTTGAAAGACTGAAAAACCTCAACATCACATCTTCTCCTCTTCGCAATACTTGGAAATGACGCTGTAGGCATCGGCCACGCCCAGCTCCCCGGCACGGGAAAGGTCGATACAACCCTTTTCCTTATCCTTCAGATAGATGAGCACCAGCCCCCTGTTGAAGTAAGCATCCCCCATGTAGGGGTAGACCGTGATTGCATTGGTATAGCTCTGCACCGACTCCACGAACTTGGAAGACAGGCAGTACAGGTTGCCCAGATTGAACAAGATGTAAGGCACGCCGGGAAGTATCCTGTCGGCCTCTTCCATGTCGGCTATCGCTTCAGAATAGTCGTAAGTCCTGCTCACCTGGTCCCTGACACGCGCCCTGGCGGTGCCCTTGTCGTCCATGGAAAGGGTCTGGACGCTGTTCTCCATCGAAGAGATGAAGTCGATCATCTCAGCCCTGAGCACGCCCCGGTTGATGTAGTAGAACGCCTTGTAGTACTCGGAATACTTGCCTCCGGCATCCGAGCCGAGGGCCTCGTTGAACTGGTTCAGGGCTGCAGCATACTGTTTGGACTGAACGCTGTAGAGACCGCGGATGAACGCCCTGTCCGCCTCGGTGAGCGACTTGGGGTCGCCGGCGGAAAGGTAGGAATCCCCGTACAGGGAACCTTCGATCCCGTGTTCGAAGACCGGATGCTCCATGTTCTCGTCATTCGAGACCGCCAGGGCCACCGGGGCATCCGAGATGAACTTGTCGATCAGCGGATTCTCGTAACGATGCTCGAGGGCATAGTTGCGGGCCTGGCCTGAAGCGGCGAGGCTGAACTTGTAGAGAGGACGCAGCTTGATGTTGATGTCCCGGTTCTGGAGCAGTTCGTCATCGAAGTCCTTCTTGGCGAAATCGGCATCCAGCGCAAGCAGGGAGCTGTATTTCCTGGTTGTGTCGGCGAACGATTCCTTGTCCTCGGAGGTCTTCGCGCGGTACTCCCTCACCTTCTTCTGGGCGATGTCGTAGTCCTGCTTCGAAGACTTGTACCGGCCCAGCATGTTCTTCACATAGGAACGGTTCAGGTAGGCCTTGGCGAAGTCGGGATAGAGTTCGATCGCCTTGTCGTAGTCGTCCAGCGCATCCTCCCAACGGCCGAGCCTGATGAAATAGGAAGCCCTGTTGTAATAGGCCAGGACATTTTCCGGATTGATGTTTATCACCCTGTCCATGTCGTCCAGGGCATCCTCGTAGTTCCCCACCTGGGCACTGATAAGGCTCCTGTTGTAAAGGGTCAGGGCATTGCCGGGCTCGTCCCGGAGCACGCGGTTGAGGTCGGCCATGGCGGAATTGTAGTCCATCAGTTCATAGTACATGATGGCCCTGCTGAAATAGGCCAGGGTACTGGTCGAATCCAGCTGTATCGCCTTGTCCATGTCGGCGACCGCCTCCTTGTAGTGCTTCTGCTGGGCATAGACCCTTCCCCGCCGTATGTAGCCCTCTGGGTCGAAACGGTCGAGCTTTATAGCCCTGTTGTAGTCGGCCAGCGCCTTGGTGGTGTCGGCAAGGAAGAGGTAGGAGGCTCCCCTGTTCAGGAAAGCCGAGGGATCCTTCGGCTCTTTCTTGATGTAGTAGTCGAAATCCTCGACGGCCTTGTCGAACTGCTGGGCGAGGAAGTAGTTGACGCCGCGGCTGAAATACAGTCCGTTGAGCCCCGGACGAAGTTCCAGGGCGTGGTTGAAGTCCTCCAGCGCCTCGTCGTACTTGCCGGAACGGCTCAGGGTGATCCCGCGGAAATGGTAGCCGTTGGTGAACACCGGATTGAGCCTCACGGAGGTGTTGAAATCGGTGTAGGCACCCCGGAGGTCACCCAGGTTGTACTTGGCGATCCCACGGTAGAAGAAGGTCCAGCAGTCGGTGCTGTCAAGACGGGAAAGGATGTTGAACAGGCCTATCGCCTCGGAGTACTTCCCCTCCGAGAGCGCCTTGCGCCCGCGGAAGTCGAAGACGTCCTTGTCGTACTGGGCGAAAGCCGCCTGGGAAAGCGACAGGACCAGCAGCAGTATGAGCGGCAGCCTCTTCATCTAAATTTGTTATTAGGCCTAAAATTCCTAAATTTGTGGGTTAAGTGCAAAGATAAACATTTATCGTGCCTTGAAGACTAATTTGAACAAATTTTTGATAACGATATCCTTTGCCGCCTTCCTCTGCATCCCGGAAGTCTCGGCACAGGAACCAAAGACCAGGATGGTCCCCTCCGGCGTGAACGCCGAGAGGATAGTCAACGTCGAGAATCTCCACGCGGACGTCTCATTCATGACCGACACCCTCTACAGGGGACGTGAAACCGGCACCAGGGGGGCCTCCGAAATGGCCTTCTGGATAGCCACGAGGTACATGGGCGCCGGCCTGACGCCCCTCGGGAAGGACTGGAGCCACTCCTTCCGCCACGGCGGCAGGACCGGCCGCAACATGGTCGGTTTCATGCCGGGCGGCAGGAACAGGGGCGTCGAGACCTACACCATCGTCGCCGCCCATTACGACAACCTCGGGATGATTGAAGGCAGGCTCTTCCCGGGAGCCGACAGCAACGCCTCGGGAGTCGTCGCCATGCTTACCGTCGCCGACATGTTCGCCAGGATGAAACAGCTGGGAAGGTCCTACGGAGGCAACATCATCTTCGTCGCCCTGGACGGGAAGGAGAAGGATTCCGCAGGTGCCGAAGCCCTGGTCAGGGAACTGCGCTCAGGGGCCCTCAAGGACCCGGTAAGCGGAGAGACCATCACGGAGGGAAGGATCAGGGCCGCAGTGGTCCTGGACATCCTGGGAAGCACCCTCGAACCAGTGGACAAAGGGCGGCCGGACTACCTTATCATGCTAAGCGACGGCAGATACGTCTCCGACCTGAAGTCCGCGAACGGCAACCAGGGCCTCGGCCTGGACCTCAGTTTCGACTACTACGGCAGCAGGAAGTTCACGGAGATGTTCCACGGCAAGATCGGGGACCAGGCCGTGTTCGCTTCCGCAGGGCTCCCGAACATCTTGTTCACCTCGGGCATCACCATGAAGACCAACAAGACTTCCGACACGGCTGAAACACTTGACTACGAGATTCTTGCAAAAAGGATCAAACTGATTTTCCACTGGCTGACGAAAGTAATCTGAACATGAAGGAGTTTTGGAAAATGATGAAGGAGTACATTTCTCCTTTCAAGAAATACCTCTGGGGATCAGTGGTCCTGAACATCCTGTCCGCAGTGTTCAACATCTTCTCGTTCGCCATGATCGTGCCGATGCTCCGCATCCTGTTCCGGATGACGGACAAGACCTACGTCTTCACCGATTGGGGAGAAGTCTGGGGGATGCCCCTGAGGGACATGGGCAACGCCGTCATGCAGAACATCTACTACCTGCTGGAGCTGAACATCGGCAACCACGGCGAGATAACGGTCCTGCTGTGGCTGTGCCTTTTCCTGATCGTCATGACAGCCCTCAAGACAGCGTGCTACTTCGGCTCGTCGGCGGTGATGGTCCCGATCAGGACGGGCGTCGTCAAGGACCTCCGCATGAGGATCTACAACAAGATCCTTGCGCTTCCGCTCGGCTTCTTCTCGGAGGAGAAGAAGGGTGACATCATTGCCAGGATGAGCGGAGACGTGCAGGAGGTCGAGAACTCCGTGGCCGGCTCGATCGAGATGCTGATCAAGAACCCCATCCTGATAGTCATCTATTTCGTAGCACTGGTGTTCATCAGCTGGCAGATGACAGCATTCACAGTGGTGTTCGCCCCGGTGATGATCTGGGCGATGGGCATCATCGGCAAGAACCTGAAGAAGAAATCCCTGGATGTCCAGAGACTCTGGAGCGACGTGATGTCCCAGGCCGAGGAAACCCTTGGAGGACTGAGGGTGATAAAGGCTTTCCTGGCGGAAAGGAAGATGGCAGGCCGTTTCGATTCAGTCACGGAGTCCATGCGGGTCAAGAACAGCCGCGTCATGCTCAGGCAGGCCCTCGCCCACCCCGTAAGCGAATTCCTCGGGACGGTGCTGATCACCATAGCCCTCTTTTTCGGCGGCTACCTCATCCTGAAGGGCAATTCCAGCGTGGACGCGCCCATATTCCTTTACTACATGGTGATACTCTACAGCATCATCAATCCGATAAAGGATTTCGCGAAGGCCAGCTACGCGATTCCCAAGGGGATGGCCTCCATGGAGAGGATCAATAAGATCCTTGACGCCAGGAACACGATCACCGAAGCGGAAAACCCGAAGCCCCTTGACGGATTCCGGGAATCGCTCACCTTCGAGCACGTCGGGTTCAGGTATCCGGACGGGCAGAAGATGATCCTCGAGGACATATCCCTCGAAATCCCCAAGGGCAGGATGGTTGCCGTGGTCGGCGCATCCGGAGCGGGAAAGACAACCCTCGTCGACCTGATTCCCCGGTTCTACGATGTCGTGGAAGGGTCGATAAAGGTCGACGGGACCGACATCCGCGACGTCAGCATAGCCGGCCTGCGCGGCCTGATCGGCAACGTCAACCAGGAATCCATCCTCTTCAACGACACCATATTTAACAACATAGCTTTCGGAGTCGAGAACGCGACGATGGAGCAGGTGGTAGAAGCCGCGAAGATTGCCAACGCACACGGATTCATCATGGAGAAGGAAGGCGGCTACCAGTTCAACATCGGTGACCGGGGCGTGAAGCTCTCCGGCGGACAGCGCCAGAGGATTTCGATCGCCAGGGCCATCCTCAAGAATCCTCCCATCCTGATCCTCGACGAGGCGACCGCCTCCCTGGACACCGAATCGGAAAAGATAGTGCAGGAGGCCCTCGACAGGCTGATGTCGAGCAGGACGACCATAGCGATAGCCCACAGGCTCTCGACGATACGCAACGCGGACCTTATCATAGTGATGCAGGACGGCAGGATAGTCGAGAGGGGCAGGCACGAGGAACTGCTGGCCAAGAACGGACATTACAGGAAACTGCACGACATGCAGGCCCTCTGACGGGCATGGGCCGGGTGGCGCGCAGGCCGCCTGGAGGCGCCAGGGAGGATGGAACCGGGAAAACACTTGATGGAAGATGGAAACGACAAACAGAATACACGTACCCCTTATCGAAGGACTGGAAGGAATGACCTTCGAAGGACTGGACCTTGCCATGGAGGAGTCAGCCTCCAAACTGGCAGTCAGCTGCAACAACTGGCCCGAAGCCGCCCCTTACGCCCCCGACTGCAACGCATCGGTGGCAAGGAGCAGGACACATCTCGCGGTGATGTTCCACGTGCGCGGCCTCGACCTCAGGGCCACCGCGATGGAAGACAACGGCAACAGCTGGGAAGACAGCTGCTGCGAATTCTTCGTGGCCGACCCTTCGGACGGGACCTACTACAACTTCGAACTGACATGCATCGGCAGCCTCCTTGCCGCCAAGCGCACGAGCCGCACCGAGAAGACGATGTTCACCGGCGCGCAGCTCGGAAGGGTCATCCGCCATTCGACCCTCCCCAGAAAGGAATTCCATTCCGAAGGCGGTCCCTTTTCCTGGAGCGTGGCCTTGCTGGTCCCGTTCGACCTGATCGGAGTGGACCCGGAGAACCTTCCGCCCTCTCTCAAGGGCAATTTCTACAAATGCGGGGACCTGACCGCCCATCCCCACTTCCTGAGCTGGAGCCCTGTCCTCACCAAGACTCCTGATTTCCACAGGCCGGAGTTTTTCGGCGAACTGTTTCTCGGCTAGGACAAAGGCATGAAGAAATCGAACAAAATATTCCTGGCCCTTTTCGCCATCTATCTCGTCCTGGTCGCCTACTGCTGCTTCTGGAACTTCGACAGCCTCCCCGCCGTCGACAGGACCATGTTCGGCATCCCCACGGACAAGCTTGTCCATTTCATCATGTTCTTCCCCTTCCCCATCCTCTGCTACCTTGCCTTCGAAAGAGGATGGAAGGAACCGTGGCAGATCCTCCTGGCGGTCCTCGCCGTCGCAGCCATGGGGCTGGGAGTGGCGGCTGCGACCGAGGTCGGGCAGTCATTCACCGGCTATCGGAGCGGCGACCCGAAGGATTTCAGGGCAGACGCCCTCGCGGTAGGAATATCATCCCTCATCATATTCACAGCCACCCTGATCAAAACCCTCAAATCCACCCGCAGATGAAACGCATCATAACACTGGCCATGGCAGTCCTGGCCCTCCAGGGCTTCATCCATGCCCAAAGCGTCAAGGAATTCAAGACCGAATGCGACTCGCTTCAGGCAAGGTTGCAGCGGAGGACAAGCGTCAAGGCCAGCGTAAGCGCCGCCAAGGTAGAAAGGCAAGGGAACACCCTGTCCTTCCATTTCAACCAGAGCCTCGGGGATTTTCCGTGGAGGCCTGACGACGCCGAATGGTTCATCTCGCAGCTCAAGGAACTGCTGCCCTCAGCCTACAAGTCATGCAAGGTCGGGAAGGTGTTCGTCGGTACCGGCAAGGCACTTCTCGACGACTACGTGGTCGACGGATTCTCCGGCAACGGCAAGCCGGGATCGTCCAGGTTCCGGACCAGAGACCACCGCCCGGAGCATGGTTTCATCGAGAGAGTCGGAGCCGGGAGGTACGAAAAAGGCCTCAGCGGAAGGAATATAGCCATGTGGCAGAGCCACGGCCGCTACTACGAGGAAAAGTTCAGCCGCTGGGAGTGGCAGAGGGCGCCCCTGTTCCAGACGGTGGAGGACATGTACACACAGAGCTACGTACTCCCCTTCCTCATCCCCATGCTTGAAAACGCCGGTGCCTATGTGATGACTCCCCGCGAAAGGGACCCGCAGTGGAACGAGGTTGTCGCCGACAACGACCCGGCCTTCCGGGAAGGAAGGGCCGAAGGGGTGCGCCTTGAGGGGGAATATTCAGAAACCGGCAGCTGGAAAGACGCAGGGACCGGATTCGCCGACAGGAAAGCCTCCTACACCGGGAAGGAGAACCCCTTCACGATGGGAACCGCGCGCATGGCGGAATCCAGGAAGCGGCCGGATGCCCAGGCAAGGTGGACGGCCGGGATTCCAGAAAGGGGCAGCTACGCAGTCTACATCTCCTACAAGACCCTGCCCAACAGCACCACCTGCGCCCACTACACCGTGAACCACCTCGGCGGCAGTACTGAATTCGTCGTCAACCAGAAGATGGGAGGCGGCACCTGGATCTACCTCGGCACGTTCGAGTTTGACCGGGGAGAAGCCTCGGTGGTGCTTGACAACGGCATCCCCGCCGGATACGACCATGGAAGGAACCATGTCGTGACCGCCGACGGAGTGCGGTTCGGTGGCGGGATGGGCAAGATCGCCAGGGGCCCGAAGGACGAAGACGTTTCAGGGTACTCCGTCTCCGGAGTCCCGTCCTTCGCTGAAGGAGCATATTACTGGATGCAATGGGCGGGAGCGGACTCCACGCTGCTGAGCGCCCACGAGGACGACTACACCTCCGACTATGCCGACCGGGGCGCCTGGGTAGGCTGGATGTCAGGCGGTTCCAGGACCAATCCGAAAGCCGAGGGCAAGGGCATCCCGATCGACATGTCCTTCGCCTTCCACACCGATGCAGGGACCACCAAGGATGATTCCATCATCGGGACGCTTTCAATCTACACCCTGATGTGCGACGGGTCGGACAAGCTCCCCAACGGAGAAAGCCGGCTCCAGCAGAGGATGTACGCAGACTACGTCCAGACCCAGCTCGTGGAAGACGTGAGGAGGTGTTACAACCCTTCATGGAGCCGCAGGCTCCTGTGGGACCGGTCCTACAGCGAATCACGGACCACAACGGTCCCGGCGATGCTGCTCGAGTTCCTCTCGCACCAGAACTTCGCCGACATGAAATACGGGCTCGACCCTTCGTTCCGCTTCGCGGCCAGCCGCGCGATCTACAAGGGGATGCTGAAGTACCTGAGCAGCCGTTACGGTTGTGAATATGCAGTCCAGCCTCTCCCTGTCAACTCTTTTGCCACGTCATTCACCAAAGCCCCCGCGGCAGGCTCCCCCGCCACGGTCAGGCTCTGCTGGAAACCCACCAGGGATTCCCTCGAGGCCACTGCCGACCCCACAGGCTACATCCTCTACACAAGGCTTGACGACGGCGCTTTCGACGACGGCCGCATCCTGGAGGAGACGGCCCCCTACGGTGATTTCTGCAGCACCGAGGTCGAGATCCAGCCCGGACATGTCTACAGCTACCGCATCGTGGCTTTCAATGAAGGAGGGAAGAGCTTTCCGTCCGAGGTGCTGAGCGTCGGAGTACCGGCCTCCGGCAACGGCGGAAGCGTCATCGTGGTCAACAACTTCACCAGGGTCTCTCCCCCTGCCTGGTTCGACACGCCTGAATATGCAGGGTTCGACAACGGCCTGGACGGAGGCGTCCCCTACGTCAATGAAATCAACTTCATCGGAGAGCAGTACCAGTTCCGCCGCGACATGCCATGGACAGACGACGACAACCCGGGGTTCGGAGGATCGTACACCGACAAGGCGGGCACGGTCATCCCTGGGAACACGTTCGACTTCACGGCCATCCACGGCAGGGCCATGATGGCCGCAGGGCATCCGTTCCATTCATCAAGCAGCGCGGCCTTCTGCGGCAACGTCTTCCTCTGTGAAGGAGACTACGCTGCGGACATCATCTGCGGGAAGCAGGTGACCACCATGGTAGGAAGCGGCACAAAGCCCGCCAAATACGAAATCTTCCCCGCCAGGATGCGGACCGCACTGGGCCGCTTCACCTCCTCGGGAGGCAACGTGCTTGTGTCCGGGTCGAACATCGGCACCGATGTCTGGGACAGGGTATTCCCCGTCAGGAAAGACTCCCTGGAAAGGGAAGAAGCCAAACTCTTCGTCCAGGAAGTCCTGGGGTACAGGTGGCTCACCAACTACGCTACCCGAAGCGCCGTCGCCAGGCCGATGAAGTCCGCCGGCATCGATCTCTCCGGGACGGGCCGCTCGTTCAGTTTCTGGAACGTCTCGAACCCCAGAATCTACCACGTCGAGACTCCGGACGGGATAGTCCCCGCCTCCGACAAGGCCTCCACCTTCCTGAGGTATTCCGACACCAACATCTCCGCAGGCACCTGCATGGAGGCCGGACCCTACAGGAGCGTCTGCCTTGGATTCCCGATAGAGACGATCAAGGAACAATCTGACATAGACTGCCTTATAGCCCAGATACTGGAGTATTTCGACAAGGCGGAAGACTGACAGGACGTCACCGGGGACTGCGGATGTTTATGACTGATAACGGACAAAGGCGATGACAAAGCGGAAGACTGACAGGACGTCACCCGGGGACTGCGGATGTTTATCCCGGGGACTGCGGATGTTTATGACTGATAACGGACAAAGGCGATGACAAAGCGCGAAAACGAACTGATCGGACTCCTCCACAGGGAGGTGAAGCCCGCACTCGGATGCACGGAACCCATGGCCGTAGCCCTTGCCTGCGCAAAGGCGGCCGAACTGCTCGGGCCACAGGCCGGGGAAAGATTCCCGGACATGGACATAGAGGTGTCCGGCAACATTCTCAAGAACGGAATGGGAGTCGGGATTCCCGGGACGGACAAGGTAGGCCTGCATATTGCCGCGGCGCTTGGCGCCATCTGCGGAAACAGCCGCTACGGCCTGGAAGTCCTCAGGAACGTGGAACCTGCCCACGTCCTCAAGGCAAAGGAAATGGTACGGGCGGGGAAAGTCCAGGTCCGGGTAGCCGAGGATGTCCCCCTTCTCTACATCAAGGCCACCCTGAGGCTTGGAGGCTCTTCTGCCTTTGCCGAGATTGAAGGAGAGCACGACCGGATCGTCCGCACCGGCAAGGACGGCAAGGTCCTTCCCTCAGGCTGCAACGGCACTTCCAGCAGCTGCGGGGAGGAAAAGGAAATCATCGACTACCATTTAACTGTCAAGGAGATATACTCATTTACCGGAAGCGCTGCCTACGATGACATCAAGTTCATTCTGGCAGACCGGGACCTCAACCTCGCCTTGGCCGAAGCCGGTCTTTCCAACCGCTACGGACTCGGGGTCGGCAAAGCGATCAGGGAGAACCGCAACGGTGTGTTCGGCGACGATTTCATGAGCTACGCCATGGCCCTTACCGCGGCTGCCTCGGACGCCAGGATGGCAGGTTGCAAGCTCCCGGCCATGAGCAATTCGGGAAGCGGCAACCAGGGAATAACCGTCAGCATGCCTGTCATCGCCTACGCCCTCAGGTACGCCATCGATGACGAAAGGCTGGCCAGGGCGCTAATCCTCAGCAACCTGGTGGCCATCCACATCAAGGGCTACCTCGGCAGGCTCTCTGCTCTGTGCGGCTGCGTGGTTGCCTCGACAGGCTCCGCCTGCGGGCTCGTATGGCTCAGGGGCGGAACCTACGGGCAGGTCTGCGCCGCAATCAAGAACATGATCGGGAACATCACCGGCATGGTCTGCGATGGCGCGAAGGTGGGATGCGCAATGAAGGTCGCCTCCGGTGTTTCATGCGCGGTACAGTCGGCGATGCTGGCGCTTGACGGAATATGCGTAAGCGAGACAGACGGAATCATAGACAAGGACATCGAAAAGACCATCCGCAACCTGGGTTCCATCGGATCGTCCGGGATGCAATCCACCGACCGCCTGATCCAGGAGATAATGGTCTGTAAATGACGGTCCTGGCCCTGGCCTTGGTCCTGGCCTTGGCTCTGGCCCTGGTCCTGGCTCTGGCCTTGGCTCTGGTCCTGCCCCTGGCCCTAGCTCTGCCCTTGGCCCTAGCTCTGGCCTTGGCAGGGAGCATCCCCTCTGTTAATGGTTAGGTCGTAAGGGGTATTGTCCTTCGGACCTTCCGCTTCGCTCCATCCCTCCCACTGCGCTGCGCTTGTGGGCCCCGCCCGCTTACGGCCGCGGGTGGCCAGGGTCCGAAGGACAACACCCTTACGCCCTGCACCCTTACGCCCCTGCACCCTTACACCCCTGACCTTCTGCACTTCTGCTCCATCGCTCCCACCGCGATTCATCCCTTCCGCTTCGCTTGCGTGCCCCGCCCGCTTACGGCCGTGAGTGGCCGGAGGTCCGAAGGACAACACCCTTACGCCCTCACACCCTCACACCCTCACACCCTCACACCCTTACACCCTTACGCCCTTACGCCCTGCAACTTCAATCCATCACCCCCGCCGCGCTGAAGACCATGGCAACCGCCCCTGGCAGCTAGCTATGATTTCCCCCTCCGAAGTTTCAACTCAGCTAAAGGCCGGTTTTTGTGGACAGCACCTGCCTGATGATCTGCACCCCAAAAGTTGGACAAAAAAACTTTTGAGATGAAGAAGTATTATTATCCAGAGAAGATGGCGGCGATAGAGCTGCTTAAAGAGGGGAA
>ONRD01000006.1 GCA_900320185.1 uncultured Bacteroidales bacterium
GTAAGGGAAGCCGAGGAACTCGTCACTGACCATCGGTGTGTCCGGGCCGCCGTAGATGTCCACATGGACAGGGTACTTCCGGGACGGGTCGAAATCCATGGGGTAGACAATCAAGGCCGGCAGTTCGAAACCATCATGGGTCGTCATTGTGATGATTTCGGGGGATCCAAGCTGCCCGAACAAAGCATCCGCCGAGAACTCCTTCCCGGCAAGGTCGGCGACCATGAAAGACTTTCCAGGCTTCACGAGGTCGTAGATCCAGATCCGGTGCGGGGTCCTGGAGTTGCTCAGGGTCACAGCCAGGTGCTTCCTGTCTGGAGAAAGCTCCGGAGAGCTCGCGTTGAAGGCCGGATCCGTGATCGTCGTGACCTTCCCCTTGAAAGCCGAACAGACGGAAGCCCTGACCCTGGAATCCCTCTGGGCAAGGAAGAACACCCTGGATGTGGAGCCGTCGAATTTCCGCGAGGGCTTCCCTTCGTCCACCGAAAGGATCCCCATCCTCCAGTTCTCCCCTGAAGTAAGTCTCTTCAAAGTCTTTCCGTCGTAGGAGAGGTAGTATGCCTGCTGCCACATAGGACTCATGATAGACCAGGGACTTGGAACCGTCCTCGGGTGAGACGGCGTACAAGTCGAGGGTGTTCTGGGTCCGGGGCTCCCTCTGGACGAAAAGGACCTTGCCGTCGGGTTTCCAGAAAGGAGTGCCGAAGTACTGGTCGTCTTCCTCGTTGAAATCGGCCCACACGACCTTGCCCGTCTCCGCGTCGGCGATTCCCATGCGGACCTTCGGATTGTTGTCCCCGCATTTGGGGTAACGGGTCATCCTGACGGAGCCTCCGGTCGGGGAAACTCCTTCCATCGGGACCGCCGACCCGGCTTTCTGTGAATACGACAGCATCATCCCGGACCTGTCGTAGTCTTCGGGGAAGGGAGAATAGATCGGGAAAACCGGCACTTCAGTGTTGTCGAAACGGCAGAAGCCTATCTTCCTGGAATCGGGGGACCACCAGAAGGCACGGTAGCGGGAAGCCCTGCCATAGATTTCCTCGTAATAGACCCATGAGGCGTACCCGTTCAGGATGACGGCGGAACCGTCGGAAGTCAGCCTTGTCTCCTTCCTGGTGGCCACGTCGACCACCCAGAGGTCGTTGTCGCGGGTGAAGGCCATCTTCGTGGAATCAGGCGAGAACGTAAGGTTGACCGCGCCGTCGGGACTGAACGGAAGGCTCTGTCTCGTGTCGGCAGGAAGGTCGACGCCATCCTTCCTTTCCCCCGTGACTACGTCCACGGAGAAGTTCCCTTTTCCACCGTTCCTGAAACCGAAGGCGACCTCGTTGTCCCCGATCCACCTGTAGCTTGTCGGGAAATCGTTGAATACCTGGGCATCGAGTACCACGGCGACAAAGATGCCGGCCAATGTGAACAACTTTCTCATGAGTTATCTTGTTTTGAAATATTCATCCTTGAAATTGACCAGGTAAACTCTCTCGACCGCCCTGGTCATGGCGGTGTACAACCATTTCAGGTCGTCGGTGGAAAGCTCTTCCTGCCAGAAAGGGTTGTCGATGAACACGCAGCCCCACTGGCCTCCCTGGCTTTTGTGGCAGGTGATCGCGTTGGCATATTTGAGCTGGAGCGCATTGAAATAGGGATCCTCCCTCACGGCTTCGTAGCGTTTCTTCTTGCTTTTTATGTCGGAATAGTCTGCGTCCACACCGTGGTAGAGAGCGTTCTGCTGCTCATAGGTCAGGGAAGCCGATTCTGACCCAAGGGTATCGAGGCAGACCTTGGCCTGGATCTCGACGCAGCCGTAGTCGGGGAAAGAGAGACGGGCATCCGCGAAATGGAGGCCGTAACGTTCCTCATGGTTCTTGATGGACACCAGGGTGGCGATGTCACCGTTTGCGATGTAGTCCATCTCCTTGACTCCGCCCAGGAAGTGGTAACAGTTCTTCACTATCATGAGTTTCTCCCCCCGCACAAGCCTGTCCTCGTCGAAGAAGACCTGCGCGCGGATCCCGTCATTGTAGCGGTTCGCGCGCTTGTTGGAGCGGCAGAGCACTATGGCGTCCTCCTTCGAATAATCGGTATAATAGGCCTGGTTCAGGGCATCTAGTAGTTCCCCTCCGGAAATCCGCCGCACGTCGTCGAAGCCGTCGGTCCTCAGGCCCAGGGACCCGGTCTCCACCATCTCGCCGGACAGGGTAGAAGAAAGGATAAGGTCCCTCAGATGCGTGGCGTTCCACAGGATTCCCGACTCCTTCTGCTGGCGGACGACCTCCGTCAGGGTGCATGACCTCACCCCTCCGAACCTGCTCTGAAGGTATTCCGGAGAAAGCGCCGGGGAAAGGTCGTGTCCTACCGGAGGCAGCTGGGCGGAGTCTCCGATGAGGATGAGCCGGCAGTCCGTACCGTCCCGCACGAAGGACACAAGGTCTCCGAGAAGGTCCCCGTCACCGAACTTGACCGACACGTCCCTCTGGCCCTCGGAGACGCCGATCAGGGAGACTTCATCCACAATGAACAATTTGTGGGACAGCCTGTTGGGCACTCGGGAGAACACACCGAGACCATCATCGCCGACCTTCTTCTGCCGGTAGACCATCTTGTGGATGGTCCTCGCGTTCTTCCCGGAATAACCGGACAGGACCTTCGCAGCCCTTCCGGTAGGAGCCATAAGGTAGCAGATCTCTTCATATTCATCGGGACCGTCGGGCCTGCGCACCAGCGGCCTCAGACCGTCAAGGGCGCTTATCACGGCGGAGATGGCCGTGGTCTTGCCGGTACCGGCGAATCCGTCCACGACAAGGATGTCGGCATCGTCGCAGGTGATGAACGACGCCACCTCCCTGAACAGGTTTTCCTGGTCAGGAGTCATCCCATAGTCGAAAAAGGAGAGGAACCTTTCGTAGAAAAAAGAACTGCGGTCCATCTTATTTCGTCCTGCGGTTGAACAGCATCATCAGCACGGCGAGGACGGGATAGATTTCGACACGGCCGAGGAACATGTCAACTGTGTACATGAACTTTGCTCCGGCCGCCTGCGCCCCGAAATTGCCCATGACGCCCAGGTCTCCTATCGCAGGGCCGACATTCCCGAGGGAAGATATGGTGGCGGGCAGGGCGTACTGGTTGCCGCGGTCGAAGAAAAGCGTCAGGGAAACGGACAGGATGACGACCGCCATGTAGAGGGCTATGTACAGGATATGGGGCGCTACGTCATCCTGACGGACTACCTTGCCGTTGACCCTGACCTCGTTGACGGAAGCGGGATGTATGGTCTGCTTGATGTGGTAACGGACCTCCTTGAACAGGAGAAGCACGCGGTCCGCCTTGAGTCCGCCGGTGGTGGATCCCGCCATGCCGCAGCATATTCCGGCAAAGAGGAGCAGGCTGGAAGGGAGGACGGGCCAGGCGCTGTTGTCGGCTATCCCGAAGCCCGAGGTCGAAGCATAGCTTATCACATGGAAAGCCCCGGAAAGGGCGGAAGCCCCCCAGGTCTGTTCGATTCCGTTGACCTTGAGGGATATGGTGACGATGACGCTGAGGACGACGAGGACTCCGGCATAGAAGCGGAATACGTCGTTCTTCAGGGGCTTCATGGACTTGGTCACGAAAACCGCATAGATCATCCCGAAATGGAGCGAGGACAGGACCATGAACACCATCGTCACCAAGTCTACCGCGACGGAGTCGAAGGCTCCGATCGACGCGTTCTTCGTACTGAAGCCTCCTGTCGCCGTCACGCTCATCGCATGGTTGAGGGCATCGAAGGGTTTCATGCCGCAGAGAAGGTAGCTCAAGAAGGAAGCGGCGAGGATGGCGAAATAAACGCACGTGAATATCCACACCGTCCTGTTCGAACGGGAATTATAGCCCTGCTTCGACAAGGAGGAAAGCTCCATGTTCGTAAGGCGGAGCCTCATCTGCGAAGAGTTCGGAATCACAAGGAGAAGGAAGACGACTACCCCCAGTCCGCCTATGAAATGGGTCGAAGACCTCCAGAAAAGGAGGCTGTCCGGGAGCATCTCCACGTTCTCAAGGATGGTGGCGCCTGTCGCAGTAAAGCCGGAAACACTTTCAAACCAGGCATTTTCGACGCTGAAAGGACCTCCCCAAAGGGCATACGGAAGCATGCCGAAGACAAAGGACAGAAGCCATGAAAGGACGATTATCATGAACCCGTCCTTCATGGTGATCTCGGGAGTCTTGCGCACGAATATGAAAGGGAATATCCCTACGATGAAAGTGATGGTGAAACTGATCATCAGGGCAGCCAGGGCGCTGTCGTTGCCCCTGGACAAGGAGACCAGTATCGACAGGAACATGAACAACGCACTGACAAGCAGGGCGTAGCCGACATTCCTGGATATTACCTTGATGTTCATCGTTGCGCTCAGTTCTCCTGGGCATGGATCCCGGCCCTTTCGCGCAGGCTGGCCACCCGCTTGCGAAGCTGCTGGTTCTCCATGGTGATCTCGGTTATCCCTTCGTTGAGTTCGGCGAGCTGGTCGTCCCCGTCGAAGGTGTAGGAATACTTCTTGTTATGCGAACGGTATCCGTTCAGCCCTTCGAGCATCTTGTACAGCGGGTCGACATAGTAGGCCATGATGAAGAAGAGCAGCATGAGCACCAGGAGGAGTCCGACTCCGACCGCCACGATTCCGGGGATGATGCTCCTGTAGAAGCCCCTCTGGAAAGTCTCTGAATTCTTCTTCAGGTCGTCGTACATGGCATTGCTCAGCACCTCGATGTAGGAGTTGAGCTTGCCGAACTTAGGCTGGAGGCGCTCGAAGTACCAGGTCCTGGTGTCGATGAAATCGGACTTGAGGACATCCTCGAGTTCAAGGGAGGTGAGCATATAGGCGGAATAGGCGTACAGCACCGAATCGGTCATCGGCATCATCTTCGGGGAGAGCAGCGACCGCCTGAGCGAATCGCAGTGCTCGACGAAGCCGGTACGCTTGAAATCCGGCAGGGTGTCGATGCTCTCGTCTCCTATGACGGTCAGAAGGTCGAGGTTGTAGGCGCTGCTGACCTTGGACAGGTTCTGGGCCATGTTGATGCCCTTGACATTGTCGGCCATCAGGTCGGACACGTAGTGGCTCATCCTGCTGTACTCCATGATGGAAATCACGCTGGAGACCAGGAGGGTGACGGCTATCGCCATGAGGGCAAGGGTAAGCTTGGCTTTCATCGAAAGCCGCCTTTCCTTCATTTTGTCAACCAATTTCCCGCGCATTGAAAATCAAATGTATGCTCAAAATCACCGCAATTTAAGAAAAAAATCCATGATTTACCGGGAACTCCATGGAAAAGTGCTGCCGGAGTCCTTCAGAGCGGCCTTGGCGGAGATTCCGCGAAGGAAGCCCCCTCGGGCAGCCTGAGGAGCACCGCGGCCGTCAGAGGATGTTCATGGACTGCTCGCGGATCTTCTCGAGCTCGTCCTTCATCAGCACGACGAGTTTCTGTATGCCGGCATGGTTGGCCTTGGAGCCGGTGGTGTTGATCTCGCGTCCCATCTCCTGGATGATGAAACCGAGCTTGCGTCCCGGATACGGTTCCCCGTCGATGGTGTCCATGAAATACCTGCAGTGCTGGCGGAGTCGGACTTTCTCCTCATTGATGTCCAGTTTCTCCAGATAGAATATCATTTCCTGTTCAAACCTGGACGGATCGACCTTCTGCCGAAGGTCGGAAAGATTCTTGGATAGCCTTTCCCTCACAGCCTCGATCCTCTCCCCTTCCAGTTTCTCGACTTCATCCTCGAGCTCCATGATGCGTCGGACCCTGGATGTCACATCCCTGTACAGGGCTTCGCCTTCCCTGGCCCTGTAGTCATTGACTGAAGCCAAGGCTTCCCGGATGGCTTCCTCGACTACAGGCCAGTTCCCTTCGTCGATGATGTCCTGGCGGGAACTGTCGAAGACATCCTGGAAGCGCATGATACCTGACAGAAGTTCATTGTCCATCCTTGCCTGGTCGCCGGAATCGGCTGACCTGTAGCCGGTCAGGTCATTCCGGATATCCTTCATCTGGGTGAAATATTCTTTCACCAGATCCGGATTGACCTTCCTTGCAGCGCCGGAAGAAGGCTCCCATGTGATGAAGAAATCGATCGTTCCCCTCACAAGGGATTCGGCGATCATCTGGCGGACCTGCAACTCCTTGTCCTTTGGGAGGAGGGATGTCTTTATGTTGGCGTCGGAGTTCTTGCCGTTGAGGGTCTTCACCTCGATTGTGAGTTTACCGGAATCAAGTACGGCTTCCGCCTTGCCGTAACCGGTCATTGACTTTATCATGCCTTGATATTTTATCGTACCGGACCGGGATTGCCCTGATCGAATCCCGCTTCCGGCACAAATGTAAGAATTATTCTAAGGTTTTGTTAACTTTGCAGGATAAATCAATCATCTGGCAATGGAAGAAGCAAAGAATCCCACGGCGGCCGAGCCGAAGAAACTGAATTTCCTCGAAGAGATAATCGAGGACGACCTGAAATCCGGAAGGGTCACCAGCGTCATGACGCGTTTCCCCCCGGAGCCTAACGGTTATCTCCACCTCGGGCACGCCAAAAGCCTGTGCATCAACTTCGGGCTCGCCCAGAAATACGGCGGCAAGACCAACCTCCGCTACGACGACACGAATCCCACGAAGGAAGACACCGAATATGTGGACGCCATCAAGGAGGACATCAAATGGATGGGCTTCCACTGGGACAAGGAACTCTACGCTTCCGACTATTTCGACCAGCTCTACGAGTGGGCCGAGCAGCTGATCAAGGAAGGCCTGGCCTATGTCGACGACCAGACCCAGGAAGAGATCAGCAAGGGCCGCGGAACGGTCGACACCCCCGGCACGGAGAGTCCCTGGCGCAACCGCAGCGTGGAAGAGAACCTCCGTCTCTTCAGGGAGATGAAGGCTGGGAAATATGCAGACGGGGAGAAGGTCCTCCGCGCGAAGATCGACATGGCGTCCCCGAACATGATGTTCAGGGACCCTCTCCTGTACAGGATCAAGCATGCTTCGCATCACCGCACCGGAGACAAATGGTGCATCTACCCGATGTACGACTTCACGCACGGGCAATGCGACTCCATCGAGCACATAACCCACTCGATCTGCACCCTGGAATTCGACGTGCACAAGCCGCTCTACGACTGGTTCATCAAGACCCTCAGGATCTGGCCCTCGCACCAGTACGAATTCGCCAGGCTCAACCTCACCTACACCCTGATGAGCAAGCGCAAGCTCCTCGAACTGGTCCAGAAAGGCCTGGTCTCGGGGTGGGACGATCCCAGGATGCCTACCCTGTGCGGCGTCAGGAGACGCGGCTACACCGCCGAGGCCCTGAAGATGTTCTGCGAGAAGATAGGCGTTTCGAAACGCGACCAGATGATGGACATCCAGCTGCTTGAATGGTGCGTGCGCCAGGACCTCAACGCCAGGGCCAACAGGTACATGGTGGTCAGGAATCCTCTAAAGCTCACCATCACAGACTGGGAACCGGGCAAGGTGGAGTGGTTCGACTGCCCCCTCAATCCGGCCGACCCGGAAGGCGCCACGAGGAAGGTGCCTTTCACCGGCGAGCTCTACATCGAAAGGGAGGACTTCATGGAAGACGCTCCAAAGAAATTCTTCAGGCTTAAGCCCGGAGGAGAGGTCCGGCTCAAATACACCTACATAATCAAGTGCGAAGAGGTGGTCAAGGACGAGGATGGGAACGTCGTTGAACTGAGGTGCAGCCATGACCCTTCGACAAGACCCGGCGGAGGCGAATGGCGCTCCGTCAAGGGTACCATCCACTGGGTCTCCGTACCGCACGCCACGGAGATAACGGTCCGCAACTACGACCGTCTCTTCACGAAGGAAGACATGAACGACATCCCCGAGGGCAAGGACTACAAGGACTACCTCAACCCGGAGTCCCTTACCGTGGCAAAGGCTTTCGCCGAACCGGCGCTCGCGGATGACCAATCGGGCATCGCCGTCCAGTTCGAGCGTACGGGCTACTTCTTCAAGGATCCGGACAGCACGCCTGAAGGATTGATATTCAACAAGACGACCTCCCTCAAGGATTCCTACAGGCCGGAATAGCCCCACCAGGAGATGAACCTGCCGTTATTCATAGCCGGCCGCTACCTGTTCGCGAAGAAGTCACACAACGTGATCAACATAATCTCCGCGATCAGCGCCATAGGCATGGCGGTGGGCACGGCCGCCCTCGTCATCATCCTGTCGGTCTACAACGGCTTCGACTCGCTCGTCAAGGACACGCTCGGGAACATCGAGCCTGACATCCTGGTGACACCGGCCGAAGGAAAGTCCTTCGTCCCTGACGGTAAGGTGCTTGACAATCTCCGCGACCATCCGGGGATCACGGGCGTGTGCTGCGTGATCCAGGAGAATGTCTTCATCGATTACGAAGAGCACCAGGGAATAGCCAAGGCCAAAGGGGTCGAGGCTTCCTACGAAGGCAACACTCCCCTGTCCTCCCACATGGTCCAGGGCACGTTTTCCCTCCACAAGGGAGACCTTCCCCAGATGGTGGTGGGCTCAGGCCTTGCCTACAAGCTGGGCATCAATACAGGCTTCCTCTCCCCGGCCAGGGTCTGCTATCCCGTGAGGGACAGGAAATTCTCCATGGCGAATCCCATGGCCTCGCTGCAATCCGTGAAAGTGCGGCCATCCGGAGTCTTTTCCGTCAACCAGCAGATCGACGACGAGATGGTGATCCTTCCCATCGAGCAGATGAGGGAGCTCCTTGGCTACGATGACGAAATCACCGGAGTCGAGATACGGATCGAGGACGGCAGGCAGACCAAGGCGATGGTCAAGGAAGTCGAGGCCCTCTTCGGGGCGGGTTTCAAAGTCGCCGACAGGTTCCGCCAGAACCCCTCCCTCTACAAGATGATGATATACGAGAAAGCCGCCATCTACGCCATCCTCATATTCATAATAATCATCATCGCATTCAACATCTTCGGAAGCCTCACGATGCTGATCATCGAGAAGCAGGACGACATCGCGACGTTCCGGAGCATGGGAGCCACGCAGGGGCTCATCCGCAGGATATTCACTCTTGAAGGATGGATGATCTCCCTCCTGGGCCTCTCCGCCGGCCTGGTCATAGGGATCGGCTTCGCCCTACTCCAGCAGAGGTTCGGCTTCATAAAGATGCCGGGCAGTTTCCTGGTAAGTTCCTACCCGGTCATACTCCAGTGGAGCGACATAGTGGCCACGGCGGCCGGAGTCGCGCTCATCGGCTACCTGATCGCCCTGATTCCCGTAAGGAAGAACATCAGTTGAGCCTTGGGATCCTGCTGACTGTGATCTCGTCGCTCACCCCGTTGTTGGAGACCACCCTGAAGGTGTTGTCCCCGGGTTTAAGGAACACTCCCGGGAACTGCCACACCACTCCCGTGGGATCCGAAGGGGCGAAGAGTTTTGCCACCAGCTTGTCGTTATGGAAGAGCGAAAGGTACTTGGCGTTGCTGTAGACCTTTACCGCCAGTTCTTCTCCGGCGGGGAAGGCGGTCCTGCGGCGCGAAGTGATGTAAACGGTCGTCTCCTTCTTGTTCCACAAGGACTTGTAGAGATAGAAAACATCCTTGCGGGTCTTCCTGTCACGGGTCACCAGGCCTTTGTCGTTCATGTACATCCTGTCCTTGTTGCGGGTGAACTTGAGTCCTGAAGGCGAATCCATGTAGCCCTCCCTGCGGCTGGCCACGGGGAAATCGAACAGCACCCAGGCGGAGGTGAAGTTGAGCCAAGGCATGGCCTCGATCTGGGTGACGTATGACTCATGGAAACGGTTGCCGTATTCTTCGAAATGCCGGGATTCGTCCTCGGGATCGCGCACGGCCAGGGAGTCGTTCCAGGTGTGGCAGAAAGGATTGATGCCCACTCCGTATTCAGAGACGTTGACCACGCCGTTGCCGCGAAGCCTGCGGACGTCGTCCATCGCCCTGGTGAAACCACCGAATTCGTTAGGGGTGTAATACCAGCCGAAATAGAGGTTTTCCGAACAGTAGTCGGACTTCAGGTCCGGATAGCCGTCCCTCTGGAGCCGGGAGTCGTCCGAGAAACCCACGCAGCGGTCGGGATCCAGCTTCTTGGCGAAATCATAGAGCTTGGCGGTCTCATAGGAGACCCTTTCAGGATCCAAAGCTCCCTGGAGGAGGTCATTGTTGCCCCAGGTGTCCAACTCGTTCCAAAGGCCCCAGAAGACTATGCTGGGATGATTCATGTAATTGACGATCATCTCCTTGAGCTGATTCTGGATGTTGTTGAAATAAGACATCCTGGCGGAAGTTCCGCAGACATTCACCCAAGGGATTTCGGTCTGGACGATGATTCCGAGGGAATCGCAGAGCTGGAATGCCCGGTCGTTATGCGGATAATGCGCAAGGCGCAGGAAGTTCGCTCCCAGTTCTTCGATGATCTTCCAGTCGCGGTTGTAGTCCGCGTTCTCAAGTGCGGAAGCCTTCCCGTCCATGTCCTGGTGCATCGCGACTCCCCTGAGCGGGTAGGACCGTCCGTTCAGAAGGAAGCCCAGGTCGGGATCCATCGTGAAAGTCCTGTACCCTATCTTCGTCTCGACTATGTCCATCATCCGGCGGCCCTTGAACATTTCAATGCGGAGGGTGTACATGTACGGATCGTCGACCCCTTCCCACAGCCGGAGGCCTGAAAGAAGGAAATCGTGGGTGAACTCATAATCGGAAAAAGCCTTGACATTCACTGTCCTGTCCGCCTGGTAGCCCAGCCTTCCGTCGGACTCGAGGAGCTGCACCCGCACCAGTATGTCGGCGTCCTTGTCGCCTGAATTGACAATCCGGGTCGCCACCTTGGTCTCGACGTTCCTCCTGGTCACGACGGGAGTCTCGCAGCGAAGCCTGTACATCCCGTACTCCTCCGGAGAGAAGTAGATGTCGTCCATGTCCAGGAGCCACACCGGATTATGAAGCCCGCCGTTCTTGTTGAAGTCGGAAGTCACCGGTATCATGGCCAGGTCCTCCTTGTTGCTGCAGGTGACCTCGATCCGGTTCACCCCTTTACGGGCGGCCTCTCCGATGTTCACGACGTAAGGCGTGTAGCCGCCCTTGTGCGCAGCGACCTGCACTCCGTTGACCTTCACGACGGAAGCCTGCGCAGCGCCCTCGAACAGGAGGAAATAGTTCTTGTCCCTGTCGCCCAGACGGACGTCGCAACGGTAGGTGGCTTCTCCCCTGTAATATGAAGCGGAATGCCCGTCACGGGCATTGTAGGAATGGGGGACGATGACTTCTTCCCAGGAAGATCCGTCCTTGCTGAATTCCCACTCCTTCAGCTGTGTCTGGTGGAAGCCCCTGATCTGGGCTCCAAGCGGGAAGGACCCGAGGCAAAGGGCGGACAGCACGGCCGCCATCGTCTTCAAGCGGATGAATTTCATTTCTTTCTGGTTACTTTCATGTTGCCGATCCTCAAGCCCCAGCAGCCGTCCTGGACGATAGGGACCGGGATGCCGTCCAGGTTGTCTACATAGCCTGGTTCAGCCAGGTCGGTGTGCGAATGGCCGCCGACAATGATGTCGACGTTGCGGGTCCCGGCAGCGAGCGTGTGGTCGCTGAAAGGGCCTCCCTTGTACCCGATGTGGGTAAGGGCTATCACCAGGTCGCATTTCTTCTCGTGCCTGAGATAGTCCGCCCACTTGTTCACGACCTCGTTGACGTCGTAGCTCCGTATGCGGCTGGAAGTCTCGCTGGAGACCAGGGTCGAGATGTCAGGCAGCAGGCCGATGATGCCGATCTTCATCCCGGCCTTCTTCACGATGGCGTAAGGCCTGACATAGGGGCCGATCTCGACCTGGGAGAAATCGTAGTTGGCGCACACGACCGGGCACTTTATACGCGCAAGGCGCCTGGCAAGGTCCTCGATGCCGTTGTCGAACTCGTGGTTCCCGAGAGCGATGCAGTCGTACTTCATGGCATTGACCAGTTCGACCTCGACGTCCCCGTTCAGGACGGAATAATAAGAGGATCCCTGGTTGAAGTCGCCCGCATGGAGCAGGAGGACGTTCCTCTTCCCGTCAGCCTTCACGACTGAATCCCTGTAGGCGGCACGCTCGATCACTCCTCCCGTACCGGACTGGGACCCTCCCCGCAAGGGTTCGAGGTGACTGTGGGTATCGTTCACATGGATTATGGTAAGCCTCCTCTGGGCAGCAACCGGGACAAAGACCGCCGGCATGGCAAGCAGCGTCACAAGGAGCAGGGCTTTGCTGATGTCTCTCATTTCCTGTCGTCTTTATCCAATATCGTAATCCAGTGCCGGTTCTCGAATTCCACGGGCTTCCCGGCGGCCGTGAGGCCGGCCACGTAGGCAAGCATCGTGTCATAGAGCCAGCCGTTGCAATGTATCACCTCGACCGCGTTCCGGGACACATGGTAACCGTCTCCTCCGTCGAGGAGGAAGTTGATGGTGGCGACACCGTAGACCTTGTCGTCGTCTATGGGCTCGCCGTCCACCGTCGCAGACAGTATCCTGCCGTTCTCGGCGACCACCTTCACTCCGCCCAGGATCTGGAACCTGGACGCAGCCATCTGGTCCAGGAGAGCCTTGACTTCACGCCCGTGAAGCCCCACGTAGCAGATGTTGTTGTGGAAAGGGAACATCGACATGATGTCGTCGTAGAGGATCTCGCCCGAGGGCATGTCGATCCTCACTCCCCCGCGGTTCGTAAAACCTATGTCGACTTTTTTCCCGGTGCTGTCGGCTACCGCCCTCATCAGCTCGTCGACATACCAGTCATATATCTCGCATTCGGGATATTCCCTGACCATCTCTCGTGTGGAATAGCCGATGACCTGCTTGACCTTGGCCATCTCGTCCTGGCAGCCGAGCATGATCCTGGCTACCTTCGGAGTGGTTCCGCCGCGAAATTTCCTCCCGTTCGGGGAATGGTAGGTCCGGCCCTTGACATATCCCATGGACTGGAGGACGTTGTCTGCGTTCGAGGCTACGACCCCCGTCCTGTGCCCGTCCACCGGGTCCGTCTTCCATTCGATGCTCACGCCCTGGGCCATGCAGACATATCCCCAGGAGAGCAGGAGCATTGCGGCCAATATCTTCCTCATGCCATTACCTATTTCTGTTTCAACCATTTCCAGAGATCGGAGAAAGTAGATTTCTTACCGAACATGAGGATACCGACCTTGTAGATCTTCGCGGAGACCCAGGCGCAGCCGATGAACGTGAAGAAGAGAAGTGCGATGGAGAGCACCAGCTGCCACATCGGGACTCCGTAAGGGATCCTCGCGAGCATCACTATCGGTGAGGTGAACGGTATCATGGAGGTCCACACCACGAGGCCTCCGTCAGGATTCTTGAAGGCCATCAGGATGATGAAATATGCTATCATCAGCGGGATCGTGAGAGGGAGCTGCAGCTGTGCTGCGTCTCCTTCGTTCTCCACCGCCGAACCCACTGCAGCGAACAGGGACGCATAGAGCAGGTAGCCAAGGATGAAGAAGATCAGGAACGAGACGATCAACTTGACCCAGGGGATGTTCGACAGGGTGCCCAGGATGGTCTGGAGCTCTCCGGGAGTACCCTGGACCATCGCGGTCTCGGCACCGGCCATCATCTCTGGAGCGTTCTGCAGAGACTGCATCATGTCCTGGCCCATGAACTGGCTGGCGGCTGTGACCAGCACCACGGATAGGACAATCCAGAGCAGGAACTGCGTGAGCGCGACCAGCGCGACACCGATGATCTTCCCGAACATCAGGTCGGTAGCCTTGACCGAGGAGATCAGGACTTCCACGACACGGCTGTTCTTCTCTTCGATGACACTCGACATCACCTGCCCTCCGAACATCGTGATGAACATCCAGATGATGATTCCGAGGATCATGGAGACCATCATGTAGATGCCCGACTCGGAAATCTTCTCCTCGCCCGACTCGCCGAGGGTGTATTCAGTGACCGAGACGTCCGACCGTACGTCCTCCATTATCTGCCGCAGGTTGTCGATCCCGTACTGGCGGATCCTGTATTCCTCGACGGCATCGTTGACCTTTGAAGCAAGGCCGCTGGTGAACTCCACTCCAAGAGGGTCCTTTGAATATGCCTGGACCGACACTGTCCTGGCGACGGTGTCGAGGGGCGAGACGACCACCAGTACATCCTTGCCCAGTTCCGCCAGGCGTCCCTTTACGGACTCCGGCGACTCGAAGGAATAGTCGGCGAACGAAAGGCGGTCCGTGTCGGTGAGGTGCGGCATGACGATCCCCGACTGGTCGACGACCGCCACGTCCTGCTTCCTTTCCTTGGTGTTTCCCATGATGTAGTACACCGCCACGATCATCCCAACGAAGAGGATGGGGACCAGGAAGGTGGTCACAAGGAATGACTTTTTCTTTACGCGGGTCTTGTACTCACGCGCGATGACTGTCTTTATGATCTTGAAATCCATGGTTATTCCTCCTCTGTTACCAGTTTGATGAATATGTCGTTCATCCTGGGGATGAGTTCCTTGAATGAATTGATGACGGCCCCGCGCCCGAGAAGGGCGGACAGCGCATCATTGGTCCGGGCTTCAGCCTCAAGGGATATCACGGCCGTATGCCGTCCTGCGTTGTCCTCATCGGACAGGACCTTGAACAGGCCCTCCGCATCCTCGATCCTCTCGCTGCCGGTGTAGACGACTTCTATGTTGTTGTTGCCGTACTTGTGCCTGATCTCATCCACACCGCCGGAAATCACCAGCCTGGACTTGTTCAGGAGGGCGATCTCATCGCAGAGTTCCTCGACGGACTCCATGTTGTGGGTGGAGAGGATGATGGTGGAGCCCTCCTCCTTGAGCCTCAGGATCTCGTTGCGGATGATTTCGGTGTTGACAGGGTCGAAGCCGGAGAAAGGCTCGTCCAGGATCATCAGGGAAGGCCTGTGGACGACGGTGGTGATGAACTGCACCTTCTGCGCCATTCCCTTGGAGAGTTCCTCGACTTTCTTCTTCCACCAGTCCTGGATGCCGAAGCGGACGAACCACTCCTTGAGTGCCTTCCTGGCATCCTGGGAGCTCATCCCCTTGAGCTGGGCCAGGTACATCGCCTGGTCCCCGACCTCCATCTTCCTGTAGAGTCCCCTCTCTTCCGGGAGGTAGCCTATCTTCTCCACGTCGGACTGGGTAATCGGCCTTCCGTTGAAGAAGACCTCCCCCGCAGTCGGTATGGTTATGCGGTTGATGATCCTGATCAATGTCGTCTTTCCGGCTCCGTTGGGGCCGAGGAGTCCGAAGATCCTGCCTTCGGGCACTCCCAGGCTGACCTTGTCCAGCGCGACCTTCGGTCCGAAATTCTTGCAGACTTCCCTGCAGTCAATGATATTGCCCATATGTAGCTAAACATTAAGTATCTTGCTCACGAGCTCCACCAGGAGCTCTCCCGGACCGGCCTCTCCGGCTTCTCCTCCCTTGCCTTTGAAATCATATTCACAGAGAAGGGAGATGACGGACATGGCCTGCCGGACGGAATAATTGGCTATGGCGGTGTCGTATTGCTTCCAGAAATAGGGGTTGACTCCCTGCAGCGCGGAAGCGACTTCATCGCGGTCCGGATAACGCTTCTTCTCCTTCAAGGCGCCATAGCGGAGTATCCTGGAGAAATGGGTGTAAAGGGCGGACACCGCCATCGGCATCGCGAACTTTATCCCCTCCCCGATCCTGGCCGCCGTCCCCAGCGCCTTGCTTCCGTTCCTGGCCGACAGTTCCCCGGTCAGTTCGAAGATGCTGTACTCGCGGCTGATCCCCACATTCCTCTCTATGTCGGCGGCCGTGACTTCCTTCGTCCCCTCGGGAAGATTCTTGAGCATCTTGTCCGTCTCGACGGCTATCTTTCCCATGGACGTACCGGCCGACTCGGCGAAGAGGGCTGCGGCTTCCGGGGTTATGGCAAGCCCGCGGTCGGCGAAATAGCCGCTGATCCACGAGGCCATCTCATAGTCCCTCAAGACGTTGGATTCCACCACCACGCCATTCTTCGCGCACTGCTTGTACAGCGACTTCCTCTTGTCGGCGGAGCCGCCTCTCATCAGGATGACGAGCACGGTGGAATCGAGCGGGTTCTCGCAGTAGACGGAGAGCCTCTCCAGGTCGGCCATCCCCTGGGCGTCTTTCACCACGACCAGCTGCCTTTCCGCCATCATGGGGAAACGCCGCGCTGCAGTGACCACCGTGTCGGCATCGACATCCGCACCGTAACAGATCGTTTCGTTGAAGTCCCGGGCGAATTCGTCAAGGGAATGCTCGACGATCGCATCGCAGACCATGTCGAGGTAGTAGGGTTCGTCTCCCATCAGGAGATAGACGGGACTGAAAGACCCCGCCTCCGCCTTGGAGATGATGTCCCGGCACTGTGCTGCAACGTTGACCGAACTTTTCGCCATATTCTGCAAATATAATAAAAAAAGGAAGTGTTCCCCATATAGGACGCGCGAAGTTGAAGGACATCCGGAAACGGAAAGAGGATGACCTTCAAGCCCGTCGGGCTCGCCGGCCATCCTCCTCGGCTTCATCCGCGGCACGGAGCTGCGGACTTGGACGAAATATTATCCCACTATCTTCTCCTTGGTCCTGACGATCTTCTCCTTCATCAGGTCGACCGCCGTCGTGACCGCATCCTCGAAGGTGTTCGCGCTCCTCTCGATGAGGAGGTCCTGTCCATAGGCCCTTGTCTGGATCTTTACGTCCTTGTTGTCAGGCACTTCTTGCAAAGACAGGGTAACGTCAATGTCTTCAAGGTGATCACTGAACCTGGAAAGCTTCGAGACTTTTTTCTCTACGTAGTCGAGCAGTTTCTGGTCTGCGTCGAACTTCAGGGATTTTACTCTAATCTCCATTTTTACCTCCGCTTTTTGCCCGTGGGTGGGCGTTAACATAAACTTTTTTCAGCTTCTCGATGGAATTGTGCGTGTAGACCTGGGTGGCGGCCAGGGAGGAATGACCAAGAAGTTCCTTGATAGAATTGAGGTCCGTTCCCTCGTTCAGGAGTTCCGTAGCCAGGGAATGCCTCAGTACGTGTGGGGATTTCCTCCCCGTGATGCTTCCTATCCCTCCAAGTTCGCCCTTGACCGTCCTGTCCACGAAGACCGGATAAAGCTGCCTGCCTTTCACGGTCACCAGCAGAGGCTCGTCAAGCGTCCTTTCGCGCCCTTCCATGCGGGTTACTGCTTGTAAATATAATGATAATTCCTGACAAAGAGAAGGCACGACGGGAATTTCTCGCATCTTGTCGCCTTTTCCATGCACTTTCAGGACACGCCTCGCAAAATCCATGCTCGAGATCCTCAGGGAGATGAGTTCTGAACGGCGGATGCCGGTACCGTAGAGCATCGACACGACCAGGCGGGCAAGCCTTCGGGAATATGCAGCCTCGGAAGCCTTGTCGTGGCCGGTTATGAGCTCCAGGTTTTCCTCCGAGGCGTCGCAGTCAGTAGAAGCGAAATACTCCTCCATGGACTCGTCGCGATAGAACACCGGAAGCCTCTTCTCGGTCTTGGGCCTCGCCACCGTCCTGACCGGATTCGACTTGAGCCTGCCCTGCTTCATGAGCCACCGGCAGAAACCACTGAGGACGGACAAGTGGAGGTTCACCGTCCGGGGGTCGTCGTCGCGGACACCGACAAGGTACACCTCATAGCTTCGTATGACGGAAGGGACCATGAAGGAAAGCAGCACGTCGTCGGCAATGCGCCCGGGCGGGACGCCGGCTTCCGAAGCCGAGTACTCCACGAAGTCCCCGAGGACGGCGGAATATATCTCCCGAGTCCTCCCGGAGTACCTCCTCACCTTGGAGATGTAGGCTATGTACTCTTCTGCAAGCATTCAATGAGTCCCATCCCGGCGGCCTTGGCGCGCATCAGCGCATCGGCCTCCTCGAAATTGTTGCCGATCCTCCCGTCCAGTACGGCTTCCTTCACATATTCCTTAAGCTCGCCGACCTCCTTGCAAGGCGGCAGGCCGTAGAGCGACATTATGTATTCACCGGTGATCGGGTTCTTCCAGTTGCGGATCCTGTCCTTCTCCTCCACCTCCACGAGCTTGCGCTTGACAAGTTCGAAATTGTCTTTGATCCTGGCGACCTTTGCGGGATTCTTGGAAGTGATGTCGGCCCCGCAAAGGAGCATGAGGTCGTCGATCTCGTCTCCCGCATCGAAAAGAAGACGCCTCACGGCCGAATCCGTCACCTCCTCGTCGACCAGGGCTATCGGCCTGTGGTGGAGGCTGACCAGCTTGCGGACGTACTTCATCTTCTCGTTCTGGGGCATCTTAAGGTTCTTGAATATCTTCTCGACCATCCGCGCCCCGACTACTTCGTGTCCGTGGAAAGTCCACCCCTGCCCCGGGACGAACTTCTTGGTGGCGGGCTTGCCTATGTCATGCAGGAGGGCCGCCCAGCGAAGCCATACATTGACCTCCCGGCGAGTGCCTTCCCTCACCTCGGACTCCTCTTCGGCCGCAACGTTGTCAACCACCTGGAGGGTGTGGGAGAAGATCTCCTTGTGTCCCTTTCCATCAACGGTCTCGACGCCCTTGAGCCTTGAGAGCTCAGGAATGATGAAATCGAGCAGACCGGTCTCGTCGGCGATGCGGAATCCTATGGACGGATGGGAAGCTGACAGTATCTTGCACAGTTCCTCGACTATCCTCTCCTTGGAAAGGATCGACATCCTGTCCTTCATCGCCTTCATCGCACGTATCGATTCGGGCACTATGGTGAACTGCAGACCGGGAGTGCTCAGCTTGGTGGCGAAGCGGATCGCACGGAGCATCCTCAGGGGATCGTCGCTGTAGGTCTGTTCCGGCTCGAGAGGCGTCCGGATTATCCCGGCAGCAAGGTCCCTTATCCCTCCGAATGGATCCACGAGGGCCCCGTAATCCTCCCTGCAAAGGCTGAACGCCATCGCATTGATGGTGAAGTCCCGCCTTTTCTGGTCCTCCTCAAGGGTACCGTCCTCGACAATGGGTTTACGCGAGTCGTGACGGTAGGATTCCCTCCTGGCACCGACGAACTCCACCTCTGCCCCGTGGTACTTGAGCATGGCCGTCCCGTAGGTCTGGAACACAGACACCTGGCACTTCCTCCTTTCAGAGGACTCTATCCTGCGGGCCACTGCTTCCGCCAGTTCGATTCCGCTTCCTTCGACCACTATGTCGATGTCGTCGTTCCGCCTGCCCAGGAAACAGTCCCTCACGTAGCCGCCGATCACGAAAGCCCTGACCCCGAGCTCCTCCGCGACGGATGAGACCAATGCGAACACCGGGTTGTCCAGGCAGCCTTCTGTTATAGTCTTTCCCATTGCTTTCCTTGAATATGCAAAAATAAGAATTTATTTCTGCATGGTCTCCCAGTCCGGAAATTCCTTGACCGCCTCGAAAGGCTCATCCTCCCGCCCCGTCCGGCGGAAACCGAAGGTAGTGACCCCGTTGGTCACGGCGATATACCCGACATCCAGCACCAGGTTGTACTTGAGAGCCTGCTCGAGGACCGCGCGGTCGATGGTGACGTCCTCCCTCTTGCACTCGACCACCATCAGGGGGGACGCATCGCGGGAATAGACGAGGATGTCCGCCCGGAAGGCCTTGTCCCCGAACTTCATGCTGACTTCGCTCATCATCATGTGCATAGGCACCCCGAGCCTTTCGGAAAGCACCCCGATGAACCACTGGCGGACCCTTTCTTCCGGGGTCAGGGCCACCATCTTCTTCCTCAACGGATCCCAGACTTTTTCCATAGCGAAGATTATCTTTCGTCAACCACCCTCCTGATTCCGACGAACCTGGACTCATAATAAGAACTTCCGACCAGGGAATTGACCGTGACTCCCGAACTCGTGGATGCATGGATGAACTTGATGTTCCCGTCCGGCATCACCTCGGTCACTATGCCGACGTGTCCGGGCCAGACCCTGCGCTGGGTGTCGAAGAAGACAAGGTCTCCCCTGCGGACATCCTGCATCTTGACCTCCTTGCCCTGCGTGTACTGTCCCTGGGCCGTTCTCTGGAGGTGGATCCCATACCTTGCGAACACATAGGTGGTGAAACCGGAACAGTCGAAACGGTCAGGACCGGTCTTCCCCCTGGAATAACGGCACCCGATGTAATTGCTCGCGAATTCCAGCATCTCGTCCACCGTGCTGTTGATGGTGCCGAGCGGGACCGTCCTGATGACTCCGTCAGATGAAATCGAGATTCCGTTGTAAGGTATCACCGAATCGGCCACCGACTGCATTTTCTGGGCGGCACCGTCATTGCGGTCCAGGACCGGCCCGTGACCGGTCTTCTGGATGAAAGAGACCACATTTCCTTTGAGGAAACTGCCGTCGCGGTTGAGGGTCAACTGGACCAGAGGAGCCATCGCCCTGTTGCTCAACTCGTTGGTCTTGAACGGATCGCAGAATATCCCAAGGCTGTAGGTTATGAAACGGTCCTTGTAGATCTCGGAACCCGCCACGAAATCGGAACAGTGGCCTATGACGATGTCGGCCCCGGCATCGACGCACGAATGCGCGAAGTCCTGGATGGCGGCGTCGTCTTCCCCGCTACGGAAAGAGACCACCACCGTGTTGCAAGCCTCGTCCAGGGCGCCGATGTACTCGGCGACCATCTCGAGGTCCCCGGTACCCAGTCCACCGGCCGTGCTCGTGAACGAGCAGAAACCTACGGTCCAGCCCTCCTTGGTGACTATGGACGTCTCGCAGAGTCCTTTCAGGCCCACCGCCGTGATCCCGGCCTCCCGCAAAGCCGAAAGGGTGGAGTCCACTCCTTCCGAACCGAAATCCCGGATATGGGCGGTCCCGACGTCAAGGACATCGAATCCGGCATCCTTGAGCCATGTGGAGAGGGCCTGGGGAGCCTTGAGGTAGAGAGCCTCCGAGTTGTTCCTCCAGTCCTGCGGAGAGGTATCGCCGTCGAAAAGCACATGACCCAGGCCGGCAAAGGCGAAATCAGTCTGGTGGAGGTATTTCCTGGCGCTCTCGAAGAGATGGCGCCCTTCGGAACGCGGGAGTTCCGCGGATGGATACTTGTCGCAGAGTATGATGTCGCCTACAAAGGAGAACGACACTGTCTCAGAGGCGGGAGGACCGGCATGGAGCACCCATGCGGTCAAAAGGAAAAGAACCGACAATATTTGCGTCTTCTTCATCGAATCAAAGTCTAATAAACATGGAAGCTCCTCTCGCCAAGCAGTATCCCATCACACAGGAATCTGTATTGATAGTCTCCTGCCGGCCAGTTTCCATCCTCGTCCCTGCCATATCCCGCCAGACGGACCTGGCGGACTCCTTCTGAAAGGTAACCCGTGCTGGACGAGTATCTGTAGCTGCCCTGTGGAGTATCCATTTCCATGGTTATTTCGTAACGCCCGGCTTCCCTGACCATGAGGTCGAGTTCCGGGACAAGATACCTGGTCCTGGGCGAAGTTATCAGGCTGCCGAACCCTACGAGCACGTCTCCCGCCTTGTTGGTGACTCCGAATTTCACATCCCTGAGCACCAGTGGGCCATAGCTGGCCACCCCGCTGTTCCTGCCGCTGTAGAAACGCTCCCTGAGGTTCCCCAGTACCAGGGGGCTGTAGTGTGGTTCGATGCCATAAACTTCATTTCCCCTGGACATGAAGGCCTCAAGGTCTTCAAGCACTTCACTGGAGAAATCCTCGAACTCGGTTTTTCCGGAGAAACCGGAAGGAGACCCGATCCTGCCGATTGCCTTGACAAGATAAGAGTAGTGGGCTTTCTTGAGCGACGCCCTGAATGCCGAGGATGCGGAAGAAAGGTCTTCAAGGTCACCGAGACAGACGGTGCCGGAGCATGTCCTGAAGCCGTACACCTTCCCGAGGCAGGAATCGAGCGCCTGGATCCTCTTCAGTGAAACGTCGATTCCGGGACGGTATTCCACTTCCCGGGTCTCGTCAAGCACATGCCTGTATGTCAGAAGGAGCGACTTCAAAGTGTCCAGGTCGGCACGCACGTCGCTGTCGGCAGGGACCACGTAACCGTCACGGGCGTAAAGCCTCATCCCCGTCAGGGTGTCCACCCTCCCGAGGAAGAAGTCCACGGACGCATCCTTCCACCCATGGGAGGAAAGAGACTCCACGCAGTGCGCGACCATCAATGGCGCATATTTGCGGTAGAAGAAACCGGAGCACAGGCCATCGCGCTCCCTGCGGGAAATCTTCTTTTCATAGACATAGTAGCCGATGGCATCCTTGACGGTCTCATAAGCCGTCTCGGAGTAGCCGTCATATCCGTCGATCCTGTCCTCGAGTTCAAGGACCAGGGAATTCCTGACCTCCGGAAGCCTGGGCGCTGAAACTACGCTGCCATAGAACACCATGATGCCGGCCACCGCTGCAGTGAGGCACAGCAGCAGCACCAGGATTTTCAGGAATGACCGGAAAGCGTTGCCCATGGTTCGTCAGTCTTCAGTGGTTTCCTGCTGTGGAGGGGCCTGGACTGTTTCCTGGGGGGGAACGGTACTTGACGGCTTCCTGCCATCCGCCCGTCCCGGGCGCGGGCGTCCGGCAGGCCTGGTGGCCGGACGGGAAGGCTCGGAGACGACTTCCTCGGGAAGAACGCCTGCCGCCTCGACTGCAAGGCTGTCCAGGGCTGCCGAATCAGCAGGCTGGCCGGTCACCAGTCCTTCCTCTTCGACCGGCGGATTCTCCTGACCGGCCGCATCATGAGGCTTGTACACCCACATTCCGATGAAAAAGCCAAGGACCAGTCCGGCGAAGGCCGACAGGAAAGGGAGAGCACGGCGGCCGAGGAGGAGCCCCGTCAAGGAAGGACGGTCCTGCACCTTCGGGGCTTCCGACTGCCGGGAGGGCTCCTCCCTTCTGACCAGCATCACTTCCATCGGACGCGAGATCCTCCGGCCCTTCTCGTAAGTGAGATACCCCGGACATGAGACGCGGACGACCACATTCGCCGCAGACTGCTCCGGGACGGTGGCCGAACTCCCGGCCGGGACCTCGACGCCATTGAGGAACAGCCGGAAGCCATCCAGGCTCCCGCGGGTAGCGGAATCGATGACCTTGAAGTCACGGTAGGATATCCTCACCTTCCCTTTCATCGACTCGAGAGGCTTCCGTGTAAGGTCCGCCAGCGAAGGCGAAGCTTCCAGCCCGGATGACTTGTCGATCAGGAACACTCCTGCGAACCTCTCATATTCCCTCTGGAACGGTTCATCAAGGAGTTCCTCCAGGGTATGGCCGGTCCCGTCGCCATAGTAGCGGCAGGCTGAAGAAGTGCCGGCGGAAAGTATCGGACTGGGGAAAGGCTTGTCCGGATAGTCCCGGGCGAAGAGTTCCTCCAGCGAGGCCGTGTCCAGGTAAGGCGCCCTGATGCAATCCTCAAGGGCTGCGATGATCCCGGCCAGCCGGCGCCCAGTCACATCGCACCCGGACGGCACGAACAACGTCGCCGACGTGAAATCCCCTCCCCGGCCGGGGATGCTCTTGCACACGGTGAAAGCGGCTCCGGGCTGGACAAACCGCATGAAGGTCACGATGCCGGTTCCCTCGGAAAAGCCTTTGATGGCGCCGAGCCTGGTCCTGATGTCCGAGGCGGAGTACTTCTCCCAGCCTTCCCTGTTCCTGGAATACAATTCCTGCAAGCCTGCGCTCGCCCTTGTGACTATGATTCCCAGCTTGCTCATTTTGAAAGCATTGACCTGATTTTTGACAATTTGTTCTCACTGAACGATGCAGAATGCCCAAGGATGGTCTGGAGGACTTCGTCGGCCTTGTCGCCGTTGAAACGGCAATAGTTCTGGAAACAGACCTCCCCGATGGTGAACGGGATCACCTTGAGTTCTCCCCTGCCGATCTCATGCCGGAGGCAGATCTCCTTAAGGCTCGAATAGAATCCCTTGTAGTTCTGCGCCAGGTAGTCAAGGATCTGCTCCCTAACCTTGACTCCGTTCTTCCTGGCGTCCTTACGCGCCTTGTCCGCCTTTGTGATAAGGATGCAGACGAGGTCCGTCCTGTCCTTGAATATGTCATTGTCGCGGATGTAGGCCGCGGCGCCTTCAAGGTAGGTCCTCTGGTCAAGGCCCTCGTAGAGCCTTTCTTCAGCCCCGTATTCGATGACGAAGAAATGGAGCTTGCGGTTCCTGGTCCCGGCCTCGCCGAGCAGGATCCCGTCGAGGGTACCCAGGCACTCTTCAGACTCATTGTCAAGGGGCAGGCCCTTGTACTTCTTGTACATGCAGCGGACAATCTCTCCGGCCATGTCGATGAAAGTCACTGGATGGTAATTCCCCGACATGTCCTGGATGTCCATGCCCATCTCGTAAGTCGCCCATATGGAAGTCCCGGGAGGGAGTACGCCCACCCTGTCCTCCTTGAACATCATTCCCAGCGCATCCATGTAGGCACCCCCCTGGCATTTCTGCCGCCGGACGGACTTGATGCCGCGGCAGTCGTCGGCGACGCTCATTATAGCCCCCAGGGCGCAGCTCTTCCCTGATGACGGGATCCCCCAGAAATAAACCTCGGTGCAAGGTTCCATGCTCACCTTTTCAACCTTCCTCTCAGGCATCGGAAGCTGACCGGACGATTTACCCGCAAGCATCAGTTCCACGAACTCATCGGAGATGCCGGCCTCCCGGAGCCTGTCCACCCTGAAAAGGCCCTGGTCCGCCAGTGCCGAGACCACTGACGAATTCAGGAAGTTCCTGTCTTCCCGAAGCTGTGACAATATGTCCTCTTCCGTGATGGAGTGCTTGGCGAGCAAGCCGGCGAGAAGGGCGGTGACCGCTGCATTCGGGTCGGTGACATTCATGTCCGCAGGGATGGCCGCGATCTGCCTGACAACTTCTGAGAAAGGCTTGGGAGCATTCCGGATGAGCGAGTTGATGGCCTTCCTTGCCTCCACCGAATACTTTCCGACGGGATACTTGTCAAGGAAAGAGGCAAGCGCAGTCCTGTCGGCCTTGTCGGTGGTGCGCCATTCAAGGTCCTCGTCTCCTACGGGGGAAGGTACTTCCCTCGAAGCGTCAGGGCTGGCTGCGGGCTGGTCCGCCTCCTGGACGATTATCCCGCTTTCCTCGATTGCGGCAAGTATGCGGCGAACCTCCTCCGCCTTGGATTCAAAGCCGCCGAAGGTGTTGCGGCGGTCGCACAATTCCTCATAGGAAACGACCCCGAGCTTTATCGCCCTGGCGAGCTCGTACGGGCTGATTTCCTCGATGTAATCGAATATTTCCTGCTTATTCCTCATTCTCTTACAAGGTAAAACTGCCAAGGTCGTCTTCATCAGCCTCAAGAGCTGCTGCCTCACTTCCGGCGTACTCGTCTCCTGCGTCCTCGCCTCCTGCGTTCGTGGCTCCCGCACCCTTGCCTCCCGCGTCCTCCGGCAGACAGTCATCTTCATGCCGGGACGCTTCCCAACGGCTCTCCCGACGGCCGGAGGGGAACAGCGTGTACCAGTTCCTGCTGTGCCGGCGCTGCAGGAAGTAAGGAAGCATCAGCATTAGCCATACGGCAAGGAGCAGCAATATGGAAAGAGGGTTGAATCCTCCCTTGACGTAAAGTTCCCTCAGGGACTCGAGTCCGCCGATGGCCTCGTCGAGGCTCTCATGCCCGGGGTCGAACCAATATTCATCGTCCAGTTCCTCCCCCTTGAAGCTTACGCGGGAAAGCTCCTCGAGCCTCCCGTGCCATTCCATAAGGGCGGCCTCAGTCCTGTCTATGCTCCCCAGCAGGAATATGTTCCATGTCGAGATATTCCCGGAAGACCTGCCGATCCAGTCTTCAGCGCGTTTCCTGAGCTCCTGCTCGTTATAGTACAGCAGCGACGCCTCCAGCGCCCTGACCCTGTTGTCCTGCTGGACCTGTGTCAGCTTTTTCTTCTTTACGGCATCCCTGAAGCGGTCGCAACGTGCTCGGGAATACTCTTCATAACTGTCGAACATCTTCCGCGAATCCTGGATCGACTGTTCGAAACGCGTCCTGATGGCATCTTCCCTGGAATGGACTGTCAGGGAATGCATGAAGGGGACCATAAGCACGCAGAGGATGAACGGGAAGGAGAAGAACAGGATCCTTTCCCGCCTTATGCAGGCCGCGAAACCGGAATCCGTTCCCTTGAGCCGCTGAAGGGTGGAGAAGGACAGGACCAGGACCAGGGAGACCACGAATGTGATGACGCCCGGGACGATGTACCCTCCGCCAAGCCGGTATGTCAGGCCCACGAAAGTGCCGTAGGCAGTCGCGATGACAGCCAACGACGCCAGTATGTGTCCCCATGAAAACTTCAGGAGAACGTTCATTCTTCTTCCGGTCGTATTGTCCATTCACGCATTCCCATTGCATAAAATGTGCCTTCATGAAAAAAATCGCCGGGACTTGAAACATATTCCGGACACTGGGCGTATAAGTAGCACGCTTGGGGATGTTCTGGTTTCGACAGCATCGATTCCGGGCGGTAAGCATACCGGGCTTCTGGGAGATCTGCCCGTAAAAACCGTTCTTCCAAAAATTTAGTTGCTGATAACAACTACGCACTCGCTGCCTAATCCGACCAAGTCGATTAGCTTAATCCGAACCGCCTAGGCTGCGGTTCCGACGAGTATCCTGCGGTCTCTCTCCTTCCGAGTACCGGGTTCAGGGTATCATCCAGGAAGGATGCTCCGGCGGACTCCTTTAAAGCCGGCCAAGATTCAAAGGATAAGCTTCGGTTAGCCCGCCTTCCGGCAGGCCGTCGCCGACAACCAAAGGAAGGATAAGTATGTAGAAAGCCTCTTGGTACGTTGTTTGGACGGCGGTTCGACTCCGCCCATCTCCACAAGAAAGAGGATGACTGATAGTCTGTCGACTTAGAGGTCATCCTCTTTTTGTTGGCCATGTGGGATGCAAGCGGCATTGTCCTTATGGCCTTCCGCTTCGCTCCATCCCACCCACGCCTGGCGGCGCAGTGCCCCCCCTAACGGCCGCGGGCGGCCAAGCAGTGGTTGCTGCCTGACCGCCCGGCCTTAAGCCCTTTGCAAATCAGAGTTTGTATTTTTCGTGAACGCGGGAAAACTCAACGGAGGGATTGGACTCGAGCACCGATTTTATTTCCTTATAGCCGCCCCTGGTGATATCAGGAATTACTATTTTGGCCTCCCGCTTGGACTGATCGGAACGAATAGCCTTGATGGTGCCTTTTATCTCGACACATCCGAATATCGAGAACGGCTTCTTGAACCAAGTGACGGTATCTATCTCAGCGAACGGGACAGACAGTTCCTTCATCTTCTTTTTCCGAAGCCGCCTGGGATTATAAATCATCCTGTCGGACAAGAACAGCACATAAGGAGCCCTTCCGAACATATTCCGGAAAAACAAATGCGATGAACGGACATCCCCTGCACCTTCCGTAAAGACACCGTTTTCTTTCACCCGGCGGATGATGTCCTTGACTTTAAATCTTGAGAACCTGTGCCTGGTAGTCAGGTTCTGCTCGCCATAAACGGAAATTCTCTTCCTGAGGAAACCTTTTCCCGCGAACACTGCATAGATCCTTTTGTAGGGGATATAGGTCATTTCATCCTTGGAGAAGCGCCTTGTCGAATACGTAAGCGCCTCATCCGTAAGAGTGATGTTCTCCCGTCCGAAGAATCCCGAGGAATATGACACCCCGTCTGCATCAAGTCTCCGGGATTTGCTGAAGCACAGGTCTTTCACTTCCTGCCTCAGAATGGGAGACTTGATCTTGGCATTTATCTGCCGATGGTATCCGCAATAGATATTCGACCGGTTCTGGACGAAAAAAGCCATCTCTTCAAGCGGAACGCTGTCCACTTCATTACCGCGGATATAGTACAGCCATCGATCTGAATATGCAATATATCTTTTCCGCAGAAAGCCTCCGGCATATTCACATCTGCCACATGCTGCGCCGCATTCCTTCAGGAGAGCCTCCGTCCGGTCATAATCCTCCGGACTCAACTTTATTGAGATCGTGGCAGTGTTCATCTTGAGATCCCTGTCCAAATCCATGTCCATCTCCTCGGAAGGTTCATCCGCTGTTTCACTTATTCTACGAAGGATCCTTTTGAAAAGGTTATCATCCTTGTCATCAGATTTCAGGTCCTCAGGCTTCGGGACCCCATCATAGGAATCTTCCCTGGAAATGACCAGCAACTTGTTCCTGGACAGCGGCGAGCCATATCCGAAATATGTCAGGTTGTCCAAGGGAAACGATTCTACCAGCTTTTCTGAGAACAAGCCTTTTCTGTAGAGCTTGATCGTCGTTCCATCGAATACAAGTCTTTTTTTATTCAGGAAAGAGGGTTTGAGGTGAATAGTAAAATTATCCATGGTGAATTAAGTTGAAGTGTCATTCTGACTGCAGGGATTTGCCTAAAGCAAAGATAGGGATTATTCAGAAGTTTTCAAATAATGGAAAGGACGGGAAGTCCACCATTCCGCCCAAGGCAGGGATTATCGGACAAGAGTTTTGCAAATCCAGCCATCTTTCTTACCTTTGCGCCCGAGGAGTTGCCGGCATGGCTCTCCAAGTGTGCTTGGTACCACTATAAAAACAAGAAGAGATGACCATAGACAAAAGCAACGGACAGCAGCAAGGACTGTCCACTTCCTTCCTTTGGCTGGCAATACTTTTCAATGTCTGCCTGATTGCCTCAAACCTTTTTGCAACAAAGATATTCCAGATAGGCTCCTGGTGCGTCCTGCCCGGTGCGGTATTGATTTTCCCGGTCTCCTACATCATCAACGACTGCCTGAGCGAGGTCTACGGATACCGTAAGGCCAGGCTTGTGATCTGGACAGGATTCGCGATGAATTTCTTCTTCGTTGCGGCCGCGCAGCTTGTGGTGGCCCTTCCCGGAGCCCCCTTCTGGGATGGCCAGGACGCCTTCAGGACCGTATTCGGAGCTGCACCCAGGACGGCGGTGGCGTCCCTGGTTGCGTTCCTTGCCGGTTCCAACATCAACGCCATCGTGATGAGCCGCATGAAAGTCAGGGACAGGGGAAGGAGATTCGGCCTCCGTGCCATTCTCTCTTCTATTGCAGGAGAACTCGCCGACTCGCTGATATTCATTCCGGTCGTGTTCTGGAACCAGGGAGTCCGTACGATACTGACCATGGCGGCATGCCAGGTGACCGCCAAGGTGCTCTACGAGATGGCGATCCTGCCCTTGACCGGCTTCGTCGTCAGGAAACTCAAGGAGCACGAAGGGACGGACACTTTCGACGAGGGAATCTCGTACAATCCATTCAAGCTTTCCATCAACTGACAAAAAGACCATCGACCATGCAATACGACAGAGAAAAGGAAGGGCTCAGCGCCCTGGGGCACAAAAGCGGAATCAGCCGGGATTACGATCCTGAAGTGCTTGAAACCTTCGCCAACCAGCATCCGGAGAACGACTACTGGGTCAGGTTCAACTGCCCGGAATTCACTACCCTCTGCCCGATCACCGGACAGCCCGACTTCGCCGAGATCAGGATCTCCTACATTCCCGGCGAGAGGATGGTGGAGAGCAAGTCGCTGAAGCTCTATCTATTCAGTTTCAGGAACCATGGCGACTTCCACGAAGACTGCGTGAACACCATAATGAAGGACCTCATCGCCCTGATGGATCCCAAGTACATCGAAGTCACCGGTTTCTTCACTCCTCGGGGAGGAATTTCCATCTACCCCTACGTCAACTACGGACGGCCCGGGACAAAGTACGAAGACCTGGCGTCCAGGAGATTCGCGACCCACGAATGACACTCCTCCCCCTCACGTAGTATCCGGGATCCGGTTCCACTCCCCCGGACGCCTTCACCACGTGGAGGGCGGAGACCTTGCAAAGGACAGTCTTCCCGCTGCATGAGACCTCGGATGCAGGCCGGCCCCGCATCCGAGAAAGTATAGTTTTTTCTTGCAAAACAATACAAACGTTTGTATATTTGTAGCGGCATAGGCCGACTATTGCTTGAAACCATGTTGAAAGCCACCATCACTGACATCGCAAGGGAGATGGGGATAACCCCCTCGACAGTATCGCGAGCCCTCTCCGGAAGCCCCCGCGTCAAGGAAGCCACACGCAAGGCCGTGGAGCAGAAGGCCAGGGAGATGGGCTATGAACGGAACGTCATGGCCTCGAACCTTAGGAAAGGTGTCGCCCAGACCGTGGGCATCATAGTCCCGAGGATAAACCGCCAGTTCTTCAGCAACGTAATAAGCAGCATCGAATCCGCCCTGGGCACTGCAGGCTATTCAGTCATCATCTGCCAGACCAGGGAAAAACTCGAGAACGAGATCAATGCCTTGAAGACCATGCGCTCCAACAGGGTCGCCGGAGTCATCATGTCGCACTCCATCGAATCCAAGGACGGAAGCCATGTCATGGAAATCCTGGACGAGGATACCGCCCTCATCCAGTTCGACCGCGTCTTCAGCGACCTACCGGGAGTCAAGATCGTCAACGACGGAGCCAATGGCTCCTACCAGGCCACGAAATGCCTGATCCGCAACGGGTACCGCAGGATCGGCACCCTCGCCGGATACCTCGGTACCGCAACTTTCCGCTCCAGGCTCGAAGGATACCGCAAGGCGATTTCCGAGGCCGGGTTGGAGGAATATGTATTCACTGACGCGATCCTCCGCAAGACAGGGCAGGAAAGTGCACAGGAGGCAATCAGGATGGGCTGCGACGCGCTCTACTGCGCCGGCGACTTCTCCGCCCTCGGCGCGATGGATGCCGCCAAGCAGGCAGGGCTCTGCATTCCCCGCGATTTCGGCATCGTCGGCACCGCCAACGAGATATTCACCGACCTGACCTCGCCGGCGATGAGTTCGATCGAGCAGAATCCGAAAGAGATGGGGCTGCGCGCCGCGGAAGCCTTCCTCCAGTTCGCGAAAGGCATCTATGAAGACAAGGAAATCATCGTTGAGATGAAACTCATAGAAAGGGAATCATCAATGAGACAAACACTTACAAAGCAATGACGAATATTTTTTCACTTGAAGGAAAGAACGCCTGGATTACCGGTGCTTCCTATGGAATCGGCTTCAACATCGCAAAGGCTTTCGTTGCAGCCGGCATTGACAACATCATCTTCAACGACATCAATGAAGCCGCCCTGGAGCGCGGCCTGCGCAACTATGCCGAGGCCGGGATCAAGAACGTCACCGGCTACGTCTGCGATGTCACCAAGGAAAACGACGTCAAGGCCCTCGTCGAGAGGATCCACCGCGAAGTCGGGAAGATCGACATCCTGGTAAACAACGCAGGGATCATCAAGAGGATTCCGATGCACGAGATGAAGCGCGAAGAGTTCCAGCAAGTCATCGACGTGGACCTGGTGGCTCCCTTCATCGTTTCCTCCGCCGTCCTTCCCGAGATGATGGAGCGCCGCGAAGGGAAGATCATCAACATCTGCTCGATGATGTCCGAACTCGGCCGCGAGACAGTTTCCGCATACGCTGCGGCAAAGGGCGGCCTGAAGATGCTCACAAGGAACATCTGCTCCGAGTACGGCGAGTACAACATCCAGTGCAACGGGATCGGGCCCGGCTACATCGCCACTCCCCAGACTGCGCCCCTCCGCGAGATACAGCCTGACGGCAGCCGCCATCCCTTCGACCTGTTCATCTGCGCAAAGACCCCTGCCGGCCGCTGGCTCGACCCCTCTGAACTCGGCGGTCCCGCGGTTTTCCTGGCTTCCCACGCCTCTGACGCGGTCAACGGCCACATCCTCTACGTGGACGGCGGAATCCTCGCCTACATCGGCAAGCAGCCCAAATAACGCCCCTGGACTGTAATATCGGACAAGAGGGGCATGCCCCGACAGAACCATAAGCAAGAAAACGATGAAACTGAACTGTACAGTCAGACAGGCGTCCAGCAACGTGGATGCGAAGCACTACGACACCCAGCGTCTCCGCAAGGAATACCTTGTCGAGAATGTCATGGTGGAAGACGAGATCAACATGGTGTACTCCATGTTCGACCGGATAATCGCAGGAGGCGCCGTCCCCAAGGATGAAGACCTCCTCCTGAGCGCGCCCGAGATCCTGCGCGCCGACTATTTCACCCAGCGCCGTGAAATCGGCATCATCAACGTCGGAGGCCCCGGTACGGTGGTCGTCGGCGAGGACAGGTACCATCTTGACTACAAGGAAGCTTTGTACGTGGGGCGCGGAGACCGCCATGTCACCTTCTGCAGCGACTCCCCCGGCTCACCCGCCCGCTTCTATTTCTGCTCGGCCTGCGCACATCGCCCGACCGGAGTCAAGAAAGTCACCAAGGAGGATGCGGTGGTCATGCATCTGGGATCCCTGGAAGAGTCCAACGAACGGACCATCAACCGGCTTCTCGTCAAGGAGGTGGTTCCATGCTGCCAGCTCCAGATGGGCATGACCGAACTGGCTCCCGGAAGCACATGGAACACGATGCCGGCCCACACCCATGACCGGAGGATGGAAGTGTACTTCTACTTCGAAGTCCCGGAAGACGGAGCCGTCTGCCACTTCATGGGCGAGCCCCAGGAGACCAGGCACATCTGGATGCATAACGAGCAGGCCGTGATCTCTCCCCAGTGGAGCATCCATTCGGCCTGCGCCACCCGCAACTACACATTCATCTGGGGAATGTGCGGAGAGAACGACGACTACAACGACATGGACTGGTGTGCAACAAAAGACCTTAGATAGATGAAGAAGGCTTTATTGATCATGATGGCTGCCCTCTCCGCGCTTGCCGGCTGCAAGACCACGGGGAAGGCCGGCGACAGTGCCGCAGAGCCCAAGGATACCACAGTGATGGCCAGGTTCGTTCCCGAGAGGATGGACGACTTCGTCTTCGAGAACGACCTCATAGCCGGCCGGTTCTACGGGAAGGCCCTGGAGGGCAACCCCACGTCGCCCGGAATAGACATCTGGGTGAAACTGCCCGGCAAGCTCGTCGCCAATGAATGGTACGCCAAGGCGATGGAGGACGGGGGGTACTACCACCGCGACCATGGCGGCAAAGACTGCTACAAGGTGGCGGTCAGCCTCGGAGGAGGAGCCTCCGCCGTCATGCTGGACGGGAAGCTTCATTTCCCCGCCACCAACTACAGGTCCTACGACATCCTCTCCAGCGAGCCGGACAGCGCAGTCTTCGTCCTCCACTATCCCGAGTGGGAAGTGGGCACCGGCAGGATCTCCCTGGACAAGAAAGTCACCGTGGTCGGAGGGACATATTTCTGCAAGGTGGAAGACACCTACACCTTCTCGGGCCTGGACAGTGACAGCCTGACCGTTGCGGCGGGAATATTCAGGCATCCCGGGCAGGGCACCATCGAGGAGGAAATCAGCACCCCCGACAGGATCGCAATCTGGGAAAAGGCATCCGACCAGAGCGTCGAGCCTGAAGACGGGATGATCGGCGTCGCCGTCATAGTCCCCGGAGCCTCTTACACAGGCCTCAGCACCGGAGACGACCACAGCATCGCCGTCAGGACAATCGCATCCGGAGAGACATTCAGCTACATGTTCGGATCCTGCTGGTCGAAAGGCAGCATCAAGGACGCCGACTCATGGTTCGAACTGGTCAAGTCAACCACTGTTAAATAAAAGGCAATGCATAAGGTAGTGACATTCGGGGAGATCATGCTGCGCCTCTCCACCCCGGGGCACCTCCGCTTCTCGCAGGCCAGGCAGTTCGACGCCACATTCGGGGGCGGAGAAGCCAACGTGGCTGTGTCCCTTGCCAACTACGGACTGGAGGCGGAATTCGTCACCAGGCTTCCCGACAACGACATCGCTGCGGCGTGCCTGCGCGACCTCCATTCCTACGGGGTAGGCACCGGCAGCTGTGTGTTCGGCGGCGACCGGCTCGGAATCTATTTCCTCGAGACAGGAGCCGTCGCCCGCGGAAGCAAGGTGGTCTATGACAGGGCATATTCATCAATCAGCACCGTCAAGCCGGGGATGATCGACTGGGACAGGGCGTTCCAGGGTGCGGACTGGTTCCATTGGACCGGGATAACCCCGGCAATCAGCGAAGGAGCCGCCGAGGTCTGCATGGAAGCGATCGAAGCTGCGCGGAGCAAAGGAGTATTCGTGTCCTGCGATCTCAATTACCGCAAGAACCTCTGGAAATACGGCAAGAGCGCCTCGGAGGTGATGCCCGCCCTGGTGGCAGGCTGCGACCTCATCCTCGGCAACGAGGAAGACGCGGAGAAGGAATTCGGGATCAAGCCCGAAGGCTTCGATGCCGAGCATTCTGACGGCGAGATCGACCAGACCCGCTTCGAGAGCGTGTGCACGCAGTTGATGGAACGTTTCCCCAGGTGCAGGAAGGTAGCGATAACCCTCCGCGGGTCCATCAATGCCAGCCACAACACATGGGGCGGGGTCCTTTTCGACGGCAGGACCCTTTTCCAGTCGCGCCGTTACGACATAACCCACATAGTCGACCGGGTAGGCGGCGGGGACTCCTTCATGGGAGGACTGATCTACGGTCTGCTCACCTACGAGGACGACCAGAAGGCCATAGACTTCGCTGCGGCGGCCTCATGCCTGAAGCACACCATCTTCGGTGACTACAACCAGGCGACGGTGAAGGAAGTGGAAAGCCTGATGGGAGGCAACTCTTCCGGAAGGGTTGCAAGATAGATAAGGAAGACGGAATATAACCATCAAGGAAATGGCAAGATACAGAAAACTCGAAGTTCTCACGACCATCAAGGAGACCGGGATCGTCCCGGTCTTCTACAGCGACCTGGACACTGCCAAGGCAGTTGCCACGGCGTGCTGGAAGGGAGGGATACGCGCATTTGAATTCACCAACCGGGGCGATTTCGCCATACAGGTCTTCAGGGACCTTTCAAAGTATGTCCTCGCCGAGTGCCCCGGGCTCATGCTCGGAGCCGGGACGATACTGGATGCGCCGACTGCTGCGCTCTTCATCCAGATGGGAGCCAACTTCATAGTCTCCCCTTCCCTGAACCCCGAGGTTGCGAGGCTCTGCAACCGGCACGGCATCCCCTACACCCCGGGCTGCGGAAGCGTGACGGAAATATGCAATGCACAGGAGCTTGGGTGCGACCTCGTGAAAGTGTTCCCGGCAGGAAGCGTAGGCGGGCCGAAGTTCGTAAAGGACGTACTGGCACCGCTGCCCTGGACCATGATGATGGCGACAGGCTCGGTGGAACCGACCCGCGAAAACCTTTCCGCATGGAAGGCCTCGGGAGTCACCTGCGTCGGCATGGGATCGAAATTGTTCCCTAAAGATGCACTGCAGACGGGTGACTGGCAGAGGATAACCGAAATCTGCGCCTCAGCGATCGAATACTTCAAATAATTTCCAAAAAGTTTTTGAGATTCTGGAAATATTTGTACATTTGCAGTCCCAAAAACAAAGCAACCTCTCACGGGTCGTTATCAAAAGTGCGTGACGTTGCGTTAAAGTACTGAGAAATGGATTTGATTAAAGTTGTAGAGCAAGCTTTCGCTAACGAGAAAGTTGCAAGCTATCCCAAGTTCAAGGCCGGTGACACCGTCACCGTCACTTACAGGATAAAGGAAGGCGACAAGGACAGGCTGCAGAAGTTCAGAGGTGTCGTCATCCAGCAGAGGGGCGCCACTCCCCAGACCAGGACTTTCACTGTCCGCAAGGTCTCCGGCGGAATCGGTGTCGAGAGGATTTTCCCTTACCAGTCACCCTTCATCGACTCGATCGAACTCAACAAGGTCGGTAAGGTCCGCAGGGCAAGGATCTTCTACCTCCGCAACCTGTCTGGAAAGAAGGCCAGGATCAAGGAGCGCAAGTACTCAGCCGTCGCCAAGGAAACCGAGGCTTAGGCTCAGTAGCAAGAAGGCGGGATGATTTCCCGCAAAACGGTCCCCTAGCTCAACTGAATAGAGCATTTGACTACGGATCAAAAGGTTACAGGTTTGAATCCTGTGGGGATCACCAAGGAAGCGCAGTGTTTCTGCGCTTTTTCCTTGAAAAGGTCGGTTCGGGAGAACCAGCCGCTGCGGAATTAGCTCAGTTGGTAGAGCGTCGGCTTCCCAAGCCGAAGGTCGCGAGTTCGAACCTCGTATTCCGCTCAAGAAGAAGAGGGTGACCGATAAGTCCTCATGGGACTTTGAGGTCATCCTCTTCTTATATGGCCACAGCCCGGAGGCTTTCACGGACTACATAGGTCCGAGCCTCTCATCAAGTGTCAGGCTTCGGGAATTTCTTCCTCGGCAGGTACGCTGAAAGGTGATCCTGCAGAAGGGCCGCCGACTGTGTAGCTGTCATCGTACTTTGGTTCCTCAGGCTCGGGAACGTCGTACATGGCGGGCTGGTCGCCGGCTGTAAGAGCCTGGAAATCGGCTTCGGTTATCATCTTGCAGTTGCCGTTGAACTTGGCATCCAGCTCGACACTCAGCCTCCTGATGTGAAGGTCGCCCTCGACTACGCAGGTATCCTTAAGGGAAAGGGTATCCTTGACATAAAGGTTGCCGTTGACCTGTCCCCAGAGGTCGGCGTCGTTGCACACGATGTCGCCTTTGATGACTGCGTTTTCGCCGATAGTTACCTTCGCATCCGAGGTTACCTTGCCCTCGAAGGTACCGTCGATCTTGATGTCAGTGGGAGTCTTTATCTCTCCCTTGATGGTAGTCCCAGCGGATATCCTGCTGTTCTCGCCACCGATGACTTCGTCATTTCTTCCAAAATTTGCCATGGTATTATGATATTTGTTTCTGATTGTCGTTTAGTTATGACAGGTCCCTGCCGTGGCAGTTCTTGTATTTCTTTCCTGACCCGCAAGGGCAGGGATCGTTCCTGCCAATCTTCTTGTCGACACGGACCGGAACATTGGCTTTCTGCTCTCCGTTGGTGCTAAGGTTATCGTGACTTGTCCTCATCTGGCTGAGATTGTTGCGACGCTGAGGAGCCTGGGCGGGACGCGCGGCGCTGTCCTCGCGGAGCGGGACGAAGGCACGGAGCAGGAATGAGAGGACGTCCTTGTTGAGTTCCTCGAGCATGGAAGCGAAAAGGTTGTAGCTTTCAAGCTTGTACACGACAAGCGGGTCCTTCTGCTCGTAGGTGGCGTTCTGGACGGAGGTACGGAGGTCGTCCATCTCGCGCAGATGCTGCTTCCAGTGCTCGTCGATCTGGTAGAGGATGATGGCCCGGCTGAGAGCCTTTGCGGTCTCCTTGCCCTGGGTGTTGTAGGCCTTCTCGAGATTGACGCTCAGGGTAAGCTGCTTCCGGCCGTCGGAAATAGGGATAGCGATGTTCTGGTACATGCTTCCCTGCTTCTCGAATATGGTCTTGATGAAGGGATAGAGCTTTTCGCACAGAGTACTCATCCTCCGGTCGTAGACCTCCTTCATATGGTCGCAAAGCCTGGAGGCGATGGCGTCGGCATTGGCTCCGGAATAGAACTCCTCGTCAAAGCCAAGGTCAATCGACAGCTGCCCCATCACATATTCCTCGAAATCCTGGTAACTCATTCCCTGGGCGCGGTCGGCGATCAGCGAGGAGGAATCGATCATCATGTTCTGGACGTCTATCTCGATCCTTTCGCCGGAAAGGGCGTTCCGCCTCCTGGCGTAGACCGCCTCGCGCTGGTAGTTCATCACATCGTCATATTCAAGAAGTCTCTTACGAATGCCGAAGTTGTTCTCCTCCACCTTCTTCTGGGCATTCTCGATCGACTTCGAGAGCATTCCGTTCACCAGCGCCTCGTCATCCGGCATCCCAAGCCTGTCCACGACGCCCGCGATCCTCTCGGACCCGAACAGGCGCATGAGCTTGTCCTCAAGGGAGATGTAGAACGCCGAAGAACCGGGGTCGCCCTGACGGCCGGCACGGCCGCGCAACTGCCTGTCCACACGGCGAGAATCGTGCCTTTCCGTACCTATAATGGCAAGTCCTCCCGCAGCCTTCACCTCGGGGGTGAGCTTGATGTCGGTGCCTCGGCCAGCCATGTTGGTCGCGATCGTAACCGCACCCAGCATCCTGTCCTCAAGGCGCCTGACTCCATCCTCCCCGACCACGGGTACCTGTCCGGGAGAGCTCTGGCCGGCCTGGGCTACGATTTCAGCCTCGCGGGCATGCTCCTTCGCATTCAGGACGTTATGCTTGATACCGCGCAGGCGGAGCAGCTTGCTCAGGAGTTCGGATGTCTCGACATCCGTCGTACCGACCAGCACGGGACGCCCTGAATTGCGGAGCTCCTCGATCCTGTTGATGACTGCCGCGTACTTGGCTTTCTTCGTCTTGTAGATCAAGTCGTCCTGGTCGTCACGGATGACGGGGCGGTTGGTAGGGATCACCACCACGTCCAGCTTGTAGATGGACCAGAACTCCCCTGCCTCCGTCTCTGCGGTACCGGTCATGCCGGCGAGCTTGTGGTACATCCTGAAATAGTTCTGGAGCGTGATCGTGGCGAAGGTCTGGGTCGCCGCCTCTACCTTCACGTTCTCCTTCGCCTCCACGGCCTGGTGCAGTCCGTCGCTCCAGCGACGGCCCTCCATGATACGGCCGGTCTGCTCGTCCACGATCTTGACCTTGTTGTCGATCACGATGTAGTCGACATCCTTCTGGAACATGGCATAAGCCTTCAGGAGCTGGAGCATCGTATGTACACGCTCGCTCTTGAGGGAATAGTCCTCCATCAGCTTGTCCTGGGCTTCATGCTTTTCCTCGGGGCTCAGCGATTCGTTCTTCTTTATCTCGGCGATCTTGGATCCGACGTCCGGGAGCACGAAGAAGTCCGGATCGGAAACGGCATTGGCAAGGGTATCGTGTCCCTTGTCGGTCATGTCGACCGAATGTTGCTGCTCGTTGATGACGAAATACAACTCATCGGTAACGATGTGCATCTGGCTCTCGTTGTCCTGCATGTAGAAGTTCTCGGTCTTCTGCATGAGCTGCTTCATCCCGGGTTCGCTCAGGAACTTGATCAGCGGCTGGTACTTGGGAAGTCCTTTGTAAGCCCTGAAGAGCAGGAGCCCGCCCTCCTCCTTACCGGCTGCGATGGCCTTCTTGGCATCGTTCAGGATCTGGTTGACCAGGGTGCGCTGCTTCTGGTACAGGGTCTCCACGTAGGGCCTGAAATCCATGTACTGCTGGTCGTCCTCGGCCTTGGCTACAGGACCTGAGATGATCAACGGGGTACGGGCATCGTCGATGAGGACGGAATCGACCTCGTCGACGATCGCATAGTGGTGTTTTCTCTGGACAAGGTCCCCCATGGTGAAGGACATGTTGTCACGGAGATAGTCGAAACCGAATTCGTTGTTGGTCCCGAAGGTGATGTCGCAGTTGTAGGCCCTTTTCCTTGCTTCGCTGTTGGGCTCGTGCTTGTCGATGCAGTCGACGGAAAGGCCATGGAACATGTACAGGGGTCCCATCCACTCGGAGTCACGCTTCGACAGGTAGTCGTTGACGGTGACCATGTGGACGCCTTTCCCCGCAAGTGCGTTGAGGAACACCGGAAGGGTCGCCACGAGGGTCTTGCCCTCACCGGTGGCCATCTCGGCTATCTTTCCCTGGTGGAGTACGATTCCGCCGATGAGCTGTACATCATAGTGGACCATGTCCCAGGTAATCTCGTTGCCTCCGGCCATCCAGTGGTTGCGGTAGACCGCCTTGTCGTCCTCGATCGTGACGAAGTCGTGGTCTATGGAAAGCTTCCTGTCGAAATCGTTTGCCGTCACGGTCACCGTCTCGTTCTCCTTGAACCTGCGGGCCGTGGATTTCATGATGGCGAAGGCCTCGGGAAGGATCTCGTCCAGGACCTTCTCGATCGCGGTGTCTTCTTCCTTGACAAGCTTGTCCGACTCCGTTGCCAGGGTTTCCTTCTCCTGGACCGGGATGTCCTCCTCGAGTTTCTGGCGGATCTCCTCGATCCTCTTCTCGAACGGTGCCTCGGCTTCGCGGAGCCTGGACTTGAGGGCTTCAGTCCTCGCCCTGAGGGCATCGTTGTCAAGTTTGTCTATCGTTTCGTATGCGGCCAGGACCTTGTCCAGGACCGGTTTGACGGCTTTCATGTCCCTGTCGGACTTGGAGCCGAAAATTTTCCTTAGTATACCAGATACTGCCATAAAAACAAAAAGTCTCCGATTAACTTACAAATTTAAAGATAATCAGAGACAATTACAATTATTTAACCGCAGTATTTTTTACGGTTTTTCCTGACTTTCTGTCATCGTCGGGCTACCAGCTGTCAGTACGGAAGGAGGCGACCGGGATGCCAAGACTGGTCTTGAGGTCAGCCTCGGTCCAGTTGTGGAAGGCATAGCGGACGGCCACCGCATCAGGCACGGAAGAACAGTCGATGACCACACTGTCCCAGAGCGTTGAAGCAGGGACTTCATGGAACACCCGGTCGGGACCGGCGACTTCGAACCCCTTCACGGGGAAACCGTAGTCCGAGTAATGGCCGAGGCCGATCCTGGTGTCGGTGAAATGGACGACTATCCTTGGAGCGGCATCGTCGCCTTTCCGGATATCGATGTCATAGCCGGACTGGTGTATCCTGCCCGTCTGGACGTCGGACCCGCCGGGGAAGGTTACAACGTCGGGATGGGCGAATCCGTTTCCCAGGCCGGTCTTAATCCCGTAGACATTCTCGAGGGCAAGGACGGCGAACTGGTCGGCCACTTCCTTCTTCCTGCCGGGATGGATGCACCCTTTGTCCCCGAGGGTTTCAGTGACCGCCACCCCTGAATTCGGGATGATGTCCAGGGAAGAGAGCTGGTTCTCGACGAAATAGCCGCGAGCGGTCCCCTCCGGATTGCTGTAGCCGTAGGGGGCGATGAGGGTGAAATAGAAAGGAAGCTTGTTTTCGGTATCGCCCCATGCGTCACGCCAGCAGCGGACCATAGCCGCCTGGAGTTTGTCGTAGTAAGGAATATCCCCGAATATCAGCTCTGAACAGCCTTGATACCAGACGAACCCGCGAAGAGCGTAGCCCTTTACAGGATAAAGTCTTGAATTATAGAGCGTTGCCACCTGGCGCGGAGCCTCGCGGTTCGGATCGGGCTCGTCCCTGCGGTCAAGGATCGCCTGATACTTGTCCTCCGGAATGCCGGCTTTTGCATATTTGTCCAGGTAATCCTCCGTCAGCCATGGAGGCAGCAGGCATCCGCCCCAGGGATTCGCGATGACTCCCACGGTGACGCCAAGAGTCTTGGTAAGCCGTTTGGCGAAGAAATAGGCTACGGCTGAGACTTCGGCGGCCACAGGGCCTTCCGTGTGAGTCCATGCACAGTCGACATCTTCCTGCGGAGTGAACGCCTTGCCGGCGTTTATGCTGAAGAAGCGGATCCTGCCGGCATATTCATGGGCTTCGGAAATGGCGTCATAAGCTCCTTCGACTCCTTGCGAAATGCCGCCGATCAGGCTAAGCGCCATGTTGGACTGGCCGCTGCAGAGCCACACCTCCCCTATCATCACGTCCTGGAGGACGATGGCTTTCTTCACACCCTTTGCGCTGACCTTCAATGAGTACGGTCCTCCAGCCGAGGGAGTCTGCACCTTCACTTCCCAACGTCCGGAATCATCCGCCGTGGCGGTATAGCGCCCACCTGTCCATGAAGGTTCGACAACCACCTTTGCACCCTTTGCGGCCCAGCCCCAGACGGGAGCCTGGGACATCTGCTGAAGGACCATGTGGTCCGAGAATACGGCGGGAAGCTTTAGCGCGCCTGCTTCCTGGGCGGCCATTGCGGCCGAAAAGGCCGACAACACAAGAATGAGAATGATCTTTTTCATTGTTCCAAAACCTCTTTCTACAAATATATGCAAAAAAAACGTATTGAAGCCCTGAAGGCCCCGGAGGTAATATGGATGCGGCTGTTGCTTGCGCATTATTGATAATGTTATTGGTCTCTACTTGTTTGGGGGTATTTACCGCATTGTGGAAAGAATACCAAAGCCAGCAATACAAAGTTAAGTATTGGAATCAGATAATACAATCTTTTCTAGTCCAGACTCTTTAACTTACAAATCCGGCAAGTCTATCTCAGGCGAGACGGCGCGCTTCAGTTTTCAAATAGCTCACACGGTCCATTTTCGCAATAAGTTGTAAATCAAAGCATTATTTTTTGATAGTGTGTTAAGAGGATGTTTTTTTGGGGGTACCTTCACACACTGCTGGATTGTAATATGCTAATAATGAGATGTTTATCTTTTGGGGGCGTGTTAGCTACTTGAAAGCAAGTTGACCTGGGCAACCACAAATACTCAGATTTATCAACGGCTTTGCCCAGTCGTTGGTCGGTACAAAGAAAAAGAGGCCGGCCGAAACGGCCGACCTCCAGTCATACTTCCTCCGAAGACTAGAAGATGTAGGCTACGCCGACATGGAACTGGTTCTTGGTGAGGCTGCCTGCCGTGGTGTCATAGATCTTGGTCAGGCCATAGTCGTAACCGGCGTCGAAACGGACCATATCATAGAACTCGAAGGCGATGCCGCCGCCAACTTGGATGTTGAAACGGTTGTAGTTGTCGTTGTTGTACCAATCTGTCGTGATGACCGCACCGCTGATCTCATCCTTCAGCCCATAGGCGAAGGTAGGACCTGCGTAAGGCCTGATGACGAAACCGGGAGTAAGCTGCAGGCCAAGGTTGAGCATAACCGGAGCGGAGAGGTACATCTGCTTGCGGTCGATGTTGTTCGCGCTCTTGGTGGCGTAGTTGAAATAGACACCCGGAGCGAGTCCGAGACCGGAGTTGCCGAAGCCGATGTTGTAGTTGAGGCCGGCATAGAAACCGGAGAGAGTGGTGGTTTCAGTACCCGAGCTGAGAAGGTTCGCGCCTGTGTTCATAGGCATGACGAGACCTGCGCCGATGGATGCCTGTCCGAATGCGGAAGTTCCGATGAGCATCATCGCTCCAGCGATGACAGCTGTAAAGATTTTCTTCATGGTTATAAAAAAATATTAAAACAAGGTTTTCCGATAATTAGAAGAGGAAGGCTACTCCGGCATGGAGCTGCTGGCGGTGAACGTTGACCGTCGAACCACCCCTGTTGAGAAGGCCGTAATCATAGCCTACGGTAAAGCGGACCATGTTCTCGAAGTCCAGGCCGACTCCGCCGCCGACCATGACATCGAAGTTCTTGTACTTGGTCCAGTTGGACAGTTCGCCGTCATAGATGTCATAAGTGTGCTTGCTGTCCCCGCTGACCGGAACGGCCACCTTGGAAGTAAGGCCGTAGGAAAGGGTCGGGCCGCCGAACACGATGAACCTGAGCCCGTCTCCGACCGGAACCCCAAGGTTGAGGTCTATCGGTGCGGTGAAATAGGTCTCGGTAAGGTCTCCTTCAGCGACTGCCAGGTTGGCATTGTCCTTGGTCAGGTAGGAGAAATAGAGTCCCGGTGCAATCCCGAGCCCGGAGGTTCCGACAGGGATGTTGTAGCTGCCGCCGAGGTAGAATCCGTTGAGACTTGCATCGACTTCCTTGGTAAGGAGGCTGAGGATGTTGACATCGATGTTGGTCTTGCCATAAACATAGCCTGCGCCGAGAGAGGCCTGGGCGAAGGCGGAGGTCCCGATGAGCATCATGGCTCCTGCAAGGACCGCGGTAAAGAATTTCTTCATGATAAAAGTATTGTTTGTTTCATACCTTTTTCCGAAAGTTGCCTTCCTGCCAAAATCAAGCCATACTTGGCCGAATCAGGCTACCACCCTCTGTGACAGGCAATAACGGCCGCATGGCACCAGAGGATTATCCTCGAGAGGCAGTTGACGGCGGACAGGACGACTGTGACAGGCAATAACGGCCGCATGGCGCCAGGGGGCTTACCCGTTGCAGAGGCCTGACAGGAGCCTTGCGAAGGAAGGCCATGAATTGGCCTGCGCAAAGGCGCGGAGTTCACCGGCAGGAATCTTCCGCCCGTGACGCAGGACCGAGACAAGTTCCCCGTAGGACCCGTAGACATCGCACACGCCTTCCCGGTTCAGGTCAAGGAAAGCCCCAGTGGAAGGGCCGACAGGAGTACCACCCATCGCAATCGTGTCCATCAGGACCCCGGAACCGGAAATGCTGCCGGGAATGTAAGGGAACACCACATGGGCGCTCGAACGGACCAGTTGCCGCAGTTCGTCGAAACCGGCTGCCCTGTTCTCGAAGACGAACCTAGTCGCCGAAGGACGGGCCACGGCGTCCTCGATCCTTGCGGCAAGGCCGGGGTCGTCGCAGCGGCCGACTATCAGCACGCTGAGCCCCGCCTCGCGGACGGATGGATCGGAGACGAACTCCTCCACGCCCTTGTACGGAAGGATCCTCCCCCAGACAAGGGCATCCCTGACAGGAGGGATATCCGGCTCAGCAGGAGAATCTTCCGAAACCACCATCGGGTGGCAGGCATAAACTACCTTGGATGGATCGCCGCCCAATCGTGACAGCATGGCCCGGGCGATCCCGGCGGTCTCTCCGGAATGCGAAACCACCGCACTGGAGAGGAGAAGCTGCATCCTGGTAAGTTCCCTGCTCATGTGGTTCTCGCCCTTGTGCGGACGAGGGTTATGGAATATGAACACGATCCTGCGTCTGCGGAGCTTCATTATCCTGAGGGCAAGCCTGGCCATCAGGTACTGGATGAAGGCCAGCTTGTGGAAGGCGATGGTCTCCACGAAGGAAAGGAGGAAGACATCAGCCTTGAAGGAGTTGACCAGGAGGCTGAGCCCCTGCATGAGGCATGGTCTGTCATCTGCTTCCAGCACTTCGAAATACCTTGCAAGTTCCTTTTTAAGGAGGGGGACGTACCGGTTGGGATAGCCGTCCTTGCGGCTTGCGGAAGGGGCAACGTAGATCTTCTTCATCGCTTCAGGAGTCTCTTCAGTGAATATGTCAACCGCGCGAGGGCGAACTGCCATGCCGGAGTGTGCCGGTAGGTGCGGTAGTAGTAGCATTCGCTTTCGAACTTGAGGGAACGGACCTTGAGTTCGTCGTAATATTTCCTTGTCGTGAAACCGTGTTCGTGGACGACGGAGACCGCAGGATAATAATAGACCTTCCTGCCTGCCCTCAGAAGCCTCTCCGAAAGGATCATCTCCTCGGCATAGAGGAATGTGCCCGGATCCATTCCTCCGACAGCCTCCCAGTCGGAAGTCCGCACCATGAAGAAGGAGCCCGACACGCGGTAATGGAAGCCTTCTGCAGCCTTCCTTGAATATTCCTGCACGTAAGACTTTTCCTTCCGTCCGAGGGGCGGGACCAGGTTGGACCAGTAATGCCAGACATGCCTCCTCCAGAAAGACATGTATGGCTCCGGACTCTGCAGCCTGCCGTCCAGTCCGACCACCTTGGGCCCGATCACGGCCGCCTCCGGCGTGGACTGGAGCTTCTCGGCCATCCTTTCCACCACCCCAGCGCTCGATAAGCGGATGTCGTTGTTGGCGAACAGCAGGAGGGACGGCGAGAACTGGTTGATGGCTACGGCGGCGCCCAGGTTGTTGCCCTTCGCAAACCCCAGGTTCTCCTCTGAAGGCACGACGAACACGTACTGGTCCGGACACCCCTTGAAAGCCTCCAGCAGAGTGGTCCGGCTCTCGGGGGTGCTGCCGTTGTCGACAATGACGACTGCATAGTCCGAGGAAACGGCGCTCAGTTCGTCCTTGACGAAGGCTATCGTCTTGTCCTCGGAATGGTAGTTTATGACTATTATCCCTATCATCTTGCTAGAAGGCGGCTACTCTGTCCTTTACGATTGCCCCTGTTTCACCCGGAGTGCCCCGACCGTCCAGTACAGAGTCGTAAATCTCCAGGAGTTTCTTGCCGAAAGCCTCTTCGGAAAACCTTGAGACGGCATCCTCCTGCGCCCGTGAAACCACGTCCTGCGGGGTGTTTTCCGACATCTCACGCATCAGGGCCGCGCATTCTCCGACCGTGTCGAAGAAAAACCCGTTCTCCCGGTCCCTGACGATCTCGAGTGTCCCTCCGGATTTCCGGGCGATCACCGGGCAGCCATAGAACATGGCTTCCACGGTAACCCTTCCCAGACCTTCGAACTCGGAGCACATCAAGTAGGCAAGGGCTCTGGAGACGTAAGGCTTGACCGAATCGCACGGGCCCTTGAAGACAAGGGCGTTGTCCACTCCAAGGCGGCCGGCCAGGGCGTGGAGTTCCGCTTCGTAAGAAGGATCGATACCTCCTACGAACATCAGCCTGAAGCCCTCCTCTGCCAGATGCGAGGCTGCCAGGGCGGCTATGGCGACCTCAGGGCACTTGACAGGACTCCAGCGGCCGGCACACATCACGAAATACCCGGATTTTTCCTCGACAAGGCAGGTGTCGGCCGCCTCGCAGACAGCGTCCGGAAGACAGTAGGCATTCCCAGCGGAATCCAGTCCCAGATGGGTCTTGAGCGCCGAGGAAATGGCTATCACGGCATCGGAGCCCTCCAGCAGGGAACGCCAGCGGGCGAAGCCCCTGAAGGGCCTGGCTTTCAGCCCGAGGTCGAAATATTCCCTCAGATGCCACACATGGGCGGCACCGAGCCTCGCTGCTATCTCCGGTCCGATGTCCACGACGCTCGAATTGGAGTGGACTATCTTCACCCCGCGGTCCTTGAGCATGGCGCAGACTGCCGTCACGCACCGCGAGTTGATCCTGGTGGTGGTGACAAGATGGGGCAGGTACCTCAGCGCGCGCGACAATGCCCCGCCACGGTAGGTACTGCGCCGGAACGGGACCACGATGCATTCGTAGCCCCTGGACCGGAAATATTCGGAGACCGCCCCTTCCGCGCGGACCAGCACTATAGGTTCGACCTCGTCCCGCACCGAATGCAGGAGATTCTCCAGGGACTTGGTGGAACCTCCGGTCACGAAATCCTCGTTGTGGATGTACAATACTGTAATCATGTCTTTCTGGGAGAAACAATCATGGGCACCGGTCATTTCAATGTCCCGCCCCAGGCTCTTCGCCACAGCCCAGGGCCTTGTCGAGGAAGGCGGCCGATCGGTTCCGCAGAACCGAGAGCCTCCTCTCCACCTCGGCACCGCCTGAAGGCCGCTCGGAGAGGTCCATGTCAGCCCCGGAAGAGAGCCGGTCCTCAAGAGCGAGACTGGAAAGCAGGGACTCCACCCTGAGATTCCTCTCACCGGGGGGCACTATGGAGAGGAACGGCTTGCGGAAGATGACCGAGAATGCAGTCCCATGGAAGGAGGAAGTCACGATGCATGCAGCCCCTTCCACCAAGGAAAGGAATTCAGCCGGACCTGCCCACTGGACGGTATCCTTCCGGGGACGCCAGAGAGCCTTCTTGGAAAGGATGACCAGGGGAAGCCCCCGCTTTGCCGCGATTTCCCGGGCAGCCTGGACGACCTTGTCTTCCCAGACCATCGGATAGGCCAGGACATAACCTCTCCGGCGAACAGGAGATGCCACCGTCAGCCATTTCTCACGGTCGAGAAGGAGCGTCGGGTCCGGCAGGCACTCCACAGTCCTTGCGCAAAGCGGCTGGAGGAGTTCCCTCAGCGACTCTTCCCTCACGCTGACAGCATCGAAACCCTTGAGAAGACGCTGGACGGCAGCGGCCTCGTCGGGTCCGAGGACCCCCGCATTCATGCTGGCGGCCCATGCTATCTTCCTGGCGGAAGATTGGAATCCGCCCCAGTAAGGGCCTCCGAAGCCGTCAGACAGGGCAGGGTTCCAGACCTGGTCGCTGCCGAAAAGGATGGCGTCGTAGATGTCATCGATCCTGTCTCCGTCACCGTACCTGGAAGAGGACAGGCGAAGGTTCCTGCCCACGAAACTTTCGAACCGGGAGTAGCGGACCATCCTGGAAAGAGCGCGCGGCAAGGCCTTGAGGCCGTCGCGCCCGGCCTGCCAGACCCTGTAGGAAGACTCTATGACCGGGCTGCGGTAGTCGATCACCTCAGCGTCGATCCCGCGCATGAGGAGGAATTCCTGGGTCGCCCATGCCTGGAGGACCGCCCCGTAATTGCGGGCATTGTGGAATGTGAGTATGCCTGCTTTCATAAATGTCTCTTGACTTTGGCGATGAAACTTCTTATCCTGTAGCCGGGGGATGCCTTGCCGTACTTCCGGTTGACGAAAGCGAAGCCCCTGGAGGGAAGATCCTTCTCGAAGCTTGTCCAACGGGGGTCCAGCACCGTGGCGGACCGCAGATTGTGCTGAAGGACCCTCTGCACATCTATCTTCGTGACCTGGAGGCCGGGACATGCCCCCGCGAAAAACTCCGCCCCCTTCTCGCTGTTGCAAAGGACCAGGGACCAAGGCTTGCCGTCGGCTAGTTCAGGGAAGGCCTCTTCGACTCCCCAGCAGTCGCCGGCGGTTATGTCCGAAGGGCGCCTCAGGGAAGCGAAAGGACACGACCCGCATGAAGGCCTGAGCGCTATATCCTTATAGAACAGGAATGAATATTCGTCCGAATCAAGGGTCGTCCCATCCTCGAAACCGATGGACTGGACCGTCTTGTGCCAGCCGAAGGACGGATTCCGGAACATCGCGCTCCGGACCGGGGACCCTGCCTTCGCGGAGCAGTGCTCCAGATAGGCCCTCCACAGTTCCGGCGCAGGGACACCGTGGCAGATTATGTCCATCAGGAAGAGATTCTTCCTCAGGGCGGGAGCGACGGCGGAAAAGACACCGGCAGTCTGGCACGGTGTGCCTGTGAACAGCACCCTCCGGCCTGCGGCAAGGTCTTCGATGACCTGCGGGAGCACACCGTCGGTACGGCTCTGCGCATATTTGCTGAGACGGAACCGCTCGATGCCATCCATGGTCGCGGCACGCATGTGGACCGGCATGAAGGAGCCGGAAAGAGCCGCGCCGTAAACCACTCCCCCTTCCAGGACCATCTTCTTCATCAGGCTGAAAGCCACTCCCCCGCTCTGGCTTTTTCCAAGGGCCGAAGGATCCCTGGCGACATAGGCATCCTGCATATAGCCTGCATCAGGCACGGCTGCCTCCTCTTTGAACGGGCATGCCTCCAGGCACGCACCGCAACCTATGCAGGACTCGGAGTCCACCACAGGATAGAGGAAGCCCATGGGGTCGGCCTTCATGGAGAGCGCGCCGCAGGGGCACGCCCGGACACAGGCCGAGCATCCGCAGCAGCGGCTCCTGTCAGTGTTTCTTTCAGCTACGTTGACCATCTTTGCTGATTCCAAGTTTTTCAAACGCCTTTGCCTTGAGGAAGTCCCTTTCCTGGCGGCCCAGGCCGAGGGTCCACACCGCCGCCCCCGTGCAGAGGACTGAGACGGTACAGACCAGGAGCATATTCAGGAAACTCTCTCCCAGCACCTTCGAAAGGACCAGGGGCAAAGGAATGGATACCGCCGCGACAAGGGCGATGTTTCCAAGCACCTGGACGCAGAAGGCACGGGTGTCCAGTCCGACCATACCCCTCAGGAGGATCATCCTGGCTGCGAGGCAGGCCACGGAAAGGGCTATCGCCACGACATAGACAAGCTCGGGTGCCCCGCCGATCTTGAGCGCGATCCACGCAAGCGGGACGTTCAGGAGCTGGAGTCCACCGACGATGATCTGGTATTTCTTGATGTCGCCGGTGGCGAGCATCATCGTCACGAGCGGTGCGGAAACGGCCTCAACCATGGTCAGGACCAGTACCAGCTGCACGAACCGGACGGAGTGGTCCGGGACGTCCACCTGCCACAGGTCCATCAGGTACGGGGTGTTGAACAAGATGGGGAAAGAGAGCATCATCAGCAGGTACAGGGAGAACCTGGATCCCCTGAAAGCAAGGCTCATCATGTATTTGCGGTCTCCGGAAGCATAGGACTTGGTGATCTGCGGATTCATCGAAGTCATGAATGACGTCGCGAACTGGGAGACGGCACCGTTGACCTGGATCGCAAGCGCACGCGCGGCATTGACGGCAGCGGGGAAGAAAAGGTTGATCACCAGCGTACCTCCATGGTCCCGGAGCACCCCGGAAGCCGCACCGATGAAGTTCCACCCGGCGAACCCGGACATTTCCCTGAGCAAGGACCGGTCGAAGGCCATCTTCCCCCTGCACTCCCGGAAGTTCCTCCTGCAGTAAACCTGGTACACCACCCTCACAGCCACGGCCACCAGGCACATGGCAAGGGCGTAGAACACCAGTGAATCCATGGGCGCCACGCTGATGAGCAGGGCGATGGCGAGCTTGCAAAGGCCTTCGAATATCCCCATGTAGGCAAAGGCCGTCATCTTCTCGTGGGCGATTATCGAAGCGTTGTAGGGGACGCTGACAAGGTTGACGGCAAAAGTCACGACCGAGAACTGGAAGACCACCTTCGCTGCATGGACCCTGTCCGGCGGAATCGTCATGTAGCGGCTTATGTACCACGGGCCGGCAAGCTCCGCAAGGAATATGATGCCCGCGGCGATCAAGGCCTGGATCACAACCGCAGTGGAGAAGATACGCCGCAGCCTGTCCTGGTCTCCCTTCCCGAGTTCGAAGGTGAGGAAACGGCTGATCGCCGCCGAGAGGGAGTTGGATATCACCGCAAACAGGGCGACAAAGCCCCCGACGGTCGTGTACACCCCAAGGTCGGTCTCGCCGAGAGAGTGGAGGACCACCCTGGACGTATAGAGCCCGATGGCCAGCAGGACGAGCATGCGGAAGTACAGAGCCAGGGTATTCCTGGCTATCCTCCTGCTGTTCTCGGAAATCTTCGGGGCTCCGTCCGGGTTCATAATCAGTCTTTCTTGAGCGGGTTCCTGTCGCTTCTGTACCATTCCATGAACCTGCCGATCCCCTCATGGAGGGAGGTGGACGGCTTGTATGAGAGTTCCTGCTGAAGGGCGGTGCAGTCGGCGTATGTCTGGTAGACATCCCCCTGCTGCATGGGCAGGAAGACCTTCTCGGCGGTCTTGCCGCAGGCTTCCTCCAATTCCCTTATGAAGTCCATCAGCCTCACCGGGCTGGAACAGCCGATGTTGTACACCTTCGCAGGGACTCCGTCCGGGCAGCGGGAAGCCTCGGGAGGATTGTCGATCACCCGAAGGGTACCTTCCACTATGTCGTCTATGTAGGTGAAGTCCCTGATCATGTCGCCGTTGTTGAAGACCTTTATCGGCCTCCCTTCCATGATGGCGGAAGCGAAGAGCATGGGAGACATGTCGGGACGTCCCCAGGGGCCGTAGACGGTGAAGAAGCGGAGTCCTGTAGTCGCCATGCCATAGAGCTTGGAATATGAATGGGCCATCAGTTCATTGGCCTTCTTGGTCGCCCCGTACAGGCTCACCGGGGTGTCGGCCTTGTCAGCTTCGGAGAAAGGGACCTTGGAGTTGAGGCCGTAGACCGAACTGGATGAAGCATAGACAAGCTGGGGCGTCCCATGGTTGCGGCAGGCCTCCAGGATGTTGAGGAATCCCTCCAGGTTCGACCGGAGATAGGCATAGGGATTGGTTATGGAATACCTGACTCCCGCCTGGGCGGCAAGGTTCACCACCTTGTCGAACCTCTCCGAGGAAAAGAGGGCGTCCAGAGCCTCCTTGTCGCAGATCGACATCCTTACGAAGCGGGATCCGGGGTAGATGGAGCCGGTTTTCATCACGCCATACCCGAAGGGGCCCTCGAAGCCGTTCACGGCCAGTCTCCCATGCTTGAGGGAGACATCGTAGTAATCGTTTATCTCGTCCAGTCCCAGGACCTCGTCCCCCCTGGAGGCGAGCCTTCTCATCAGGGCGGCGCCTATGAAGCCTGCCGCTCCGGTAACCAGTATCCTTGATTTCATCTTCATCATTCCTTTAAACGGATAAAGTTAATAATAATTCCGCAAACTTGCTTGATGTACCCGTTTTTACTATTTTCGCATCGTTGAAAACCATCGTCTACCATGGACCGGATGAAGAGGATATACGCCCGCAACTGCGAAGTCCGGAGGATTGGCAAGGAGGCCGCATGGCCCTTCCTGGAAGCCAACCACAGGCTCGGAGGCACCCGCTGCAGGTACTTCTACGGGCTCTTCCATTCTTCAGGCGGCGGTCCTGAGGAACTGGTTGCGGTTTCAGGATTCTCCTCTCCAAGGAAATGGAACAAGGGAGGAAGGACCGTAAGGTCCTGCGAATGGGTCCGCTACGCCTCAGCCAGGTCCACCAGGGTGGACGGCGGAATGGGGAAGACTCTGAAAGCCTTCATCGACGAAGTGGAGCCGGATGACGTGATGAGCTACGCCGACGCATCGTGGTCCGACGGTGACGCCTACCGGAAACTTGGATTCCGGGAAGAAGGGGCCAAGGAATTCCCGGATGGCAGGAAAAGCCTGAAATTCAGATTAAAACTGACTGATTATGAGCAATGAGGTCCCTATAGGGAAAAGACTGTGCAGGTTGCTTCTGGTAAAGCTGCCCCTCTCTTTGATAGCCTTGTCCCTGGTCTGGGTGCTGGTCCTTAAATGGTGCCCCGTCCTGGTGACTCCCCTCATGGTCCAGCGCTCGATCGCATACCGTTCGGACAAGGAGTTCAGGACAAGGAAGGTCTGGAAACCCTACAGGGAGATTTCACCGGAACTTGCCAGGGCCGTCATCGCCAGCGAGGACAACCTGTTCGAGAAACATCACGGCTTCGACTTCAAGGCCATCAAGGACGCCCGCCGGGAGGCGAAGGACGGGAAGAGGGTAAGGGGCGCGAGCACGATCTCGCAGCAAACGGCGAAGAATGTCTTCCTGCTTCCGCACAGGAACCTGGTCCGCAAAGGCCTGGAAGCCTATTTCACCGTTCTGATAGAGGCCATCTGGGGGAAGGAAAGGATCCTGGAAGTGTACCTCAACGTCGCCGAGATGGGTAAAGGAGTCTACGGAGCGGAAGCTGCCGCCCGGTACCATTTCGACATCCCGGCATCCGAACTCACGAGAAGGCAGTCATGCCTGATCGCCGCTTGCCTGCCCAATCCCCTCAAACGCAATGCAAGCCACCCTTCTTCGTATGTTTCGAGAAGGGCGGCTGCAATCTCAAGCCTGGAGCAGAAACTATCCTACCCGGAGTGGATCAGGCACGGGACTGGAGTTCCTTCAGGCAAGCGGAAACGTTAGCTTCGATCCTCTCCGCCGAATATTCCTCCTTGCGGAACGGGTCTCCTGTGATGTGCTCGAACAACTCGATGTAGCGGTCGGTGATCCCGGCCACGACTTCCGGTGTCATCGGAGGCACCTGCTGCCCTTCCCTGCCCTGGAAACCGTTGGCCATCAGCCATTCACGGACAAATTCCTTGGACAGCTGGCGCTGCCGCTCTCCGCGGGCGAGCCTCTCCTCGTAGCCTTCCGCATAGAAATAGCGGGACGAATCCGGCGTGTGGACCTCGTCCATCAGGAAGATCCTTCCGTCCCTGCGTCCGAACTCATACTTAGTGTCGACAAGGATAAGTCCCTGGCGGGCGGCTATCTCCGTTCCCCTCTGGAAAATGGCGCGAGTATATTCCTCAAGCTGTTCATATTCCTCGCGGGGCACGAGTCCGGAGGCTATTATCTCCTCCTTCGAGATGTCCTCGTCGTGACCTTCGGCGGCCTTGGTGGTGGGCGTGATTATCGGCTCGGGCAGCTTCTGGTTCTCGACCATCCCGTCCGGAAGGGGAACTCCGCAGAGGGTACGCTTCCCCGCCTTGTACTCGCGCCATGCATGACCGGCAAGATAGCCTCTGATGACCATCTCCACCTTGAACGGCTCGCACTTCAGGCCCACAGTGACGGCAGGGTCGGGAACAGCCACCTTCCAGTTGGGGAGGATGTCCGAGGTAGCGTCCAGGAACTTGGCGGCAATCAGGTTCAGCACCTGCCCTTTATAGGGGATGCCCTCCGGAAGGACGACGTCGAAGGCGGAGATCCTGTCGGTCACGACCATGACCAGATAATCACCATCGATGTCATAGACGTCACGGACCTTCCCGACGTACTTGCCAACCTGCCCGGGCAGGTTGAATCCAGTTTTGACAATAGCTTCCATATTCATATCAAATTATTCATCATCATCTTTTACTCCGGCTTCGAGGCCCGACAACAGCCGTTCCACCACAGGGGCGACGGCTTCATAGTCATATCCCCTGCCCAGGGCGAAGCGGAGAAGCTTGAACTTCTCGTTCGGGTCGCCCCGCAAAGCAGCGTACTTCGCCTCCAGGACCGAGACCATCTTCCTGAAAGCCTCAGCCTCGTCGATCTGGAGGAGCGCCTGCCTGGCCGTATCCCGCGGTATCCCCTTCATGACCAGGGCCGTGGTTATCTTCGCAGGCCCCCAGCCGGAAAGCCTGGACTTCTCCCTGGCGAAGGCGGCGGCATAGCGGCCGTCATCCACGAATCCGTCTTCCTGAAGGGAAGTGAGCAACTTCCCGGCAAGGGCGGAGTCGCCGTCAAGGGAGGCTGTCGCCTTCCTCAGGATGTCGGAACTGCAGCACTCCCTTCTCGAGCACAGGGCCTGCAACCTGCCCAGAACCTGTTCGTATCCTTCAGTCTCCATGGTGTCAGAAATCAAAGCCCACCCCCAGGTACAGGCCGACCTTATGGGTCAGAGTCGACCAGTTGACATTAGCCTTAAGCGGACCGATTATGGAGTTGTAGGCGTACTGGACCCCCATGCCGGTCACAGTCTTGACGTTCCCGCTGCCGAAGTTCTCGAAATCGCCCAGGTCGTTCGCAGAGACTGCGAAATTGCCCATTAGGGAGAGGTAGTTGTTGGTGCTCAGCCGCACCCTGAACTCTCCGCCGACTACTCCCAGGATGTTCTGCATGGCCGCGGCGTTGCTTACGCCCACGAACGGCACCTGCTGTTCGATGTAACGGCCCGGCATCAAACCGCCGATGGCGTTTATGTAAGGGACAGGGACGTCATCGCCGATGAGGTAACGGATGTTGACGGAAGGAAGGAAGGCGATATGCTCGGTACCGTGGACGGCACGTGCGGAAAGCATCAGCACATGGAAATGTCCTATGTCGTGAGGGAGGCCGCCGTAGATCCACTCGTAAGAGAGGACCGTGGAGCGTCCCCTGGTGGGGAAATAACCGTTGTCGAAGGAATAGTGCTCGCCTTTTATGAACGAGGAGAAATAATTGTTTGTCAAGCTGCTGAAATCGTAGTCACCGATGACGTCCTCGCTCATCAGCGAGTTTATCCTGTAATAGTCGCTCCGGATTCCGGTCTTGAAGAAGAACCGGGACCAGCGGATGTTTGACAGGTAGAGGTCGGTCCTCTGGTTGAAATAGTTGATTCCCAGTCTGTTATCGCCGAGACTGAAGGTATTCCTATTTGTGTAGCGGACCGAGGTCTCGGCATTCAGCGTCATTCCCTTCGGGGCGACATAGGAATAATGCAGGGACGCATAAGGATTGGTTCCCACCTTTCCGGTGAAGTCCAGCATCGATCCCTGTATCTTCTGGACCCCGATCCCGATATTCAGCAGCACCGACACTATCTCCTCGGTATCGACCCTGAAACCGAACCCCACCTGGCTTATGGGCCCTTTCTTGCACTTCAGTTCAAGCCTGTATGGTTCCTGCGACCCGTGGAGTTCATAGTTGACATAGTCGAAAGCATTGGTCCCGAAAATGTTGGCAACGGCGTCCTCGATCTCGTCCTTTCCCATACGGGTGCCGGCGAACATCTTCATCCTGTCCTGCAGGAACAGGCTTTCCTTGTCGGAGACACCGGTCACCTCAATGCCGTCGATCATCACTTTCCTGGCACCCAGGTCCTCCGCTTTCCGGTTGCGCAGTTTCGTCCCCGCAGAACCCGTCAGTCTGAGAAGGGAATCCAGGGCGGGAGCTTCGGCAAGGGCGGACTCATAGCCCTTGCGTATGATTGTGTCTATGCTTGCCGCGGTGAAACTCAGCATGTTGTAACCGGTAAGGTCGGGCTTGAGCGTCACGTCCGGGATGTCCACGTTGCTCTCGAACGAAGACCTTCCCATCAAATCGATCCCGGAATCAATGATTTCCCCAAGGTTGTTTATCTCCGAATATGTCCTGTAGCCACTGGAAAGGTTCACTCCGATGATGATGTCGGCACCTATCTTCCTGGCAAGGTCGGTAGGATAATTGTTCCTCATGCCGCCGTCGACGAGTACCATCCCGTCAGTCTTGACGGGAGCGAACAGCCCCGGGATGGACATGGTCGAACGCAGCGCCGTGTTGATCTTGCCCCTGGTCCAGATCTTCGCCGTCCCGGTCACCAGGTCGGTGGCAACGCAGATGAAAGGAATCGGAAGGTCGTAGAAATCTATCTCGTCCTGGTAGCCGACGGACATGGAACTGAATATGTTGCTTACGTTCTGGCCGTAAACCATCCCGGAAGGGAGGCTTCCGAGGATGTTGTCCTTGACCAAGTCCGAAGCATCCGCCTGGTCGGCGCCGAAGTGCAGCTGGTCGTCCGAGCGCCTTGGATAGCGGTTGTCGTCTTCCTTCTGCCGGATATAGTCGTCCTTCGAATAATAGAAGGGGAACGAGACCACGAACTTCTCCTTGTACTTGACCCTGGTGTAGGAGAGATAGTCCCTCGGAACCTTGTCGCTGAGGGCCATGTCCCAGTCTATACCCCGGATGAGCGTGTCCAGCTGGCCGGCATCATAGCCAAGGCTGTACAAGCCTCCGACCAGGCCGCCCATGCTGGTGCCGAGCACAACATCCACCGGCATGCCTATGGATTCAAGGTAACGTATCACGCCCACATGGGCAGCCCCCTTGGCGCCTCCTCCGCTGAGGACAAGCGCTACGGTGGGACGCTTCTCGCTCTTGCGGACCTCGGCCAGTTTAGAGCGGATCTTCTCCACCCGAAGGTCCCTTGCCTCGCGTTCCTCATCGAGGCGGGCATGCTGCGACTGCCCGACCGCCGCCGGCATGGAAGCAAGCAGCAGGAACGCCACAAGAGTCGCTATTCTGTCAAGATTTCCCATAGTCAACGTTCTTTCAGTCCTGCGCCGTGCTCGCCGGCTAGCATCCCGCACGCGGCAAGGATATCCTCTCCCCTCGATGCCCTGATGGTGGCGGTTATCCCATGGTTGGACAGCCTGTCGCGGAAGTTCTCCATCACCACCGCGGGCGAAGTCTCGTAAGGGGCGCCGGGTATCTTGTGGAAGCGGATCAGGTTGACCCTGCACTCAAGTCCACGGAGCAGCCTGATCAGGGCATCGGCGTGCCTCTTGGTGTCATTGATGCCAGAGAACATGGTGTATTCGAAGCTGACGCGCCTCTGGCCGGTGAAGTCATACTGGCGGAGAAGTCCTATCACATCTTCCAGTGGCCAGGCTTTCTGGACCGGCATCAAGTCCAGACGTTCGTCCGGGAAAGGATCGTGGAGGCTGACCGCCACATGGCAACGCGTTCCGTCAAGGAAAGCCTTGAGGTTCGGTATGACGCCTATGGTGCTCAGGGTGATCCGCTTGGGGCTCCAGGCGAATCCCCAGTCCGCAGTCAGGACCTCGACGGCACGCATGACATTGCCGAAATTGTCCAACGGTTCGCCCATCCCCATGAACACGGCGTTGGTCAGCGAGCGTGATTCATCGATGGATATGAACTGGGACAGGATGTCTGCGGGGGAAAGGTTACCGTGGAAACCCTGGCGCCCGGTCATGCAGAACTTGCAGCCCATCCGGCATCCTGCCTGGGATGAGACGCAGATGGTCCTGCGGTCATCGTCCGGGATCATCACGGCCTCCACCGAACTGTCTTCGAAGCCACCGGCAAGAGGGCACCGCACCGGGAAGAGGTATTTCCTGGTACCGTCCGAAGAGACGCTGCATGCTGAAGGTGCTGTCAGGCCCAGGTCATAGCGGTCCTTCAGGGCCTCCCTTCCCGCCTTGGAGATGTCGGTCATCGCATCTATGGAAGATACCCTTCCGACGTACAGCCAGCGCGCGATCTGTTTGGCAGAAAACTGCGGCAGACCGCATTCCAGGGCAACAGCCTTGAGTTCTCCGGGGGTTTTTCCAAGCAGTTTTTCCTTCATGGCGTCAGGTTTTTCCATCGATTGCAAAATTAGCGAAAAATAATGGCAGATTTACAGTTAATTTAATAACTTTGCGAGAAGGGGGACATCTTTTCCCCCGTTTTGACAATTTAACACCTATACATTATGGCAAAAGAGGCAGAGGCAAAGGCCGCAGACATCAACGCCGCAAAACTGAAGGCGCTGCAGGCCACGATCGACAAGATTGAGAAAGATTATGGGAAAGGGACGATCATGAAGCTGGGAGATCAGCCACAATGGGACGTACAGGTCATTCCGAGCGGCTCAGTCGCGCTCGACCACGCGCTTGGGATAGGCGGTTATCCCAGGGGAAGGATCATCGAGATCTACGGACCCGAATCCAGCGGCAAGACCACCCTGGCGATCCATGCGATCGCCCAGGCCCAGAAGACCGGCGGCATCGCAGCGATGATCGATGCCGAACATGCGTTTGACAGGACATATGCGAAGGCTCTCGGAGTCAACCTCGAGACCTTGCTGATTTCGCAGCCGGACAACGGCGAGCAGGCCCTCGAGATAGCCGACAACCTGATCCGCTCGGGAGCGGTCGACATCGTGGTGATCGACTCGGTCGCCGCCCTGACCCCCAAGGCGGAGATCGAAGGCGAGATGGGAGACAACAAGGTCGGACTCCAGGCAAGACTGATGAGCCAGGCCCTCCGCAAACTCACGGCGAACATCTCCAAGACCAATACCTGCTGCATATTCATCAACCAGCTAAGGGAAAAGATCGGCATCATGTTCGGCAACCCCGAGACCACCACGGGTGGCAACGCCCTCAAATTCTACGCTTCAGTGCGCATCGACGTCCGCAGGATCACCCAGCTCAAGGACGGTGAGGAAGCCCTCGGCAACAGGACGAGGGTCAAGGTGGTCAAGAACAAGATGGCTCCACCTTTCAAGAAGGCCGAGTTCGACATAGTCTATGGCCAGGGAATATCCAAGGCCGGGGAACTCGTGGACCTTGGAGTCGAGTTCGGGATCATCGGCAAGAGCGGTTCCTGGTTCTCCTACAACGACCAGAAACTGGCCCAGGGACGCGAAGCCACCAAACAACTTCTCAGGGACAACCCCGAACTGGCCGACGAAATCGAGGCCAGGATAAGGGAGGCCCTGAAGGAGACGAAGGACTGACGCGGCGATACCTTTCGCAGAATGGCGAGGTCGACCAAAATGGTCGACCTTTTTTTTGGTTGATCATTGACGGAGACTGATGAATCCGCTGACTTTGAGGCCTCCTCTTCATTTATAGTTGACGGGCTGCAGGGTGACGGGCTGCCGTAAGCAGTATTGTCCTTCGGACCTTCCGCTTCGCTCCATCCCTCCCACTGCGCTGCGCTTGTGGGTCCCTCCCGCTTACGGCCGCGGGTGGCCAGGGTCCTCAGGACAACACCGCTTGCGGCCTGCTCATATCCTCTTCACCCCACACGTCTGTAGATGGCTTGGGTTTCAGGCGGAACCTGTCCACAAAAACAGGCCCTCAGCGTAAAAGACTTAAGTATGCCGTCATTCTGGCGACGTAGTCATCCTGAGCGAAGCGAAGAATCTTCCCGGCATGTGCCCGATAAGCAAACATTTTTTGTACCGACCAACGAGGTGGGGTGCCGAGTTATTGATGAATCTGAATATCTTGGGTTCTCTTGGTCAACTTACTTTCAAATAGCTAACACGCACCAAAAAGATAAACATCTCATTATTAGCATATTACAAAACTACAGCGTGTGAAGGTCCCTCAAAATACAGCCCACCTATCACGTTAACGAAAATTAATACATTGATTTACAGCCTATTGCCAAAACCAGGCGTGTGAGCTATTTGAAAACTAACTACTCATTGTTCAACCTCGGTAAACTCATATCAGAACTAGACATCCCCCCGCCGGCCTCATTTCCTCGGATGGTGCTCCAGGACGGCCCTCTGCCAGGTCGAGGAGTCGATGTGGGTGTATATTTCCGTGGTGAGGATGCTCTCGTGTCCGAGCATCTCCTGGACGACACGCAAGTCGGCCCCGTTTTCTATAAGATGTGTCGCGAAACTGTGACGGAAAGTGTGCGGGGATATTTCCTTGTGGATTCCGGCAAGCATCGCCTGCTTTTTCACCATCGAGAAAAGAGCCACCCTGCTGAGTTTCTTCCCGAAACGGTTCAGGAACAGGATGTCGTCGAACTGCGGAGATGCACTCTGAGGCCTGACACCGAGATATTCGGAAACCGCCCTGGCCGCCATCTCCCCAAGGGGTACGACCCTCTCCTTGTTGCCCTTCCCTATCACGCTCACGAACCCCTCTTCAAGGAATATCCTGAATATCCTGAGGTCGGAGGCCTCGGACACACGAAGGCCGCATTAGGGAGGCCCTGAAGGAGACGAAGGACTGACGCCCTGTCAGAATTCCAGACGGTAGCCCAGGCTGGGCATAAGGGGAATGAGCGAAATCTTGCGCCATTCCCCTTTTTCCGTGTCGTAATTGATAAGGCAGGGATTGTGGCGGTTCAGCACATTGTACACGCCTATTCCCAGGTACTGCGGATGGCGGTCCTTCGAGAACCGGGCATACAGGCCGGCATCCAGACGGATGTAGGCGGGCATCCGGTAGTTGTTTATCGTAGTGAATACATTTGACTCCACTATCCGGTCGCCGAATATGTCGAATGCGATTTCCCTTCCGACCGGAACCGTCTCAAGCGTCCCGGACTGGTAGGTGAAGAAGCCCGTGATCCCGGCTTCGGTCCGCAGGTTGTCAAGGAACTTGATCTCCGTGCTCACGTTCAGGATATGGCGACGGTCGAACTTGGACGGGAAAACTACACCGTGGTTTACCGATCCGAATCTCCTGTCGGTCTTTGAGAGGGTGTAGGCTATCCTGCCGCTGAGAACCTTCCCGGTCCTCTCGGCCAGAATTTCCATACCTTTGGACCATCCGTCTCCGACATCTATATTATCCTCCCAGCCAGCCATTGCCGAACTGAACAGGGAAGTTGCATCGGAATAATAGACAAGGTTCCACATCCGTTTCGCATAAGCACCGGCGGAGAGTGAATAGCAGCCCCAACTGTACATCAGACCGGTATATACCTGGCCTGTTTTCTCGGGAGGGAACCCCTTGCACGATGGTACTGTCATATCAAGCGACCACCCCATAGGGACTCCTTCCAGGGTATGGTTGTACTGGACCAGATAGTCTGCAGTAGCTTCTATGCAGAAGTTGCCCGGAAGATATCGGCGCAGCATCACGCCTGCCTCGGGCGAGGCCACGACTTCCGCCTTCGACGGCTTCCCTGGCATAAAGGCGGACAGCGAAGCCCTCGCTGCCACGCGGGCCTCATATTTCCCGGGAGAATTCCATTCCTCCTGGACTCCAAGCATCCCCGAGGCAGTCTTCCTGTAGTTGTTGCCCATAGGAGAATACGTGGGGAAGACCACTCCTTCTCCTGCGATCGAGACTGAAGAACCGGGATTGTACACCGTGTACCGCGCTTTCGCGTCCCAGGACAGGGTCCGCACCCCGCTTCTCTTCCGATGCCGATGGAAGCGGGCTTCAACCTCTTCTATGCTGCTGCGGATTGCCATTGCATTGGTTGTCAGGTAGGAGAACATCTTCTGCCCCTGGCTGGTAGCGAACCTGTTATAGGAGACACCAAGGAGGTTGTTTCCCTCCAGGGAATTCCAGTCGTGCTCCAGGTTCACGACCAAGTTACCCCAAAGGGCGTTGTCCTCAGAATCCTTGTAACGGTACCAGTAGGCATCGTGGCTGTTGAAAAAAGACAATGCGTACTTCGACCGCGAAGATTCCTTGAAGAGCACCTTGGCATAGAGGTCATAGACGGCAGCTGAAACGTCGCTGATGCAGGCTGCATATTCGGATTTTTCAGCCGCATAGCCTTTTAGAAGATTCCATTCCGCCTTGACTGGCGCGATCCTGGCAGCGGCGAACACACTCAGGCGGTCGCCTATCACCCTCTGGCCGGCACTGCCACCGATGATGAAATTGCTGACGGAAGCACTCCGGCCGGACTTTGAGGAGAATTCTTCCGTGGACCGTATCCTGATGTGCGAAGCCGTGAGGTTGTCTTCTCCGGAGGAGAAACCTCCGACGGAGAAGTCAAGGCTTCCCACAAGATCCGGAGAATAAACCGAGGTGATCCCGAACAGATGACTTGTGCCATAGATCCTTACCCCGTCGAGAGTAAGGACATTTCCGCCCAAGTTCCCTCCGCGGACAAAATAGGCGCTTCCCCCTTCCAGGCCGGAGGATATTCCCGGAAGGGTCTGGATGAACTTCACCGGGTCCCTCTCCCCCATGGCACTTACGGTCAGGTTGCTTTTGACAAGTTGCAGGTTATAGTTGCCGGCACCTTTCCTGAGAGGGGGCTTCGATGTCTTCGTGGCTGGCGGCAGGGAATCACTCCGTTCCGTAACGCTCCTTTCCTGCCCGGAGGCAGCGACGCCGCCCAGGAACGCCAGGGCGACAGTCAGGACCAGTCTTGGACATGAAAGGTTCTTAGACACCAGGTTACAGAGCTGTAAAGCCATAATAGATTGTCGAGTTATACATAATAATAACCCTTAACTTTTTAA